>CAZUXG010000014.1:0-29461 GCA_964623985.1 uncultured Thermodesulfobacteriota bacterium | reverse complement strand
TCTCGATATCGAAGAGATCGAATACTATCTGGGCTGTTCTTATGACTTCAACGAACGTCTGACCCTTAACCTTAACGCATCGTACACCGATTTAAGTGATGATGAACCCTATCTTTATGATACCAGTGGCGATCTGCTGTTGGTCAATGCCGGTTTAACTTTCCGGTTTTAGACAAAGATAGTTCGCCGTCAGGCGGTGTTAACCAGCATAAAAAGAGTACCGATTCACTTGAGTCGGTACTCTTTTTTTATATTATCTTAAAAAATTTCGGTCAGCTTCTTGACATCAGCGCAATCGCTGGCTATCCTATAGGAGGTTTGTAGTTAGTATCTTTATACCCTGATTAACTTATGGAGTAGCTTTTGCCGTTATCACTCCAAAAAATTAATGTGTTAAGTTAAGTTAAGCCGTCGGCCTTGTCGACGGCTCTTGTTTTTTTATCTATTGTATTTTAAAGTTTATGACTGAGAGTTGTAAGTCTCTAGCGATCGTTGGTTTGGGTCGAGTCGGTACCGCACTGGCCATTCTTTTATGGAGGCAGGGGTTTCACAGTCTTCGCGTTTGTGATCATAATCCGGCTAAAGTCAACAACTTAAAAGAGTTGATTGATGGTTCAATAGTGGCTTGTTCCACACCGGCGGAGACGGTGGCTGGTGCCGAGCTGGTTTTTCTTGCGGTGCAGGATCGTTATATTTCAAAAGTCGCGATTAGTCTGGCTGAAGCTGCTCAAAATACGGCGGTTGCGGGGTGTTTTTTCGCCCATTTGAGTGGTTCACTTACCTCTGCCGTTCTCGAGCCTCTGGCGGCAAGGGATGCGATTACCTACTCTTTACATCCCTTGCAAAGTATGGCTGATGTTGAGGGTGCGGTTAAAGTTCTGGCCGGATCATACTTCTCTTTTGAAGGGGATGATCGGGCCTTTCCCGTAGCTCAGACCTTGGTTGCGGCTTTAGGTGGCAACCTGATCCGGCTTGCGGCATCTGATAAGGTTCTCTATCATGCCGCCGCAGTGGTTTCCTCAAACTTCTTTATCGCTTTAGAAGAGATGGCGATCACCATGATGACCGGGATCGGGGTTGATGCCGATACCGCCCGCCGGATGCTGCTGCCTCTGATTCGCGGCAGTTTTGAAAATCTTGAACGGGTTTCTCCCGTCGAGGCCTTGACCGGGCCGATTGTCAGGGGTGATGATCAGACGGTTGCGGCGCACTTGACCGCCTTACAGGATAAGTTTCCCGATTATGTTTCGGCCTATCTCCTGCTGGCCGGTTTAAATGTCGATCTGGCTACCCAAAAAGGTGAGTTTACTTATGCCGATTTTCCTTCCCTGAATTTCAAACCTGAGACCTTGATACGTTTATGAGTTCCTATTTTTTCCCCCCTGAGTTTGTCAGTGACCTGCGTTCACGTATCGATATTGTCGAACTCGTCGGTGACTACGTGGCCTTGACCAAAGCCGGCGCTAACTATAAGGGTTTATGCCCTTTTCATGGAGAGAAGACGCCCTCCTTTACGGTCCATTCGGGGAAAGCCATTTTTCACTGTTTCGGTTGTGGGGTGGGCGGTGATGTGATCAGTTTTTTAAAGAGGATCGAAAATCTCTCTTATCCGGAAACCCTGGTTCGTCTAGCGACCCGGGCCGGTATTGATATCTCTCCCTATGAACAGTACCGGGGGAGTGTCGAGGCCCAGACTAAAGCCCGTTCTGAGCGTGAAAATCTGGAAAATGCAGTCGCTTGTGCGCAGAATTTTTTTGCCTGTCAACTGCAAGGTAATCTTAATGGAAATGTTGGTCGGTATCTCCATCAGCGGGGGATTGATCCGCTTCAGGCGAAAACCTTTGGTCTGGGTTTTGCCCCCGATGCCTGGTCAGCGCTAAAAGATGAGTTGGGGCGGCAGGGGATCGCTGAAAAGGTTGCGGTGGCCGCCGGACTTTTGGTCCAGAAAGAGGGCAGCAACCGGCGTTATGACCGATTTCGTGATCGTTTGATCTTCCCGATTCGTGACGTTGGTGGTTCGGTGATCGGTTTTGGCGGTCGTTCACTGGGTGATGGCGAACCGAAATATCTTAACAGTCCGGAGTCCCCAATTTTCAATAAACGGCGCCTCCTCTATGATCTTCACCATGCCCGGCCGGCGATTGCCAAATCCGGCTCAGCTTTTCTGGTTGAAGGTTATATGGATGCTTTATCCCTCTATTTGCGAGGGGTTGATAATGTTATCGCTACTTTAGGAACCGCGCTCTCGGAAGAGAATGTTGGGGCAGTTAAACGTTATACAAGTAAAGTCGCAATTTTTTTCGATAATGATCGGGCCGGAAAGGCCGCGGCTTTTCGTTCCCTGCCGCTCTTTATGACGGTCGGGATTATGCCGGATATAGTTTTGCTGCCGGATGGTGTTAAAGATCCGGATCAACTCGCCTCCGGCCTTGATGATCGGGGTCTGCAGCAAGCCCTGGCTCACCAGACTTCACTTTTTGATTTCTTTCTTCAGGAAAAAGGGGCGGGGCTCGATGGCTATAACGATCGCCTGCAGTTTTTGCGGGAAGTTTTAGAGATGATCCTGCGTTTGCCGGATGATCCGTTACGCGGAATGGCTTTACGGTCAACGTCCGAAACCCTGCGTCTCGCGGAAGAGATTGTTCTTGATGAGTATCGCCGGGTACGTCAGCGTCGTCAACAGTATCCGTCAAGAGGCGGGAATCAGTCTTCGGCTCCGTCGCAAGCGGGTAGTTTTAAGGGCTTATCTCCCCAACCTGTATCGCGGTCGGTATCGCAGCCTGAAGAGATTATTCTGGCAACCTTCCTGACCTATCCTCAGTTGCAGGATGAGTTTGGTGAAGATTATCTTGATCTCGTGGAAAACCAGGATTGTTGTAAGCTGTATCGGAAACTGGCGCAGGGTTCCGGTGGTGGTGACGGTGGGGCCCTGCTGGAGCAACTTTCCGGTAGTGAAGAAGACGATTCTCTCGGTTCCCTCTATGCCCGGCTCGTGCATCTTCCGGCCCCGGCCGAAGATTTCGAGGTTGCGCGAAAGATGGTTTGCGACTGCCTTGTAAGTTTAAGAAAACGTCAAGGCTCTGAGCAGGGCCGTAATCTCGACCGGGAACTTACACAGTGTCGGGATGAAGAGCAGATGTTTGCCCTTTTACGGCGCAAGATGGAGATAAAAAAAAGACTGCTGGCGTCGTAAAATTGATAAAAATAGCTGTTTGGTTTCGGCCATGTCGGGTCTGAAAATTAAATTCTGGATAAGAGGTGAAAATGTCGGTGATATCAAGTGCTACAGCCGCAGCGGTTAAGAATGTTAAGGGTTTTGATACCATAATAAATTCAGATGATATTAAAACTTTGATCCTTAAGGGTAAAGAGAAAGGTTTTCTTTCCTATGCCCAGATCAATGATGTCTTGCCGCCGGAAGCGGTTTCGCCGGAGAAGATCGATGAGATGTTGATGCTCTTTGCCGAGATGGGGATTGATGTTGTAGATGTTGACAAGGTTGCAAAACTGTCGGAAGTCGGCGGTGGACAGGGTAAAGAAGGGTCGGAGGTGAGCGTCCCGGGTACCGCTATCGAGAGCTCTTCCGAGCGGCACCACGATCCGGTGCGTATGTATCTTTGGGAGATGGGGTCGGTGCCCCTGTTAACTCGTGAGGGCGAGGTTGATATCGCCAAAAAGATTGATGATGGTGAAAGAGAGGTGGTCAAGGCTTTGTTGAAATCGGTCTTGACGGTTAATACTATGAAATATCTCGGAGACTTGCTTAAATCTGAAGAGATTAGTGTTAAAGCTATCAGCCGTGATATTGAGGAAGAGGTCGAGATTGAAGAAGATATCGATAGTGGGTTGGTTTCCTTAGAAGAAGAAGAAGATGAAGGTGAAGATGAAGAAGACGAAGCCTCCCCGGAGAGTGATGATGATATTGAAGATCATAAGGAGGTTGCCGAACTGATCGCCTCCGAGAATGAGGCCGTCCAGGATGACGAGAGCCTGGTGCAGAGGATTATCGGTGGGATAGATACCATTATTACACTTTTTGCCGAGAACCGGGCGCTTCGTAATCGGCTTAAACACCCCGACGTCGAGTTACGATCATCGGTTAAGAGAAGTGCTTTAAGGGGGCGGATTAAAACAAATAAACGCGAAATTATCAATCAGTTTTACACCCTCAAACTTAGGCCGGTGGTGATTGAAGATATTATCGCCAACCTTAAAAGCTATGTTGATATGGGACGCAACTTAGAACAGATGATTACCCGGGTTGAAGCCCGCTATCAGACCCGTCTGCGCAAGCTGCGTACCATCTGTAAAGAGTGTGCTAAGCATGACGAAAAGCGCCAAGCCTTTGCTAAACAATACGGTCTTGATGATGATGGTTTTGATGATCTCTGGTTTCGGGTTGATAATCTGAGTGCCAAACTTAAAAGAATAGGCGACGATACCGGTTTAAGTCTTTCCGATCTGAAACGGGTCGATCAGCAGATTGCGGTTGGTGAACGTAAGGCCGAAAATGCTAAAAATCAACTTATTAAGGCAAATTTACGGTTGGTTGTCAGTATCGCCAAAAAATATACCAATCGCGGACTCCAATTTCTCGATCTGATTCAGGAGGGTAATATCGGTCTCATGAAAGCGGTCGATAAATTTGAATATCAACGTGGTTATAAGTTCAGCACCTACGCTACATGGTGGATTCGCCAGGCGATAACCCGGGCGATTGCCGATCAAGCTCGTACTATTCGAATTCCGGTTCACATGATTGAGACGATCAATAAGCTGATTCGGACATCAAGGGTGCTCTTGCAGGAGTTGGGGCGTGAGCCGACTCCGGAAGAGATCTCCGTGCGTATGGATATCGCTCTTGACAAGGTGAAAAAGGTTTTGAAGATCGCCAAGGAGCCGATCTCTTTGGAGACCCCGATTGGCGAGGAGGAAGATAGTCATTTAGGTGATTTTATCGAGGATAAGAAGGCGGTTAACCCTCTTGATTCGGTTGTTAAGGGCGATTTGGCGAGCCAGACCCAGTACGTATTGGGGAGTTTGACGAAACGTGAAGAGAAGGTTTTGCGGCTTCGTTTCGGGATTGGTGAACGCTGTGACCACACTCTGGAAGAGGTGGGACAGGATTTTGAGGTTACCCGTGAACGAATTCGTCAGATTGAAGCCAAAGCGCTACGTAAGTTACGCCACCCCAGCCGGAGCCGCAAACTGCGGGGTTTTATCGAGTATTGATGATGGTTTCTTAAGTCACTAAAAAAGGTCGGGCGTTCTTTATGCCCCGGCCTTTTTTAATGCCTGAATGTTGGCCTCGTAATCATTGGAGCTGAAAACCGCTGAACCGGCAACAAAGATGTTGGCTCCGGCAGTTTCGGCAGCCGCAATGGTTTCGGTTTTGATCCCGCCGTCAACCTCGATAAGCAGAGGTTTTTCCCGCTTTCTGGAAAATTCTTTTATTCTGGCGATTTTGTTTAAGGCGGCCGGGATCATCTGTTGGCCACCAAAGCCGGGGTTTACTGTCATGATCAGTACCAGATCGATCTCGCTGATGATATCTTCAAGCATGGCGGCCGGGGTTGCCGGGTTAAGAGAAACTCCGGCCTTGATGTTGTGGGATTTAATCATCTGGATCAAACGGTGGAGATGGGCTCCCGATTCCTGGTGGACGGTGAGAATGTCAGCCCCGGCTTCGGCAAAGTCATCAATATAGCGTTCCGGCTCCGAGATCATCAGGTGAACGTCAAAAAGGAGCTTGCTGTGGGGGCGTAGGGCTTTTACCACCCCTGGGCCGATTGTTAGGTTGGGAACAAAATGGCCATCCATGACATCAACATGGATGAGGTCGGCTCCGGCTTTGTCCAACGCTCTGATTTCCTCTCCTAGACGGCTGAAGTCGGCAGATAAAATAGATGGGGCGATCATGCGCATAGCGGTGATTCCTTTTTTAATTTTTCAGACGGTTCTGGTCATGATGGAGGCGAAAAAGCCGTCCATTGTGGCTTCTTTGATTAAATAGGTTTCGAGAAAACCTTTGGGGTTGAGCATCTTTTGTAATCGCTCCGGCTTAATTTCTTCTCTTGACAATTGTCGGAAGCTCCGGTTTTTAGAGAGAAATTGCTGTACGACCTCTTGGTTCTCTTCCCGACTGGTTGTGCAGGTGGCATAGAGCAGGCGACCTCCAACCTTGAGATATCTAGAACAATTCTGCAGAATTTGCAATTGAATTGTGGCGAGATGGTGGCTGTCTTCAGGCTTTTTCCGCCAGCGTAAGTCGGCTCGCCGACGGATAATTCCGAGTCCTGAACAGGGGGCATCGACGAGGATGGCATCATAGGCTTGGGGTAGATCCTTTGAAAGCGGTTTGCAGAGGTCGACACATACCGGTTTGATTGAGGATAAACCAAGACGTTTGATCATTTCTTCGACACGTTTAAGGCGTTCAGGTTCCCGGTCAGCGGCAATAATTTTGCAGCGCTCGTCACTGAGTTCGGCAAGGTGGGCCGTTTTGCCGCCCGGGGCGGCGCAGGCGTCCAGGATAAGTTCGCCGGGTTGGGGGTTTAAGAGTTCCCCGATAAGTTGCCCACCCTCATCCTGAACGCTCAAAAAGCCCTTTTTGAACCATTCTGAGCCGAGTAGTGGGGCGGCTTGGACGGTGCTGAAAGCATTTTCGGCATAGAGTCCCGGCACCAGTTTGAGTCCGCTATCACAGTTGCTTGCAAAACGCTGTAAAAAATTCTTTCGAGAGAGTTTCAGGCGGTTGACGCGAAAGGTGGTTCCGGTAAAGCGGTTGGCCTGTAGGCAGAGATTTTGGACTGTAGGTTTGTCAAAATCACTATTCCATTTTCTGATCAGCCAGGCTGGTAAAGAGTGGCGAATGGCCAGGTTGTCCGGTTTGTCATTATCCTCGGGCAGCAGTTCGTCCGCATTGCGGCGCAGGTAGGAGCGCAGGATGCCGTTGACAAAGCCTTCCCGGCCGGGAGTCATGATCTTTGCCAGGTTGACGGCTTCTGAAACCACCGCGTATTCGGGTCGGGGTTGATCAGCAGGGAACTCAAGTTCAAAAAGAGCCAGCCGCAGGATGTTTTTCAGGTCTGGTTTTATCTTTTTATCGCGATTTTGCAGTTTGTCTATGTAGTGATCAAGACGCAAACGCCAGCGAACAACCCCAGCCGTTAAATTGGTTGCCAGAGTTCTTTGGATCTGGTTGTATTCTACTTTCGTCTTGCCCAGATGCTTTTCCAGAAGCCGGTCGAGAGCCTGATGCTGCTTCTCCCACTCAACCAGAAGGCGGCAAACAATCTGTCTGATATCTTGATCAGTCATGGTGGACGAGGGGGGTGATTTTCCTGATTTCACAAAGACGCAACTGTTTTTTTAGAAAAAATAACGATTCTTGATTACCCTTTACACCTTACCACAGAGCCTGGGAAAAAGGAACCAATATGAAGGGGGGTGCGTTCTTTGTGAGTGGCTTACAAGGATTAGGGGGAACCGTTTACAAATGGTTTGAAACTAACTTAGTCAGGTCAACTATCGAGAAAATCCAATGCAGTTTGAGTCGCAACCTTTCGCTATGAATGGCGGGGTATGGTTCTACTTTTAGCTTGCAATTTTGACGAAAAGCAATTAGAGGATTTCCCGCTTTTACTTGTAATCCATTGGAAAGTTAGTTATGGAAAGATGTTAAGTATCCCGCTAAATGGCTGTAAAATTGGAGATTGAAAAAACCGTAGTCTGTTGTGCCGATGTAGCTCAGGTGGTAGAGCAACTGATTCGTAATCAGTAGGTCCGCAGTTCGAGTCTGCGCATCGGCTTCAGTAAAATTAAAGGCTTAGTTAACATTTGTTAGCCGAGCCTTTCTTGCGTTTGGGGTTGGGTCGTACTTTTTGTTGTACTATTCTATTATTGCTATATTTGAATATATGTTATGGTTTTGTTGGTGGAAATAAATTTTCTTGTCTCGGGCAAAGAATAAAAAAGCTGCTCGCATTAGGTTTGTGTGTGGTTGTTTGCGTTTTGAGTTTTTTGAAAAAGTATTAGTTGGATGTTAGGGGTTTGGTTGGGGTTGTTGATGTGCTGAAAAAGTTTTCGTGGTTTCCGCGAAAAGAGCCACAAATATTTAGTTGTGTGTCATTTTGGGCAGTTTTCTGGTGTTTTTTTTAATGCATGTAAAATTTTATTTGATGGGAGAAAAAAACTAGAGGGCGTCTAACTTGCTGTTTTGTTAGGCTTTTTGAAGTGCTTGCCGGTGGTCTTGCAATGAATCGGCTAAGCTGTTGAAATTGCATGCTTTTTTATCGGCAAGGCCCGAAAAAAAATCCAATAAAATCAGTTGTTTATAGAAAATTTAGCAGTGTCGTAACGTTGGCCCGATTCGTGCGGTAGAGAGCCTGATTATTTCTTGACAAACGTTTGATAAGTTCGTATCATTGCGTTCGTTAGGGTTGCACAAACACAATATTGTGTGTTTACAGATGTTGTACAAGCACTGTATCTTGTGTTTGTGCTCGAAAAAAGAAAAGGGCTAGTGTTTGCAGACACCAACCCTTTTCAAAAACTTTGCAGGACAAGAAGTCCCACGGTCTTCCATGGTAGAAGACATGTGAATTATTTTCACTATGGACCATTTGTGGTTTTGTTGTCAAGAGTTTTTGGTGATTATTTAAACGTCTGGGAATGTCGGATCCTTCATTTTATGAGAGCTTAGACAATCAAGCCTTTGTATTTTGGGATATTTGATAACTTGTTCAGATTATCTGATAATTGTCTTAAACATCTTGCTACTGCCTCACATTTTACCTTGGGTTTTCTTGCCTGCGTTATGCCTACGGGCGATGAGGTAGGATCGAGATGCCAGAAGTTTTAGGTGCAAAACAATTACAAACGCAAGTCATTAGACCTTCCGAAGCTGCCAGAATGCTTGGTGTCAGTCGAACAAGCCTATGGCGTTTCCGCAGACAGTCCGGATTCCCGGCTCCCGTTATGCTCGGTGATCGAGCAACAGGTTTTTTCCGTCATGAACTAGAAAACTGGCTGAGATCAAAACAAGTCCAGTAGCAGAAATCCCCGGCCGCAGGTGGTAACCGGGGGTAAGCGCATTGGGGCTTTGTTCGATGGTGTCTGCTGTTTAGCACTTTTTCAGTGCTGTCAGCCTCCTATGAAAATGGAGGACGCTATCGGTACGCCTGCATGTTGCTCTACCTGTGTTGGTCTCTGCGGCCCCCAGATTGTTTTGGAGGTTATGACTATGACAGATGTGAAGTTTTCTTTATTTACGAAGGATAGCGGCTTTCTAACCAAGCGGATGCGTCTTGAAGGTTGGAGGTTGGTTAAAGATGTGTCGGAATGTTGGCTTTCAGCTGGTCGGGTTGAGGTAGTCGACATTGCTTTTAATAAGTTGCCCGATTTTCTTGATTCAGTGGAGCAATCTCAGGCGGTGTCCTGGGGGATACCTTCCTGCAATAGTGTGCTGATTGTGGCACAAAAATATTTCGTAGAAGGAGGTGATGCTATTTGTCGGACACGGGATTTCTTCGAGTTTCCAGCTGGTCCCGGTGTTTTGATGCTTGATAATGATAGCGGTCTGAGCCCGGTTGAACTGGAAAAGGTGCTATTTGAAGTGTGTCCAGAACTTGGATCGGCGGCCCGCATTATGCGTCCTTCGTGTTCTGCCGGAATTTACAATGATGAGGAATTGCTGACTAGTGCCGATGCTGGTAGGCTATATGTTCTCGTTAGTGATGCCCGTGACATACCAAGAGCGGGTGAAGTTCTTTTCCAGCGGTTGATACTTAAAGGGTTTGGCGAGATTAAAATCAGTCGTGCAGGGTTGATGTTGTTGCGCAGTTCCATCGATGAGAGCGTATTTCAGCCGGAACGACTCGACTTTGTGGCCCCTCCGGTACTTGATTCCGGCCTGACTCGAAGGGCTAAACCTGCAGGATATATAGATGGCGTTATCCTTGATACGTTGACAGCGTTGCCGGATCTGAGTGGTGCTGAGGAGAGGCGTTTTGATGCGATTGCCGGCGGACTCAAGGCTCAGTATGAACTGGAGGCAGATAGGATCAAAGAGATATATCTGGTAACGGAGATTGGCAGGCTTGTTGAAGAGCATAAACTTTCTCGGGCTACGGCGGAAAAGGTTATATGTGCGCGACTTTCCGGTAGTCTTGACGAGAATGACGTGCTTTATTTTGACAAGGCTGGCAGCGTTAAGGTCGCTGACGTTTTAGCTGCTCCGGAAAAGTATAATCGAGAGACGTTGGCCGATCCAGCTGAGCCGGAGTATGGCGGCGGTCGGTGTAAGGCTATGTTTTTTAGTAATGATGGGAAGGCGATTATTCGATCGTTTGCTCATGGCGGTCAGGTATATTATTTGGGTAAAGTTAATCAATTAGAGATTGCAAGGGGGGCAAGAGCTGAAGTTGGGGATAAAGAGCCTGATATTCCGGATTGGCCGACAATGGATCATAAAGCCTATCGTGGCTTTGCTGGTGATTTCGTCCGTCTGGCAACTCGGAAAAGTGAGGCTGACCCGGCTGCAGTTCTGCTAACGTTCCTGGTCAGATTCGGAGTCGAGTGTTCGCGCGGGAAAAGCATGGCGGTCGGCGATACGCAGCATAGGCCAGTTTTAGCCTCCGTTATTGTCGGGAGCAGCGGAAAAAGTCGAAAAGGCACCTCGGCAAAACCGGTGCAAAAGCTGTTTGCGTTCGACCATCTTTGTCCAGATTTCGGGTTTTGGGAGAGTGCCAGGGTAAGCAATGGTCCTTTTTCAAGTGGGGAAGGGATAATTTACGCAGTACGGGACAAAGTTATGAAATGGGATCTAAAAGAACAGACAGAGATGATGGTAGATCCTGGAGTAGAAGACAAGCGGCTGTTCGTTTTGGATGAAGAGTTTGGTGGGGTCTTGGCAAATACAAAACGAGATGGCAACACTCTGTCGATGATAATCCGGATGGCATGGGATACCGGAGATCTTGATCCGTTAACCAAGAACAATAAGATTTGTGCTACCGGTAGCAGGGTCGGCTGGATCAGTCATATCACTCTTAACGAGCTTTATACTAAACTTCCTGCCTCGGAGGGGTTTAACGGTTTTGGCAACCGAATACTATGGGGTTTGTCTCGGCGGAACAAACTGGTAGCTGTTCCTGAGCCGATGCCTGAAATAGAGCTAGAAGAGTTGCAAAGGCGTCTTTTGAGTGTCTTGAGGGCGTCGATTGGCGATATCTCAATCAAATTAAGCCCCGGCGCACTCGCAGCCTGGAAAGATAGATATTATGCTGACCTTACACAGGACCGGCCTGGGTTATCGGGTTGCATTACAAATCGTGGTGAGGCCCAGGTTCTCAGGTTGGCGATGCTTTATGCCATGCTTGATAGTGAGTCGATAATCCGCTTGGAACATCTTGAGGCTGGACTTGCCGTCTGGGATTATTGCCGAAAATCAGCACACTACATCTTTGGTGGTATGGAAACGGATGGTACCGCGCAGACCATCCTGGAAGCTTTGATGGAGCAAGATCTGACCGGGAAAGACCTATATGCTCTTTTCAATAATAACCGGTCGAAGAAGCGTTTGGAAACTGCTTTATCTGAATTGCTGGCTTCCGGCCAGGTGGTCTGCGAGAAAGTTTCCGGCAAGCGTGGTGCGCCGACAAACGTTTATTGTTTTGTGGAAAATCCTTACGAAATTAACGAAAAAAACGAATTAAATCTGCCTGAACCTCCTGTCGACCTATTTAATTCGTTAAATTCGTTTAATTCGTTAAGCGGCGACGAAAAAAAGGAAGAGATTTCCTTGGCCCCGACGGGGTCTGATAATCTCTTTGAGTCGCTTTGATGTTTAATACATCTTGAGTCGCTTTGATGTTTAATACATCGACTCTTAAACAGTGCTGGCAGTGCGGACTGGAGCCGATATTGTTTTTTAACGACTTCCAGGCGCGCCGGAAAGACGGTAAACCTTTAACTGAGGACGACCGCATTTTCTTGAGGACGAATAAGTCGCTGATAATAGCGGAAATTAAAAGTATTTCGTTTGGGGAACGGATCGGTGGTGAAAAGTTGTACGGGGCATTGCTTGAAGATTGCCAGAGAGCAGGCAGGTATGTTGGAGTTTATCGGGAAGGGAAATAATAAGGAGTATAATATGGGAAAGGCCAAAACTAAAACTAAAGCTAAAAACCAGGCTGCAGTTCCGGTCAAGCTTACCGATTTGCAAAAGGATCAGATTGCTGAGTATCTGGTGAAAAACGATAAGCGGCCTGAGCCGATTAACTTTGAGGGGGAAAAGGGGGCCGACAATACAGTTTCTATGACGGGTTTGAACGGTGAAAATGGTGAATCTTCTTTGGAGCGGCAGATGGCTCTTAATAAAACAACTGGGATGGTGAACCCCGGGGCAAGTGCCACACTGTTAAATCAGATAGCGTTGATCAAAAATCCAAAAACCAGGCATGAAGTCACAACTATCCTGAAAGACACATCTGCTTTGATGCTGGAGTTGCAACCCCGAGACGCCTTTGAAGGTCTGCTGGTCACGCAAATGGTTACATGTCAAGATCAAGTGATGAGCTGCTTACGACAAGCGGAATCGGCGAAGTTTATTGACCATCGTGAATTACATCTACGCTTTGCCGACCGGTTCATGCGTACGTACACCTCTCAACTGGAGTCGCTTGCTAAATATCGCCGGGGTGGTCAGCAGAAGATGGTGGTCGAGCATGTTAATATTAACGATGGCGGACAGGCGATTATCGGTTCAGTAAACAATCAGGGAGGGGGACGGGATGCTGAAAAAAAGTGACGAACAACCCCATGACGGTTATCCGCGTTGTGGGGCTAAAACAAGAGCAGGCACCCCATGTCAACAAAAAGCCGGATGGGGTACTGAGCATGTTGGTACCGGTCGATGCAAACTGCATGGCGGTAAATCAACCGGCGCGCCTATAGGCAACCGGAATGCCTTTAAGCACGGGATGAGAAGCCGAGGTCATACAGAACAGCGCAAGTGTCTGATGGAGATATTGCGCAATAGCCGAGAGCTGATAAGGAGTGTTTGATCTGGTTTTTATTTTCTACTGATGCAGTCTGTTTTTTGATAATAAACAGATCGCATATTTAGGAAAAAGCCTGGCGGTTAAACGTCGGGCTTTTTCCCTATGGTATTGTTACTTGTGTTTTGAGGTTGACTGAATCTTTTCGTTTGGTGTATGGATTAGCGTTTTTACGATGAAGGTTGATTTTACAGGTTGGTTAGAAAGTTGAGATTGGTAGTTGATATCTCCTGTATTGAAGCTTTTTTCGGTAGTTCGACCTGTTTCGGTTTTGCACAGCAACAACCTGTCACTATCATTTCTGCCAGATTAAAAATATTAGAGTAGCTTATCGTGAGGTAGAGGCGCAAATTTCACCCTGAGCTTAATTTGTTGACGACTATATTTATCAGGAAATCACCATGGAAGTAATTCACAATAATCCATTTAGAGTTCTTGGCTTACCTGTATCAGCTTCTACGAGAGAAATTACCAAGAGAGTTTCTGATTTGGAACTGTATGCAGAAATGGGAAAAACTGTGTGTTACGAAACAGACTACCCTTTTCTTTCGCCGGTTGAACGCACAATAGACGCGGTTAAAGACGCTGCAAACCAGATCGAAACTATGGAAAGCCGGTTTTTCTATTCGCTGTTCTGGTTCTGGGAGGGCAACATTGGTGATGAACTCGCCTTTGATGAACTTAAAGAAGCAAAGATCGATACGGCGATGAAACTGCTAAAAAAACAGTCCGATTCTAGTGCTAGTGAAAAAAGCCTCTCTCTTCTCTATCAGGAGGCCTTTAAATACGGTGGTAACGGAGCATCCACCTTTTCAAGTGAAAAAAATCTCTCCCTTCTCTATATGGCACTGGCCCGCAACGGTCGCAAAAATGGGATTCTTCATGTTGATTTTTTTTCAGATGGTATCACGTGGGCCGGGAAGGTCATGAACGCTGGCTTCTTGTCCGAATATGCAAAACTTATTGTCGGAAAACAGTTTATCTTTGATGAGGATAAGGTTGTCGAGTCATTTGTTGATGAGATCATAAAAACCATAGAGTCTAGATTTAATAATAACAGAGTTTATCAAACTTCGTTGCGTCAGCTTATTCCAAACTTTTCAAATTTTCCGGATAAGGTTAGACGGCGAGTAGCTAATCGGTTTACGGCCAAAGACATGCAGGCAATTGACGATGCTATTGCTTTGTCTGAACGTCACAAAAAAGACTCACCGAAAAAAGCTAACCTTGCCGCCAAAACGCTTTGCGATTCGACTAAGAAAGCGATTGCATCATTGCAAGAAATATTAGGAGTAGATGACTACACATATCAGAGTTATGCCGACAAATTAGCAACTGCAATTGAAGCCTGTGGGATTGCGTATTTCAACTATCATCGCGAGAATGAAAACGGTATCGATCCCGGCGAAGACACTCTAGAGATAGCTAAATATGCAAGTCGCCTTGCAACGGCGGTGAACACTAAGAAGCGAATTGATGAGGGGATTGAAGTTATTGGTGAATGGGTTGAGGGAAAGTCGGAAAGAGAGAGGATGGGAAAAATTGGTGATAGTATTGATTTTATTGTTAGCCAGATAAATGGCCTGCCAGATACCGAGTACATATCCAAAAATCATTACGGGCAATTTTTACAGAGCGCAAAGAGTTTTGTGAACGATTGCAAAGTACCATTAGAGGAAATAGGAAAGGTTCTTGGAGCTGAAGATGAAACATACTTAAGCCTTAGTAATGCTGTAGCCAGCAATGCTATGGGTATGTGCATTGTGTACGCCAATGAGATCCACAAGCCAGCAGATGTTCTTGACATATTAAAAACCGTAAAAACTTTTGCCATGGAACCGGATCTCAGGGAGCGTTTCAATAATAATTTCAAAATCCTACTTGGTAACCTGGCAAATCAAGAACTTAGCAACTTGACGAAACAATCCCAAAAGAGTGGTTGTTATATTGCGACGATGGTTTATGGAGATTATGACGCTCCTCAGGTTCTTGTATTGAGACGTTTCAGGGATGATGTGCTGAGTCAAGTGGGGCCGGGGCGTTTTTTAATCAAAATCTATTATAGGCTGTCACCAGGCTTTGTAAATCGCTTTGGTCGTTTCAGGTTTGTTCATCGAAGTATCCGGTGTGTGCTTGATAGGGTTGTAAGGAGGTTGATGTGAAATATATTACCTTGTTGATGTTAATTATTTTGAGCGCAACAACACTTTGTGCTGAGCAAGCTATAAATCCCCTGGAGGAAGTGCCGCAAGATAATATAATCATGCTGCTAGAGATAGTTGCGACCTCGCGGCAAGAAATTGCCAGTTTGAAGAGTTCATCGGAAGAACAGCAGAAGCAAATAGTGGCGCTGGAAAACTCTGAGAGAGTCACAAAGTCTGAGTTGTTATCCGAGATTAATGTTTTGGTAGAGTCCCAGAAAAATCTGTCACAGTCGGCTGAGAGGCTCCAGGAAAAGTTGATAAAAGCAGAGCAGTCGATCAAGAGACTCAGGAAAAAACTTTCTGAGTTGAACTTCAAGGATAAACAACAAAATATGCTGATTAAACAGCAAGCAACGGCAATCAAGGTTTTGCAGAGTGCGCTTGATGAACATAAAAAAAATCAGGGTATTTTGCTTAAACAGCAGTCTGAAAGAATCGGTTTGCTGGAAGAGACACTCAAGGCCAGCCAGGTAGAATTTACGGGGCGGGTTGAGAGTGTAAAGTCGGGGGTTTCGGAGACCAAAGCTCAGCTTGATACTCTCGGGCAGGGTCTGGGCGACAAAGTTAAACAGCTGGGCTATTGGCTTGGTCTGGTGGCTTTGTTGGGTGTTCTGGGAATCGCACTCGGAATGATTGTGCGTAAAAAACTCGCAAGCAGCAGTGACCAGCTGGAAGATAACCTGTCACGGATGCGTACCCAGATGGAAGAAGAAAATGTCAAACTGGATAGCAAATTGGTTGAGCTGTTGCAGAGCCAGATGAAGCTAGTTCAAGAAGTCCCGCCCGTGTCAGCAACACCGGCCCCGCCGACAGAGGTTGAGGTTGATCATACCTTACCGCTTAGAGTCGGGGCGGAAATTATCAGGTTGCGACAACGATTTAAGGCCTTGCCGGAGGGGACTAAAGGGTTAAAGCCTCTGTTTAAATCACTTGAAAGATTGGAGGATGAGTTTAATCAGAAGGGCTATGAGCTTGTTGATATGCTGGGCCAGCCCTTTGATGACGGATTGAATGTGAAAGCTCGCTTTATTCCATCTGACGACGTTGAGCCGGGAAAAGATATTATAAGTAAAATTATAAAACCCCAGATAAATTTTAATGGTATTGCTGTTCAATATGCCGAGATAGAAGTGCTTACTGGAGGAGAATAATGGCGCGGACAAAAATAGACTATGGTATTGACTTGGGTACGACCAACTCTGCTATTGCAAGAATGGATGAGGGTGAAAATCGGATTATCAAAAGCGATGACAAACAGATGGATACTACCCCTTCATGTGTAGCTTTTTCAAAAAAGACCTGTAGTGTTGGTGAAAAAGCTTTAAACTCGTTTAGAAAAGAGGTCGAAACTTCTTTTCTAAAACATACAAGAACCGGTGAATATCCAGAAGAGAAAAATGCCTATATTGAATTTAAGCGAACTATGGGGAGTGATGAACCTTATAAAAGTTCACGTATGGTGCGGGAGTTCTCATCTGAGGAGCTCTCGGCCGAGGTTTTAAAAAAGCTGAAAAGCTATGTCCGTGATGATGACGAGGTCGCAGCGGTAGTTGTAACCGTGCCGGCCATGTTTCAACAGAATCAGGTCGCAGCGACTAAAAAAGCAGCGGAGCTGGCAGGATTTCAGTATTGTGAGCTCCTCCAGGAGCCAATTGCCGCCTCTATCGCTTTTGGGCTGTCAGCACAAAATGCTGATGGGTTCTGGCTGGTTTTCGACTTTGGCGGCGGGACATTTGACGTGGCCTTGATGCGGGTTGAAGAGGGCATCATTAAAGTGCACGATACTTCCGGGGATAACCATCTGGGCGGGAAAAATATCGATTACAAAATTGTTGATGAAATTCTGATCCCCCATCTTGAAAATGAGTATGATTTAGAAAAGATTCTCGCAGATGAAAAAGGTCGTGAATTGCTTCAGGAAGCTCTGAAACGACCGGCAGAAGAGATAAAAATCGAATTTGCCAATGGGAAGCAGGAAGTCAAATATTATAAAGAGGATCTAGGTGAGGACGGTGATGGCGAAGAGTTGGAGCTTGATATCACAATCTTTCTTGAAGACTTTGAAAGGGTAGTACAGCCGATTTTCCAGCGGGCCATAGATATTTGTCATAAACTGTTAGAAAGAAACAATTTGTTCGGCAATGATTTACATACTGTTATTCTGGTCGGAGGGCCGACTTTACTGGAGACTATGCGAAAAATGTTGCGTGAACAATTAACCGACAAGATCGATATTAGTATTGATCCGATGACTGCGGTGACGAAAGGGGCGGCCCTGTTCGCCTCGACCCGTGATATCCCGGAGGGTTTGCAGATAAGAGACAAAGCCAAGATTCAGCTCAAACTCAAATATCCAGAGACCACAGTTGAGACCGAAGAGAGACTAGGACTTAAAATAGAGCGGTCTAAAACCGATGGAGAAGTTCCGAAGACAGTTCTTGCCGAGATCAGCCGCAAGGATAAGGGGTGGTCATCCGGAAGGATTGAAATTGTAGATGATGTCGAGCTTGTCGAAATAGTATTGCTTCCCGGCAAAGCTAATGGGTTTACGGTCACCCTCTTTGATGATCAAGGGGCAATCTATCCGTGTGAACCTGCTTCGTTTACGATTATTCAGGGGATGAAAGTTGCCAATGCGACATTGCCGATGAATGTATGTGCAGAAGCCTTTGTTACGGATCATTCCAAGGCGCTAATTGTGCCATTTCCCGGACTCAAAAAAAATACACCGCTCCCGGCTAAAGGCAAGGAGACCTTCCGCACACAAACCGATTTAAGACCGGGCAACAAGGAGGATCTTTTTGAAATCAGGATCTATGATGCCGAGGAGCCATTTTCCCGAGCCCTGCCAAATGAATGGATTAACACAGTTTCAATTACGGGGGAAGATATGCCGCAATTTCTCCCGAAAGATAGTGAGGTTGAAATAACACTGGAATTGGATGCTTCACGGCTTATAAAGCTGTCCTGCTATTTCCCTTACATTGACGAGTCGGTTGACAAGGAACTACCATACAGAAGACAAACGGCAATTCCGATTGAAAAACTGGAGGGGGATATTGAAAACACCCGACATTCCCTGTCATTACTTTTTAGTGAGGACGACAATCTGGACAGTGACGTCATCGAAAAATTTGAAGCGAAGCTGGCCGAGATCAGCAAACATCTTGATCAAGGCAGAAATGATCGTGACCGTAAAGATGAGGTTGCCGGAAGAATCGGTAAACTCATCAAAGAAATTGATAAACTCAGTGATCAAAACCAATGGCCCACGGCGGAAGCGGAGCTTAATAACGCATTTACACAGGTGACCCAGACCCAGAAACGGTATGGAGATGAAAAATTCGCCCAGGCAATCGAACAGATGCGGCAGCAGGCGGAGGCGATAAAGCAGGCAACGGACACCAAGCAGGCCCGTCTCATGACGGAGGCACTTCGGTCTCTAGATTACCATATGGTTAAGGAAGATATAGGTTTCTGGGCCAATTTCATAGACAGCTTTGATCAAAATTTCGATATCTACGAGTGGCATAACCGAGCCGCGGCCCGCAGACTTGTTGATGAAGGGAAAAAGATTATGGCAACAGCGCCAACCAAAGACAAACTGGAAGAGATCGTGCGCTCGTTGTTTGAACTGATGCCGGATAAATCAGAACCAATTGGGGATGCAGACCTGAGTCTATTGAAATATTGATCCATTGCGTCAATAATCACCCTGTCAAAAAGGGTGCAATCATTATGAGCTAATGACCTATCTACTGAAGAAAAATGATACGATAAATGAGACGTATGAGGTTCAATGTCAGGTTGGACAGGGGGCTTTTGGTGAAGTCTACAGGGTAAAGCACAAATACCTGGGACTCCAGGTATTGAAGGTTTTTAAGGATGATTATGTGGCTCAGGCAGATATTGAGACACTGACCAAAGAGGCGAAGATACTCTCTCAGTTGACCCATCCCAATATTGTTCGGGTATTTGAAACAAACTCCTTTTTACGGGACAAAAGGGAGCACTATTTTATCACTATGGGCTTTGTCTCCGGCGAGACGCTGGCCCAGTTATTGGCACGTAAAATCGCCTTGCCGCTGCCGGTGGCATTATCTATCATGCAGGAAATTCTCTCCGGCCTGGCAAAGGTTCACGCAAATGATCCGCCAATTGTTCACCGAGATATCAGCCCGGATAATATTCTGCTCTCGTATGAAAGTGAAAAACCGAGAGCCATGCTTTCTGACTTCGGTCTGGCGCAATTTTCAGACTACACCCAAAAACTTGCCGGAGGTGCCGGTAAATTAGTCTACATGGCACCTGAATGTTTCTGGGATGTTCATCTTCCCGCCAGTGATGTGTTCTCAGCCGGGATTGTCTTCTATAGAATGATCTCAGGGGTTTATCCCTGGGATTACGGTTTTGAGGAGATCGCGGATTCTGATGATCCTGAAGATTTTATCACAGCTGTCAACGTTGCTCGCAAAAAAGCTGTGCCCAGCCTTTCAGATTACCATGAAAACTTCCCGGCTATACTTGAGACGTCGCTGATTAAATCACTGGCGTTGAGTATTGAAGATCGCTATTTGAATGCAGGAGAATTTCTTAAAGATCTCAGAGTATTATTCTCGCCGTTAACTAAAACTTCTCCATCTCCGTCATCATCAGCATCGCCTACTATAAATGGGCCAGATACCGGCAATGAAAACAGGATGTATAGTGTTCGTATTACGGGGCAAGGATTTGACCAGATTGCCGGGATGGATGAGTTAAAAGAGCTTTTGTATCACGATGTGATCTTGCCGCTTCAGGAGAAGGAGTTGTATGCTCAGTATCGGTTATCTATTCCTAACGGGATGCTGCTCTACGGGCCACCAGGGTGTGGTAAAACGTTTATCGCCGAGAAGTTTGCGGAAGAGGTTGGGTTTACTTTCCTCTCTATCAAGCCCTCAGATGTTGCCAGCACCTATATTCATGGGACACAAGAGAAGATCAAGGAACTATTTGAAAAAGCCAGAAAGCATGCCCCAAGCCTTATCTTTATTGATGAGGTAGATGCTTTAATGCCCAGTCGAGATGGTGATTTGCAGCATAACTATTCATCGGAAGTAAATGAGTTTTTAGCCCAGATGACAGAATGTGGCAAAGATAACGTATTTTTGATGGCCGCAACAAATCGACCGGATAAAATAGATTCTGCAATTCTCCGCACCGGGCGGCTTGATAAACTATTCTATCTGGCTCCACCAGATACTGTTGCCAGGAAAAAGATGTTTGATCTTCATCTAGCCGGTCGGCCGCTTGAAGATGTAAATCTGGAAAAATTGGCTGAAATAACTGAAAACTATGTTGCCAGTGATATCACATTTTTGGTCAATGAAGCAGCTCGCCAGGCACTGAAGGAGCGTGGCCCTGTAAGACAAGAACACCTTGAAGGGGTTATTAAAGAGCATCAACCATCCCTTTCACGACGCCAACTCAAAATATACGAAAAGTTTAAAGATGCGAGGAGTTTTGACTGATGGAGCAAAAAGAATTTCAGAAGTTATTGTTGGAAACGGTTATCTGCTCAATCGCCTGTGATGGTGATATTGACGATAGAGAGATTGTGGAATTACACAAAATGGTTAACCATGCTCAGTATTTTAAGGGTCTCGAAGTAAGTGGTTTTTTGGATGGTATGATTCAATCTGTAAAGAGTGATGGCCGATTGTTTCTGGGTGATTTTTTCAATCAACTGAAAAAGGCCGAATTGTCACCAATGCAAGAGTTGTTGGTGTTGGAAGTGATTTTGCGCATCATCCAGGCAGATGAGAGAATTGACAACAATGAGGTCGCATTTTTAAAACTTGTGCGCTCTAATTTTAATGTCCACGATGAAATTATCCAACAAAGATTTGGCAATGTGCCTTATCTTGCCGGTCACAGTGAAGAACAATATATTTCCAGTGTCCGCCACCAAGAAGATGTAAATGTACTCGCAGATAAGCTTGTGGGTGTTGCTGGACTTGAAAATAGCTTTGAAGGTCTTTTTGATAAGTTTATGGGGAAAACGGCTGAGTTAGATATTGAGTGAGGTAGCTGTGACAATTTTTAAATTTATTTCTTTCAAGAGTAAACCCCAATTAATCTCAAAAAGGTAAGTCACCTTCTTAACATTAAGCCGCCAGATTCAGGAACTGATCATGACTCGTCAAAAGCTCTTCAACTACATGGTAATAGCGAACAAAAACAGAGTTACGATAGTTCATATAGCAATAGCAATAATAATAGTAACAGTGAACAAAAACAAGGTTACGAAAGTTCGTTTGGGAACAACTACCAATATGACTTGAATAGCCCATCTGACAGAGTAAAATACGGTGTGGATCCAGCTGCTCAATTAAGAGATAGTATTGATGTAAATCCTACCCGTGAGTTAGAAAGTAATATTGGAGAACATGGTGGTGGTATCTATGGAAGGTAGAAGCTAATTATTAACATATTTTCAAAGCCAGAGAAGAGTTGCTGTGGAATGGACAAACGGTTTTCAAACATTTTATGATTGCTCTGTCCCCCTGTGCAATTAGGAATAAATTATCATGTATGTATTTGAATTGATTAAATCGCCTGACTCTTCAGTCGAAAAATTTGAAAGTGCTATTTACTGTGCACGAGATTCCGTTGAAAGTGTTCTTGACAGCGATGCATTAAACATCAAAGTCGTTGAAGGTACCATTGTCATTCATCTTATTGATCAACAACAACCAATTGATATGACATTTTCTGAGTGCAAAGAAAAAATTAAAGGGTGCTTTTGTGATGCTTCAGGAAAACTATACCCAGAGTTTGCACGAATAGTCGTACACGAAAATTAATTCACTTAAGGCAATAGTAAAAAGAAAGAAAAAAAGGGGACGTTGTTAATTTGTTGACTTACCGGTGAAAGAAACTATCTAATTCCCTCCCCTCTCAACAAAGTGACCGGCAAAAATCGCCGAACGAATCAATAAACTGGACACTTTTCAGTCTGCAATTTTTCGACTTCAAGTTCTTTATCGACTTGTTTAACATTCCTCTTGTAAGTTGGGCAACAAGCCTTACAAACAACTAAATATCAAAAAAGTGGTGAGAATAGATGGGATTATTTAAAAGATTGTTTGGAGGTAAGCAAAGCAACTTAGCCGAAACTATAAAAATGACAAAACTATTTATAGGTCCCCAACTTTTAACTCTGGAAAAAGAAAACATCAGATTTACAATATGTAATAAAAGCCTAGTATATATTGTTGCAGCGGCTGAGATCCTGGGCGGTCATAAGCTGCAACTCAGTGACGTTGATCGTTTATTAATGTCAGTTTCTGACGTTCCCGAAGTACAAGAAAGATTTAGAAAATCTTTAGTTTTGATTCTAGATCAGCCTTCCTTATTCACTGGCGTATATCACGAGATGCACAAGGAAGCTCATCTTGATATCAATAATGATAACGCCACATTTTTGATTGACCAAGCAAAAACTAAGAAAAGAATTGTTGCAGCAATGTTTAAAAAAGGTGACTATGTTCCTACCCCTTTTGACAGAGGCGGCGGGGGGATAACATTGGTGTGTTAGGTGGGTTGAGCGTGAAAGAAGCAATAGGGTCACGATTGCTTTTGTCAAGAAAGAAAAACAACAAATTTATCGGCAAGAAATCGCCGAACAAAAACATACACTTGACAGTGAATAGCCGCCCGTTGTTTTCTTGTACATTTCGGCACTGCAAGTGCTGTTAGTCGTTATTTGCCATCAAGATAGGAGTTTTATCAGTGAAGACAGTTGTAGATTCCCAGGGGAAGAAAATCGGAAAGTTTGATGGAAATACTATCAAGGATGAAGGTGGGAGAGTCATTTATTGGATTTCAGATGAGGATGTATTCGCACCAGCTGAATATTCAAACAAAGATTTACAACATTGCAATAAAGGGCAATTTTTAAAAATTGGGGAATACGATGGGAACCAGTGTACTTTCAACAATGAAGTAATTTTCAAAATTAGATAAGTACACAGTTATGTGATTTTTAATCAAAACACTAAGGAGAAACAATGAAAAACTGGTACAAGAAAATGCCCAAAGGGCAAAAGATTTTTATCTATTTGGTGTCTATTGCTCTGGTTCTGGTCTATGGAATAGGTTTATTACCTTTGGCCATACTTATTTATTTAGAATTGGGCGAGCGTGGGGAAGCGGAATAGCATATAACAAACGGCTGTTGTCAGACGTGTCTACGCTTCGCTACGGCACGCCGCAAAGCCGGGCGTTGGATTCCTTCTTCCTGAAAATGAATATGGAGATCATTAATATTGGTAGTGGCAAGGTTTTATTTTTGTCAATTTGTCCAAAGTTAAGATGTTCAGCGAATAAGCTCAAAAAACAAAAAACCCGGTGATAATTGCCGGGCTTTCTTGTTTTGAGGTACATTGGGGGTGTTAGCGTTTTTCTTCCGGGTGCGCATAGAGATACCCCTGAAATCCGACAAAGGTTTCTCTTATCATGGAGACGTTACCGAGTTGTTCTGTGGCTTCGTAGGTGTTACCGTATTTGAGCTCTAGTAGGCCCGGGAGCTTGGCTGGGTCGAGCTCTTCGACGCCTTCTCTTATGTACTCGCCGAGGACGAACTCCAGGAAGGCCTGTTGTTTCTCTTCGTGGCCGGTTAAGATCTCTTCTCTGTGAGCTTCTACGCGCTCCTCGCGGCTGATTGGTGGCAGGGTGAATGCTATATAGGCCAGGACATCGAAGACATCGCTTTCTTCGGCATCAATCAATTTTCGGGCTTCAGTCAGTTGCTCCTCGCCGAAGCCTTTTTCAGCCAATCCATCAAGCAGTTTTCTTCGGGTTCCAGGTTGGCTCCAGAGAGCCCGGAGTTCATCTTCATTTTCAAACAGGTGTGGCAGCTCGCCATAAAGTTTCTCAACAAATTCCCGCGCCGACATCGGTTTGCCGTCGGGGTCCCAGAAAGAGGTCGCGGCAATGTGCTGGATGGTGCGCTCTTTGCCGTCGGCCAGTTTGATTTTGACCTTGACGTTTTTCTTGCATGCGCAAGGATATTCACCGCAGATTTCACAGGGTTTAGGCGCGCAAATGCAGGGGTGTTGTCCGCAGGTCGGACAGGGGCAAGTGCAGGGTGTGTTGCCACAGACTTTGCAGGGTTCGGTTTCACGGGTACAGGTGCAGGGATGGTTGCCGCACTTTTTACAGGGTTCCGGTTCCTGCGGTTCGCCATCCCATTCTTCATCGTTGAAGTGCTTATAGGCTTCCACAAAGTCGTAGATGGTGAAGTAGTCTTTGTCGTCAAATAGCCGGGTGCCGCGACCGATGATCTGTTTGAACTCGATCATCTGCTTTATCGGGCGCATCAGAACGATATTGCGGATGTTGCGGGCATCGACACCAGTTGAGAGCTTCTGTGAGGTGGTCAGGATCGTGGGGATGGTCTTTTCGTTGTCCTGAAAGGTTCTCAGCCAGCGCTCGCCTTCTTTGCCGTCTCGGGCTGTAACCCGCACGCAATAATTGGGATTGGTGCCGACCTTTATCTGATTGATCAAGTCACGCACCGCAGCGGCGTGATCCTGGGTGGCGCAGAAGACCAGTGTTTTCTGGTTTTGGTCGATCATTTCCATAAAGAGCTTGACCCGGTAGGCTTCGCGCTCTCTGATTTCAATAATCTTGTTGAAATCATCTTCACCGTAGAGCTTGCCTTCCTCAATCTCCCCTTCGATGATCTTATCATCCGAAGTGTAAACGTAATCATCCAGAGTAGTGACAATTTGTCTGACTTTGAAGGGTGTTAGATAGCCGTCGTTGATCCCCTCCTTGAGCGAGTAGACATAGACCGGTTCGCCGAAATAGCTGTAGGTGTCGACATTGTTCTTTCTTTTCGGAGTCGCGGTCAGACCCAACTGAACCGCAGGAGAAAAATAGTCCATAATCTCCCGCCAGTTGCTCTCGTTGTTAGCTCCGCCCCGATGACACTCATCGATAATGATGAAATCGAAAAAATCGGGCGGATAATCGCCGAAGCTGGGAGCCGGGTTGCCTGCTTCATCTCGACCGGTCATAAAGGTTTGAAAGATGGTGAAGAAGATACTTCCATTTTTAGGTACGCGTCCTTTTTTACGGATGATTTCGGGGTCGATGCGTACCATCGCATCTTCGGGAAAGGCGGAGAAGGCGTTGTAGGCCTGATCGGCCAGAATGTTGCGATCGGCAAGAAAGAGGATGCGTGGACGCCTTTTACCGTCCCGGCCCAACGTCCAGCGGCTGTGAAACAGCTTCCAGACGATCTGGAAGGCAATGGCGGTTTTGCCGGTACCCGTTGCCAGGGTCAGCAGAATGCGAGCTTTCCCCGCAATCAGCGCTTCCAGGGTTTTGTCGATGGCGTTATGCTGGTAGTAACGCGCCTGCCACTGGCCGCTCTTATCCTCAAAGGGAACCTCCGTAAAACGGTTGCGCCATTCATGCTCTTCGGCATAGGTCATGGCCCAGAGATCATCCGGGCTGGGGTATTGGGAAATGTACCTTTCGTCACCGGTCTCCATGTCGATCTGGTAGATCCCGATGCCGTTGGTTGAATAGGTGAACCTGGTCTGGAGCTTTTTGGCGTATCTTTTGGCTTGGGCTACCCCTTCGGTGTCAGGGAGGTCTTTTCTTTTTGCTTCAATTACAGCCAGTTTCTGGCCGTGAAAGGTCAGGACATAGTCGGCAATTTCCTGCTTCGAGCGTTTGCCCGCACCCTGTAACCGTCCCAGCGTGATAACCTCACGACGGATACGACTGCCATCAACAACACCCCAGCCTGCATCTTTTAAGGCGGGGTCGATCAATTCGGCTCTGGTTTCGGCTTCGTTCATAGAGGTGTACCTTATTAAAAGACAGGTTAAGTCTGCTAAATAGGTCGGATTCAAAACCCAATCAAGAAATTTTGTTCCATGGTAACGTTCTTAACTCATTGAAAAGAAAGGAAAACATATCTCAAGCTAATATCAAGACGGGCCATTAATCAAAACACGATCAAGAAATATTATGCCCAGATCGGAATATATCCAGCTCGAGGATGCTCTGGGTCGGCAACTTTTATAAGCCCGGCATCAAGAGTCTTGTTGAGGATCGTGCTTGCCTGGGCCGCATTTTTCTTATCTATCCCGAAACGTTCGCACAGACTTGCATTTTTCATCCGGTCCCCACTCAAAAATTTAAGAATCGCATGGTGGTAGCAGGCACGAATACGCTCGTCAGTAGACATCTTTGCCAATTTTCGTGGGCCATAGAGGATCACCTGGGTGGAGAAATCCTCTTCACGAAACAGTGGTGGCGGAAGTTGAAATACTTCGACCAGAGTGATAACCTTATCCAGTCCGCTTCCCTGTTCTTCGCACATTCTCATACGTCGCATCAAGGCGGCAAGTGTTTCATTTCGAGATCTGGGAGGCAAATCTATCATGCGATCAACCTGAACCAATGGACGGCCGGGGTTGGTTATCTCGATGCGATTTTTGAAGAGTTCTATTTGTGGCCCGGCTCCGCGTATCGTCATGTCTTGATGGATCAGAGCGTTGGCAACCAGTTCGCGGATAGCCAGTTCAGGAAATAGGGGGTGCTCTTCTCGTAGCGCTTCGCCGATATGTTCGTTGCGGGGAAGCAGGTTGTTGATATAGTTAACCAGTCTTTCAAAGCCGGAGGCATAGCCCAGTTTGCCATCGTGCCTGTGGGTTACGGGAGCGGCCCTGGTTGTGCCGTTGTAGGCAATAAAACGAACGGCTTTGCGCGACAATGACGGGTCAAACTTGTCCATGTCAGCAGCAAACAGGATTGCACCAAGGTTGGTTATCGACCATTTTTCACCAACGTCACGTTGGATGAGCCGGTCTGCTGCCAGTCGTTCAAAGATGCTGCTGCGGTTATCCGGCAGCGGTTGCTCGGTCAGGCGGAAATATTGTGTATAATCGAGCAGGGAAAGAACCTCATCACCTGATGTGTACTGTCTGGCAATGCCATGTTCCCAAGTGTAGGGTTGCATAGCCTCGATCAGTTTCTGATAGCGTTCCGGGAAATCTGTAAGTTTCGGGGTTGCGCTGCCGATACGGATATAAGGGATGCCTTCAAACGCGACGGGAGCAGATGTGGCAGCAGGCAGTTCCAACAGGACTACGCGTCCTTCGGGACAAAGCACCACTCGAAAAACAAAAGCGATACTTGGCGACAGTTTCTGAGCCATCCACAGTTGTAACGGTTGATTGCCAACTTTTTCTGTGTCGGGATCGAATGTGGTTCCGACAATATCGTGGCTCTCGTCATCAATTCCCCACAGCATATAGGCGCAATCCTTGCCGTCAACCCGAGCGGAATTGGACAGGGCCGAGCAGCGCACGCCAATCATTTTGGGATTAATGTTGTCTCGCTTAAATTCCAGCCAGGATGTTTCCGCAGGTCGGGCGAGCAGGTCATGGACCAGATCGATATCGCGTTCCGTATTCATGCCACGGCCTCCGCAAGTGTTTTTTCGGGTAGGGAAGTGAGCTCCCCGGCAAAGGCTTTTTGCAGGATGGATTGTTTAAGCTCGGTGAGGGCTTTGAGCTTTTGCTGGTAGATGATTTCAAGACGCTGTGTTTCAGATGCAAGTCCGTCAAAATTAGCAAGGATTTCGGTCTGCCTCTCAATGCTCGGAATCGCAACAAGTAGGTTTGAAAGCGTTTTGTTGCTCAGATTTTTCATCGTAGCGCCAGTTGCTGCATGCTCAAGCTTTTCTCGATATTCTTGGGAACGGATGAGATGTGCCAAGAAATGTGGATTCACTGACGGGAGAGGTCGCATGAAAAAGCAACCGGTTCCACAGATCCAGCCATCCTGCTCACAGTCAATTACAGCACAGCGCCCTATTTCTCCTCGACGAGCAATTACAATATCTCCTTGATGTAGAATATAATTCTGTAGCCTTTTCTTCGTCTCTTCATCAATCAATTTTGAGTTGTTCGGTACAATATTTCTGCCGTCAATATTGATCGGGTTGACTAGTGGAACGCCTGTAGATACGTAATCAGATTTGTGCAGCAGAGAACCAAAAGGGCCTGTTGAAATTGAAGCCGAATAATCCCCCAAAGTCTTCTCCTCCCACCCCTCACCCTTCTGGGTGAAAACGGCATTCAGATAGCTTTCAAAGAGCTCACGGGCATTGGCGAGGTTCTTCTCGGTATTGGTGACCGCCGCATCGATTCCCGCAAAGGCTTCATCTAGAATGGCGACAATGCGCTTTTGTTCGGGGAGGGGTGGGAGGGAGACAGAGATATTTTTTATGTCGCTTATTTTGAGCGATGGATATTTATGGTCTTGTATTAAATCCTGGGCTTTAATGGTGGTTAGGTAGTAATGAAGGTAGCCATCGAGAGCCAGTTTTGGATTAGCTTTTATTGTCGCCAAATGACTTGAAACGTAAGCATCACGATCTAAACGCACCCTATGATTCAAAAATGTTGAAGCCCCACTTTTCGGGAAAAGTATTGTCCCTGCAGGGAATAATTTTAGCTTTGCAATGCCTTTATCGTTCAGTTTATCTGCCGCGCTATCAATTGAACCAATACGAATTTTCCCAACGTCAGAGGTGCGGACGAAAGGATATATCCCAGAATCAAAAAATTCTTTCTTTTGCGGTGCAGGGTTCCCAGCGCCAACCGTGGCAATGTCACCAACAGTAGCAGTTTGCCAATTAATCATCACACCATACCCCGAATACCGGCCAGAATCTTCGTACTCTCCGCATCCAGGGCCGCAATTTCATCCAGAATCACCTGCGGATCGCGCAGCGCAGCTTCTTCCGCCTTGTTCGGGTTCTTCACCGACAGATCAAAACTGGCCTGATCGATCTTCTTAACCTCCACCGACCACGACTTATCCGAATCGGTGAAGCTGGCCTGCAGCTCGACAAATTCTTTCAGGTCAGTATCATTTAGCGAATTGGTCTTGCCCATGTTGCGTCCTGGATCGAGCTGGTAATACCAGGTCTTGCGCGTGGGTGCGCCCTTCTCGAAGAAGAGCACTACAGTCTTGACCCCAGCACCAAGGAAGGTGCCGCCGGGACAATCGAGCACTGTATGCAGGTTGCAGCTTTCCAGCAGCTCTTGGCGCAGGGCTTTGGAGGCGTTGTCCGAGTTGGAGAGGAATGTGTTCTTGATAACCACTGCCGCCCGCCCACCGGCC
>CAZUXG010000013.1:12139-31127 GCA_964623985.1 uncultured Thermodesulfobacteriota bacterium | reverse complement strand
CCGGCAAAAACCAATCGCAAGGACCGTACTTGACCCACAAAAAAAAGCCCCTTTACGGTTAACCGTAAAGGGGCTTTTTAAACTTATTTTTATGAGCCTTGCTTAGCGCATCCCAAAACGTCTCTTCTTGGCCTGCCGTTTTAAAGCTTCAGCATGTTTCTTTTTTTTGCGGACACTCGGTTTCTCGTAGTGCCGTCTCTTTTTCAGCTCCCGAAACAGACCCGATTTATTGAGTTTGTTCTTGAGAATTTTAATCGCCTTTTCGACATCATTGTCGATTACCTTGATTTCCATCTAAATCCCTTCTTCCACTGTTATATTAAAATCTTATATCCCTTTTACGAAGTTTTATAGACATCTGAACGACAATAGACGCAATTTTAGCGCCATCAAGAAAACCTTGGTCGCGGGGCCGAGGAGGGTATATATTGCTTCAAACCGGTTATGTCAATAAGTTTTTACCACGACAACGTATCAAAATATTTTCAGGAGGGAAATCAAGACAGCTGAAAATCTTTTTCTCAACGGCCAAAGTCAGATTTTCGAGATCCGACAACTTGACCAGAGAGGATGAATTCACCCCATAACGCTCTCTTAGATCAGTGAGACGTTCCGCAACCGAAACAATCTCAACATGGCGGACTCGTTTGTCAGCATAATAAATAATTTCCTTGGCGACTATGGGTCCGGCAAGATTTGTTTCAAGCCGAACATGATTACGAACAATTTCGCCAATCTCCGAATAACCTTCAAGGTCAAGCCACTGAGCCCCGAGCTCAGCATGATCACGACCATTCTTAATCGAGGCCATTTTGGCAATATCGTGCAACAACCCGGCACTTAAGAGAAGCTCCCGGTCAAAATCAATTCCCCGTAAAGCCAAGCCCTCTCTAAGACAGAGACTGATAATCGCCACCTGACGGCTGTGATTAATAATATGTTCAGGCACCTCAAAGCGCTCAAGGAGTTCACAGCAGGTATTATAATCAGGAATATTCATCTTTCAGTTCAGATATTATGATTTGACACTTTAAGTAAAAAAGACCTACCATTCTTGCAAGCGTGGGTTAAGGCAAAAACCCATAAAACGGCTCGCCTCAGAGCCAAAACCAAGGAGGTAGGTCTGATGAGTATAGTAAAATATATCGGTTTGATGTCCACAAAAATTTCATCTCAATTGCAATCGTCGATGAAGAACGAAATGGTAAAATCAGATATTACGAAAAAATTAACAACAACTTGGCGCCTTCCTGCTCAGGCATAATCTCATTTATTCGGGCAGAACTCCATGGACTGCACCGCATTTTAACTGGATGGCCAATATTACCATGGAACACCCGGCGCAGCAGGTCGCTTTACAAGAGTATATTGATACGATCGTTTGAACTAAACAGCCTTAAGTAGTGTAGAAATAATTAATTGCTGATCTTCCTCGATCAAAAAGGGGTGCATAGGTAGAGAAAAAATCTCGGTTGCGATTTTTTCGGCGACCGGGAAATCACCAACACTATAACCCAACTCCGCAAAAGCCGGCTGCAGATGCAGGGGTACAGGATAGTGAATCGCCACCGGAATCCCGGCTTCCTGGAGGCCCGCAATAACCTGATCCCGTTTTTGTGAACGCAGCGAATATTGGGCAAAAACCGAAACACAACCATCGGCCACCTGAGGAATTATAAAATGGTCGGCCAAGGCCGAATTATAACGGGCTGCCACCTGAATACGCAGGCTTATCTCATCGGGGAAATGAGCCAATTTTGTCTGCAGAATAGCTGCCTGCAACGTATCGAGACGGCTGTTAAATCCGATCCGCTCATGATAATAACGCTTTCTCTGGCCATGATTTCGGAGACAACGTAAGCTTTCGGCAACTTCCGCATCAGCCGTAAAAAGCATGCCGCCGTCACCATAACAGCCTAAGGGTTTGGCGGGGAAAAATGAGGTTTCGGCGATATCGCCGAAACTGCCACAATTGCGCCCCAGGCGAGCGGCGCCCAACGATTGAGCCGCATCTTCAATAAGTTTCAAGCCATGTTTTACAGCCACTTTTTCAATCTTTTCATAAGCTGCTGGATGACCGTAGAGATCGACCGCGATAATGGCTTTAGTAGACCCGGTAATCGCAGCTTCCAACAAAGCCGGGTCAAGATTGTAAGTATCCTCTTTGATATCGATAAAAACCGGCCGGGCTCCGGCCAGAACAATAGTCTCGGCGGTAGCTATAAAAGTAAAGGGAGTGGTGATTACCTCATCACCGGGACCAATCCCTAAAACCATCAGGGCCAGCTGCAGGGCATCGGTTCCCGAGGCACAGGCAACCGCGTGTTCAACACCAACAAAATCGGCCAAGGCCATTTCGAGATCCTGAACTTGGGGGCCATTAATAAACTGAGCCGATGCGGTCACCTCTTTGATAGCAGTATCAATCTCCACCTGATAGGCACGATACTGCGCTTTAAGATCAATAAATTGCATAAAATTCACCTTTTTTAGATTACTTTAAACGTTTTTTAATTCAGCCAGAAAAGTTGTCATCAGCTCCGCAGTTTTTGCGACCTGCGGTAAAACCGTCTGGTAGTTGCTCTCATATTCAGTTATCAGATCATCGTCGCCGATATCGGTAACCCCTCGTAAAACCAGGGCTGGAATCCCCATTCTCCGGGCCACCCGGACAATTGAAGCACCTTCCCAGTCGGCAGCGATGGCCTGATATCGGGAAAAGAGGGCCTCTCTTATCTCGACGGTATCGGCGTTTCGATCGGCGGAAGCCAATGGACCAATTTTAAGACCGGGAAAACAGCGACGCAGTTCGGACAACAATAAGACATCACAATCGGTCATCGGTACAGCTTTGTGTTCGCTCGTAAAATCGTATTCAATCACCTGTGAAGCGAGCACCAAATCACCGATGTCAAGACCCGGATCAAGGGCCCCGCAAGAACCGAAATTAAAGACCAGATCGGCTTCAAAACGGTCGATCAACATCTGGGTGGTGGCTGCCGCCATAACCTTACCGAGACCACAGGTCGTGGCGATGACCTCTTTACCCGCTAAACTGCGGTGGTAAAAGTTCCGCCCGGCAAGCTTTTCTTGACGCCAGTTACCGGAGGCCAGCAGAGGCTGCAATTCATGCCGCAAAGCGGTAATCAGGGCAAGGTGTGAAAACATTTAAAAAGTCCTTAACCGACGTTGTCGGAACTAAACAGGTTCTAAAATTTTGGCTGTAAATATTTCAATGATAAACCCCAGAGACCACCGACCCAAAGTTTTTCAGTTTTATTTTGGGCCGGTGGCCTCTGGGGTTTTACGTCTAGAAAAACGATAACAACACCTATTGAGCCAATCGCTTAACTCCTGATTGTCGACCGGGGCAAAACCAAAGGTGTCCTGCCAGAGGTATTGATCCTCCATACAAAAATAGATAAAAACGTCCGCTGCATAGCGCCTGATTTCAGTCACCAGAAAACGGTAGAGTTGGCGCCGAACGGCACTGAAATAGCGCTGTTTGCCATCAATTCCACGAATGAATTCACCGGCGGTTATATTAGTCTGTGGATGATTGGCCTTAAGTACCTCTTTGACCTGCGGCATGAAACGAAAAGCGCCAATCGAGATCCAGATAATATCATCCCCTTTAAGATGAGTAAAGATAGCAGCTACGGTCTGCCGGTACTCATCCTGCCAACCGTTAAAATAGAGAAGCGGATCAAAATGGAGCCCGATACGATAGCCGCGCTGACGACATAAAGCGGCGGCCGTCAAGCGCTCCTCAATCGTGGCGGCATGCCCCTCCTCTTTTTCGCATACCCGAGGTGCATTAAGACTCCAAGAGACAATCGTCTCACCGATCTCACCCGGATAATCGAGCAGGCTGGCAATTGCGACACTCTTGGTTTTGAGCTCCAGTACGGCATTTTTAGAACGCCCGAAATAATCGAGGAGCCGGGGCGCCAGTCCGGTCAGGGGATCCATGAAAAGACTATCGGTAAACTCCCCCGTACCGATACGGTAAAAGACTCCCGGACGCTCAAGTTCACGCTCAAGTTCGGCAAAGGCGGCGTCAAGATTGACAAACTGGGTAATGAAAGGATTATTGAGATAACCCTGAAGCACGCAATAGCTGCAACCGATATTACAACCCAAACCAAGATGGAGGATCTGGTAGAGACAGCAGCGATAACTCTCAGCTGTTCCGGGACAGGCTTTCAGGAAACGCCCACGATGAAGAGCGAGAAGCAGGGTTGTACGAGAACTGAACTGACGACTTAAACGAGTAAGATTTTCACTGGTCGGACGTTTAATGACAACGATTTCAGCGTTGGGCAGACGGCCCAGAATCGACTTCGCAAAAGGATAGTCCACAGCCTCATCTTCAACCAACACCGTCGTTGGCCGAAAAAGAGAACGGGAATATTTATCCACGTCGACAGAGCTCATTTATATCTTCCAAGGCAATCGCATTAAGCTTGCCACAAATTTTTTCCCACTCTTTAGAATCTGTGAAGGTAAAACTCAAACGATAATCACCACCCTCGAAATCGGGCGGCGGTTCGAGACGCAAATCGGCGGGCCAGAAAAGTTTTTCCTGGAGGACCGCAAACTCACGATAAGCCGCAGTCAGATGGGGATAGAGCAAGGCTTTGAGATGGCCGCGCAACAATTCGACATCAAGACCACCATCTTCACCAAGAACGGCTTTTCGAGCCGCAGACAAAAATTCGCGCGGAGAGACTTCATCACGACGAGCCAAATCATCCAGGCGACCGACAACTTCGCGTAATTTATTACGCCGTAACCCGGTTTCTTCAATCAGGTCTGTCAAAGCAGCCCTCTCATCTGTTGACCACTCCCTGAGAAGGTCAACCGTTTCCGCATCAATACTGCCAACCGCCAGTAAATCACGTAATTTCCGAGTAAATCCGACAATCGCCTGACAGCGCTGCCTGAAACGCGGCCTAACCGGAAGTTTTAAGGCCTGCATAATCTCTTTTTCAATCTCATCTGCAGCAAAAATCTCTAAGGCCGCAACATAGATATCTGCCGTCTCCACCAGATTAAACTCGCGCAGCGCCAGATTCTCCCAGAGAGCCCGCCGAAAAAGTTCCTTAAAATTGCGGTTTTCGACCAGATAGAAAGAAATTTTTTCGGCTCCCGCAGTTAATTTCCTGACGGCCTCAAGGCGCCGCCGCCCGCAGACAATCTTGAATCCCTGGTCCCCGGCGACCAATAACGGAGGCTGCAAAAGACCAACATTTGCGATCGAGCTCTCCAGACGGGCCGGCAGCAACCCATAAGAGAAAGGGAAAGTCCGATCCTCAAAATCGATATCGACCAATGAACAATAATTTATCTTTATGTCATTCATAGCTTAATTGAACTTCATTGACTGAGCCTGGTTAACTCTTAAAGATAAAAAAGCCGTTGCAAACTTTGCTTCGCGCTGCTTAGCGTGAGGACACAACTCTGCCCGGCTCGGGCTTAAGCCCGGCCTGGAACAAGGTCCCCGCACCGAAACAATTCGCGAAAGACGCCTGAATAATTACACAATAAAAAGTCGCTATTAAATCTTCTGACTGTAACACTGCCCGCTCTCAAGCACCGTATCAATCAGCCAATTGTCATCATCAAGTTCAGGGTAGTTGATATTGTAGTGCAGCCCCCGACTCTCCTTGCGATAGAGGGCCGAGGTAATGATCAAATCGGCAACTACGGCAATATTCCGCAGCTCTAAAAGATCAACTGAGAGGGCCTGATCCCAATAAAACTCATGCAATTCGTTGGCTAGGAAGTCGATACGTCGTTTAGCCCTTAAAAGACGTTTACGGGAGCGTACAATCCCAACATAGTTCCACATGAAGCGCCGGATCTCGTCCCAATTCTGGGTAATCACCACCTTCTCATCCGGATCATTTTTATGAGTATAGCGCCAATCCGGAAATTGGGGCAGTTTTAACGATTTTCGAGAATGTTCTTTTTTTATATCGGCGGCTGCTAAAGAGCTGTAAACCACCGCTTCCAAAAGTGAGTTGCTGGCTAGGCGATTGGCCCCGTGCAGACCGGTACAAGCAACCTCACCAGAGGCATAAAGACCCGCCAGTGAGGTTCGCCCCCGCTGGTCAACCTGCACCCCTCCACAAAGATAGTGGGCCGCAGGAACCACGGGAATCGGCTCTTTGGTGATATCGATCCCGAGCTTAAGACAGGTGGAATAGATCAGGGGAAAACGATTCCGAATAAACTCTTCCGGTTTAAAACTGATATCCAGGAAAACATGGTCATCACCACCCGATTTCATCTCAAAATCGATCGCCCGGGCAACGATATCACGAGGCGCGAGCTCTTTACGCTCATCATAGGAGTCCATAAAAAGAGAGCCATCTTTAAGTTTCAGAATCGCCCCTTCGCCACGCACGGCTTCCGAAATAAGGAAGTTTTTAACCGATGGATGGTAAAGACAGGTCGGGTGGAATTGAAAAAACTCCATATTGGCGATCTTAGCCCCGGCCCGTTGCGCCATGGCAACCCCATCTCCAGTCGCGATATCAGGGTTGGTCGTATAGAGATAAACCTTACCGGCCCCACCACTAGCCAAAAGGGTCGATCCCGCAACAAAGGCATGAACCTGGCCACTGGCCCGATCGAACGCATAAGTCCCCCAGCAGTAATCCTCCCGGGAGCCGGCACCAAGCCATTTATGGGCAGTCAGGAGGTCGATGGCCGCCATATCTTCCCAAAGCACAATATTTTTATGCTCTCGACAACGAGCCACCAACACCTCTTCAATCTCGCGCCCGGTCCAATCGGCCGCATGCAGAATCCGCCGACGGGAGTGGCCCCCTTCACGGGCAAGATCGTAACCAGTTGCAGAATCAGGATTACGGCTGAAAGAAACCCCCAAAGAGATCAACTCTTTAAGAGCTTCCGGCCCCTTTCGGACCACCAGATCAATCACCTCGCGATGACCAAGCCCGGCCCCGGCCCGCATCGTATCCTCAACATGCCCGGCAAAAGAGTCGGCCGCGTCAAGCACCGCCGCGATCCCACCTTGGGCCAGATTGGTGTTGGTATCGGTCTCTTTTTTCTTGGTGATAACATGAACCAGTCCGGAATCGGCCATCTGCAACGCAAAAAAGAGCCCGGCAATGCCGCTGCCCAGAACCAGAAAATCACTTTTATGAAAGATAGTCATGGGCATGCTATAACATAAAAATCACCGCCATGAAAGTAGTAACCTTGAGGGTTGTATATAAAAATAAGGATTGACACTTATCCGTGATCATGATCTTAACCAGATAAGTTAATAAAAGAATAATGAACTATGGGTATCTTGAAAAATACGGTTTCTGGACCGCCATGGCTAAGCCGTTTCATTTGCAGGAACCGACAAAAACCATCGACAAAATCATGGCTACCTGACCCGCTCAATCACAACTTCCTTGATTTTTCCTGACCATTATGCAATCTTGAAAGATCTTTTCCAGACCCTGACTTCTAAGGAGACCGCTTTTTATGGAGTGCAAACAAACCGTTAACCTTGAAAACTGCAACTGTAGTTATGAACCCTGTTCACGCAAAGGAATATGTTGTGACTGCCTGCGCTACCACCTGAAAAACCGCCAGCTTCCCGGCTGTTGTTTTCCGAATGACGCGGAAAAAACCTTTGATCGCTCTTTTACCCATTTTGCCCGCCTGGTTCAGGAAAACCGGGTATAACAGTATCAGAGTTTGAATCTCCTCTTCTATCTCTTTATCCTGATTTCATTTCTGGTCGCAGGCTGGCGTCAGCTCACCTGGGTGCCCGTAGCCGGGGTTCAAGAACCATTGACGGCGCTGACTGCAACCATCATCAGCACGGCCGGAGACGCGGTTCAACTGGCCCTCGGCCTGGTTGGGGTCATGGCGCTTTTTCTCGGACTTATGAAAGTTGCTGAAGAGGGCGGTCTCTTAAAACTTGCGGCCCGCGGGATCCGCCCCCTTCTAATTCGCCTTTTCCCCGAAGTTCCGGCTGATCATCCGGCCATGGGTGCAATGGTTATGAATATGGCCGCCAATCTACTGGGCCTCGGCAATGCGGCCACACCTTTCGGAATCAAGGCGATGCAGGAACTCGAAACCTTAAACCCGGAACCGGGTACGGCAACCAATGCGATGGCCCTCTTTCTGGCTATCAACACCTCCAGCGTCACTTTACTGCCAACCGGGGTTATCGCCTTAAGAGCCGCCGCCGGCTCAACCAATGCCGCCGGCATCCTTCCGACAACCCTCTGCGCCACCCTTTTTTCAACCGCCACCGCAATCTTTTGCGCCAAGCTCCTGGCCCGACTGAGCCACCGAAAAACTCCGAACCAACCCATAAACAAACCGAAATCACCTTCAATACCTGACAGCCATGACCTCTCTTGGTGGAAGTCCCTAACCGTACTGGGAGGTCTCATAGCCCTGATTCCCCTGATGGTTATCTACGGTCAGAATATCTCCGGCTGGATTGTTCCCGGTCTGATGATCGCCCTGCTCAGTTTCGGCATCTGGCGCCGGGTCCCGGTCTATGAAGCTTTTGTCAACGGCGCCAAAGACGGTTTTCAGGTGGCGATCAAAATTATTCCCTATCTGGTGGCGATCATGATCGCCATCGGCATGCTCCGCGGCAGCGGCGTCTTGGAAATCGTGGCTAACAGTATCGGCCATTATACGGCAGCCCTGGGAATGCCGGCCGAAGCCCTGCCGATGGCACTTTTACGCCCTCTGTCAGGTTCCGGAGCCTACGGCATTCTGGCTGCAACCATCAACAATCCGGCGATCGGCCCGGACAGTTACACCGGATACCTGGTCTCAACCCTGCAAGGCTCCACTGAAACCACCTTTTATGTTATGGCTGTCTATTTCGGCGCCGTGCAGATTAAAAAAGTACGCCACACCCTGACCGCCGGTCTTCTCGCCGACCTCGCTGGAGTTATCGGGGCGATAGTCGCCTGTAAAATATTTTTACAACTTTGATGTCGTCAATAACGACTGACCACTGACCATGCCTGACTGGTTCTTGAAATTCATGTTGTTCGTTTTTGCCGTTCACTTTCTGGGTTTTGCCTGGCTAGCAGCAAGACGACGACGACTCACCTCAACTTTAGCGGCGAGCACTTTCTTTCTCCTCTTTCTGGCGATTACGATACGTCTCTGGCGGCCGGAAAGCCATCTCTTAGGGATCCGAACTTACTGGTATTTGAGAATTCCGGCTTGGGGAATGGCTCTGGCCAGTCTGACGCTGAGCTGGCGACAGCACCGGAGAAAAGGTCATGAAAAAAGTCTTACGAAGAAATAGTTAAGGGATAGAAGATGAAAAATTTTCAGCATATCGTCTTTTTTACTGGGGCCGGGCTTTCAGTCGAGAGCGGGATTCCAACCTACAGGGGCCAAGGCGGCGTCTGGGAAAATTACAACTACCAGGAGTACGCCTGTCAAGAGGCTTTCGCAAGGGATCCGGAAAAGGTCTGGGATTTTCATGACAAACGCCGAGCCATGATCAAAAACTGTGCTCCCAATGCCGCTCACAAAATCATCGCCAGGGTTCAGCAACAACATCCCCACACAACGATCATCACGCAGAACATCGACGGCCTGCATCAGCGTGCCGGGGCTCAAAATATTATCGAACTACACGGCAGCATCTGGCGTTTACACTGTCCGGAAAACGGTAACATCGTAGAAAATTTTGAGACCACCATCAAACAAAGAAAGTGTGGCACCAACTCCTGGTGGCGCCCGGATATCGTCTGGTTTGGTGACCCTTTACGAGAAGCGACCATCAAGGCAGCACTCAATGCTTTACAGCAATGTGACCTCTTCCTCTGTATCGGCACCTCGGCAGTTGTCTATCCGGCCGCCCAGATGCCCCAGATCGCGATTGACAATGGGGCTGAAACGATTGAAATCAACCCCGAAGAGACGGCCATCTCCACCCTCTTTACCCGGCGCATGAGAACCTCTGCCAGCCACGCCTTAAAAGAACTTTTCCCGGAATTCACCAACCCCTAATCCAGACAAGCCGAAACCAAAAAGGCAAATTTGCACCCTGAGCGATAGCGGGAATATACTCTTGAGAAACACCATAAAAGCCCTAAACTTGAAATGTCATTGACAATATCTAATCATCATCCAGAATCCCCTATTAGAGAATCAATTATAGACATTATTCAAAAGTCGTGCTACTGACCCAGCCTGAACAATTGGCTATTCCACTCAATTTTTAAGGAATTAGAAGATGACCCTCGCTTCAATCAGTTACCGTAAAGTAAAAATCGACAAAGGCTATACCGATCGCCTTCTGGAAGTTAATTTAAGTGACCGGACAATGGCTGTTAAAAATATCCCCAAAACAACCAAGGAAATGTTTATCGGCGGTCGGGGCTATTGCCTGAAACTAGTCTACGACAAGACCACAGCCGCAACCCGTTATAACAGCTCTGAAAATGTCCTGGCCTTTGCCGGAGGACCTTTTTGCGGAGAAAGCAGCTTTGCCGGAACCGGAAAGTTCATTATCGGTTCAATCTCACCTTTGACCGGGACTTTTTGTGACTCCAACGTGGGTGGCTACTTCTTCCCGCTGGTCAAGAATGCCGGTTTTGACGCGATCTCCGTAACCGGCAAATCAAACAATGATGTCATCATTTTCATTGATGCTGAAAAGCGCATGATAAGCCTCAAAGAGGCACCGAAAACCGACAGTACTCTACTCGAAGCCGAGAGTTTGCTAGAAGAGTGGCGCGGCGAGAGTAAACCCTCTTCGATCGCCTTTGTAAATGCCGGGCTCGGCAGCAAAAATACCTTTTTCGGATGTATCAACAGTGTCTACTACGATCCCCATCGAAAACGCTGCCGGGCTAAACAGGCCGGCCGCGGCGGCATGGGAACTGTTATGCGGAATAAAGGCTTATGGGGAATTGTCGTAAAAAGTAATCTTCGCGGGGGCAATTGCAACCAAGCGGCCGACAAACAGCGGGTGCGAACGGCGGGTGCGGATTTACGCAAGGTTATCCGTGACGTCGATCCCAACGAACTGCGCCTCGCCCAGCAAGGTACCACGAGCCTGCTCGACATGATGAACAACCATGACATTTTGCCGATCAACAACTATAAATTCGGCCGTGATGAACGACAGAAGATGGTTTCAGGCAAAATTTTTGAGGAGGAGGTCTTTGACCAGAAACATCCGGACGGTTGCTTTGCCGGCTGCACCCTCTCCTGCACCAAAGGCTGTGAGGCTTACACCCTGACCACCGGCCCTTACAACGGCCGTACCGTACCGGTTGACGGACCTGAATATGAGACAGCCGCGGCAATTACCAATTTAGGTATCTTTGAGATCCCGGCAATCATGGAGTATGCCTGGTATTGTGATGAATATACCCTGGATACGATCAGTACCGGCGTGGTTATCGCCTTTCTCATCGAGGCCTATGAAAAGGGTCATCTGACCAAGGACGATACCGGTGGTCTTGAATTAAAATGGAATGACAAGGAGACCATCTTTACCCTACTCCACGCAATGGCAAACGGCAAAAATGGCTTTACCTACGAAATCGGACGCGGGATCCGACACATGAAAGGCTGGATCAGTGAACGAGCCGCAGCCCGTAACGGCAACAACAAAGAAAAGATCATGCAAGAACTGGAACTTTTCGGCATGGAGTGTAAAGGCTTGGAGTTCTCCATGTATATCACTAAGGAGTCCCTGGCCCAACAGGGCGGATACGGTTTTGCCTTGAAAGGTCCGCAACACGATGAATCGTGGCTGATCGCTCTCGACCAGATCAAAAACGAAATGCCGACCTTCGCCCAGAAAGCCTCCGCCTTGAAGTGGTTCCCTCTCTTTCGCACCTGGTTTAATATCGTCGGGCTCTGCAAACTACCATGGATCGATGTACGCCACCCAGATGCCGCCAAGACGGCTGATCCGGCCAAAAACCTGCCCACAGTTAACTGCTATCTTGAACTCGTCAACTCGACCCTGGGAACTGAAAAAAACCTTGATGATCTCTTGGCTGAATCCGAACGTTGCTACCTCCTGCACAAACTCATCAACCTGCGGCAGGGTTTCGGCACCCGCGTTCACGACCGTATCCCGTTGCGAGCCATGGCTCCGGTTTTTGCCGACGAATTCACTTCACGCCGGGAGTACTATATCAACTACCTCAAAGAAAACACCGATATTAAAATAAACGGACAAGACGATAGCGAACTGCTTTTGACCCTGCAAAATCATCGCCGGCAAGAGTATGAGATACTAACCGATACAGTCTATGCAGAAAAAGGCTTTGACGCCAACGGCATACCCCTGGATGCAACCTTACAGAGACTGGGCTTCAGCGAACCGGAGTACCAGGAAATCGTCAACCAGGCCCGCCAGCAGGTAAATTAGAAATATCAACTGAGTCTGTTTGAACCTTTTTTTGGTCTGCTTTTACTTCTAAAAATCCCGCTTCGCCAAAGGCGAATCAGTTTTTCAGACCTGCACCTTGACGACTCACCTATAAGTAGCGATTTGTCACGTTGAGTTGCATGGATGCTGACGGCGGATTGCTTGAATGACCTCGTCAAACTGATGCAGAAAGCGTGATCGATCACGCTTAGTTTGCGGTGGAGGCCCGCCAGTGATTTCTCCGGCGCCCCGAAGTTCGGCCAGCAAATCTCGAGTTGCGACAGCCTCACCGATGTTGTTTTCCGTAAACAGTTTTCCAGTTGAACCAATAACCCGGGCCCCCTTCTTCAAGCAACGATTCGCAAGTAGAATGTCAGCGGTGACCACGATGTCACAAGGTTGCACATGGTCGACAATCCAATCATCGGCCGCATCTAATTTGTCCCCGACAACTTCGAGGGCAACAGATCGTTCATTCGGGGTTCTCATCCAAGAGTTGGCCACCAATGTGACATCAAGATGATATCGGTTTGCAACGCGGTACACCTCCGGTTTGACCGGACAGGCATCAGCATCGACAAAGATGTGCAGCATACAGAAGATCCTCACCATAAATCCCGGACCTGATCCGGGTCTACCCAAATAAAAAAGCGTCCCAATATTATCTGGAACGCTTTTACTGGCAAAAACATAAGGGTACCTTGAATCCAAGTATATCACTAATCATTAAATCTGAATGATATCCTTAATTTTGTCCGATAAGCAACAATTACCCCCTCTTCAATTTTCATATCTTGTTCAACGACTTCGGCAATCCTGAGTTCCTCCAAGGATTTGGATGCCCTGGCAATAGCTTGCTTAGCTGCATCTTCCCACGAATTACTGCTTGTACCGATAATTTCTATAACCTTATAAACACTGTCGCTCATAAAAACCTCCTGTTTTTAATGGTTTAGAAAACTACCATATTACTAGCATCTCTTAAGAGAGTAATCAAAATCCGCTTAAAAGTCAAATTTTGATGGCGAAATATATTAAAAAAGCAGAGCCTCATTAGAATTAATAGTTGTTAATAGCTCTTCAAATAGGGAGGGGGTAAAATTGGGCGCTGCCAGCGGCAGGATCTCTATCCAGACGAGACAAGATAAATACCCGGGGGCGGCGTTTGTTAGTGGTCTTTTTTTTGTGTATTTCGGGGTCTAGAAACGCTCAATCAATTTGTTGATCAGATAGCCGCTTTCGCGGATCGCCTGATCACTGAAAGGGCCGAACCATTCGGCAATTTGTTTAAATTCGGCGACAAAGCTTTCCCGACCACGGCCATCCTCAACGGCTTTATCAGAGAGCATTTCGAGGTTGCGTTTAAAACTCTCAAGATAGTCCCGGAGAAGATTTAGACGCTCGGGGGTAGCGAAGATTATTTCACTGTAGAGTTCTGGATCCTGAGCAAATAGGCGGCCGACCATATCGATTTCAAGGCGATAGATGGGACTGGAAAATTCAAGGGTACGGTTGAGATTGATCCGACGCTGATAAAGAAAACGGCCAAAGGTGAAAGTCGCAAAGTGGCGCAGGGCCTGGACTACGGCCATAATCTCATCGTGTTCTTGAGCCTCAGCCCTAACGACAACTCCACCCCAGGCGGCAAACTGCTCAGCCGGCCAACGGTCTTCAGGCCGCTCCCGACCTGGGGTTATGACCATAATCTGGCGCTCCATGGTCGGGGTATCAGGCCCGAACATCGGGTGAAAACCAAGCACCGAACCGGAAAAATTATCGAGCATGGCTTTGACAGTCGGCCCCTTGACACTGGTCAAATCAGCCAAGATACAATCTTTTGGCAGATATGGAGACAGCCGGACGACCGTACTGACGGTTTCGGCTATCGGCACACTGATCAGTGCCATGTCGAGACCTAAGCTGAGTTCGGCAACCCGATCCCAATCATCAATTTCTAAAACCCTCACTTCATAGCCCGAAGCCGTAAACCAACGGGTAAAAAGCCGCCCCATTGCACCGCCACCGCCGACGAGCAGAATTTTCGCCCCCGGTTTGACTCCGATACGGGATATTTCAGCAGTCTGGGTGGAGCGTGAATAGCGCATAATGCCGCGAAAAATCTCTTCCAGATAATCGGGATCGAGCCCGACTTCACGACCATGATGCCGCCTTAAATCGATCATATCGGCTTCCCGGGCGGGGTGGTAAACCGACATCTGGCGCTCTTTTTTGAAGGCAACAACCTCGGCAACGATTTTTTGACGACAAGCCAGCAGTTCAACCAACTGATGATCGAGATCATCAATCTGCCCACGCAAAATAGCTAATTGTGCCAGTTCCTGATTTTTATATTCTGTCGTTGACATTGTTTTTCATCCTTTAACTTCGGCTAAACCCAACCCAGTCTAACCGGAAGCAAACAGATTAATGCTATCTGATACTTGTCCAAATAAAAAAATAATCCGCAGATCACCCAGATAAACGCAAACAAAGAAATGATTTTAAATCTGCGTAAATCCGCGAAATCTGCGGATCGCAAATTTTACAGGTAAGAGCCGGTAAAAACAGTTGATTAAAATTATTTTTACCTTTTTATGTGAAAACTCAATTAATAAAAAGCTAAGCGCCTATGCTAGCGTATCATAACGGGAAGATTTCATAGCAAAACTGCCGCGGCCTTTGGTTGCCGAACGTAGAGCCGTAGTGTAGCCAAAGAGACGCTGCAGGGGAACGTCAGCGGTAATCCGGCTGAAATGTTCCTGACTGTCGATTTCAAGAACCCGACCGCCACGGCCATTGAGTTCACCGATAACATCGCCGAGATTCTCTTCCGGCACTGAAATCTCGGTCTCCATAATCGGTTCAAGCATGGTCGGCCCGGCCGCCTCTAAAGCCTGCCGGGCCGCATTGGCACCAGCGACTTTAAGAGCAACTTTGGTGAAATCGTTATTTTCACCTTCAACCATAACAATCCGAAGTTCGACATCGACCAGAGGATAACCCTGCACCGGTCCGGAACTCAAGACCTCTTGAAGTCCTTCAACCACAGCCGTCTTAAAAGCTTCGGAAAGGATAGCACCGACGTCATCCTCCCAAGCGACCAGAGTACCATCATCCCTCTGACGCGGAACCACGCGCACGGTCAGACGGGCAAACTGGCGCTCCTTCTCCTCTTCATCAATCCGTTCAAACTCAGCGCTCGACACCGCCTCTTTCGTAACCGTCTCTTGATAAAGGACTTGGGGGCTACCAAGCTTACTTTCAAGATTGAACTCCTGCCGCAAACGCTCATGAATAATTTCCAAGTGGAGCTCACCCATACCGGAGATCAGCACCTGACCGGTTTCATCATCCATCTTGATCCGGAAGGTGGGATCTTCGTCAGCCAGCTTGGCCAAACTCTCCCAGAGTTTATCAAGGTCGCTGTTGCGCTGGGGTTCAATCGCGGCCGAGATCACCGGCACCGTAAACTCCATCCCCGGTAAAAGCAGGGGTTCAGTCGAGGTGCATACGGTATCACCAGTAGCTGAATATTTGATCCCCATAACCACCACTATATCTCCGGCTACCGCCTTTTCTATACGGTTTTTTTTATGTGCCTGCATCTGAAAGAGTCGCGACACCTTCTCTTTTTTCTTGAGCCGAGGATTAAATATTTCTTGACCAACAACCAGGGTTCCGGAGTAGAGACGCAGGAAAACCAGACGGCGGCCGTCCATCATCGCAACCTTGAAAAGAAGAGCCGTAAGGGGTTCACTATTTTTGGCCGTCCTCTCAATCTCCACTTTACTTTCAGGATGCTGGCCGCAAACCGGCGGCACCTCGGCCGGAGAGGGCAGAAAATCAACGACCGCTTCAAGCAAAGGCTGAATACCTTTATTCTTAAGACCGCTACCACATAAAACCGGGATTAATTGGCTGGCAATCGTCTGGTTCCGCAACACCTTAACTACGCGATCGACTGGCAAAGCTTCCCCCTCAAGAAAGAGTTCCAGAAGCTCATCATCACCTTCGGCTACCGCCTCCCAGAGATTTTGCCGGGCCGCATCGAACGCAACCTGCAGATCTTCGGGAATTTCGGCCTCTCTAAGCTCAAGCTCCTGATCGTCATCCCAGTACAAAGCCTTGCCGGCCAGCAGATCAACCACCCCACAAAAATCGGCTCCACTGCCGATGGGCAGCTGAATAGGCACCGGAGAGGCTCCAAGCTTTTCCCGCAGCTGCTTCATCACACCACCGAAATCACTTCCTAAACGATCCATTTTATTGACAAATACGACTCTCGGCACGCGGTAGCGATCGGCTTGCCGCCAAACCGTTTCGGACTGCGGTTCAACCCCGCCAACCGCACAAAAAACCGCCACCATACCATCAAGTACCCGCAAACTACGCTCGACTTCAGCCGTAAAATCGACATGGCCAGGGGTGTCAATAATAGTTATCGTATGTTTATGCCAGCGACAGGTGGTCGCGGCCGAGGTAATCGTAATCCCTCGATCCTGCTCCTGATCCATCCAGTCCATTACCGCCGTCCCCTCATGAACCTCACCGAGCTTATGGGTCTGCCCGGTCGCAAAGAGGATACGCTCGGTAATCGTGGTCTTACCCGCATCAATATGAGCGGCGATACCAATATTCCTGATAAAATCTATTTTAGCCATTTTTTATAATACTTTCTCTGAAGACTGCAACTCAGCCAAGATGAGTTGTTCAAACCTGGTCAGAGGCAGATCATGAAGCTCGGCCAAAGTCACCAAATCATCATGCTCTGGTTTAAGATTCATCACTTTACCATTTTGATTACGAGCAATTTTACAACGAATTTCACCAAATGAGGTACAAAATTGCCGGATCTCTCGTTCAAGAAAGTAGCGTTCACTCTGACGGCGGCGAATTCCCAAGGTCGGACTTTCACTGAAAACCCGATCAACAATATCTGGTTCATCGACTTGACGCAGGAGGATCTGCAGGATCATCCCTAAGCGACCTTTTTTCATGACAACCGGCCAGCTAACGACATCAAGTGCCCCATCAGTCAATAAACGATCCTGCAAAACCGCCATTTTTTCCGGCGTCAAATCATCAAGGCTAACCTCAAGAATGATTAGAGACTCTGACGCATAGAGATTGTCATCAACAGCAATACCCCGATCAACACTCCCCAATGTGAGACGTAAAAGATTAGGCCGCTTAAGATGTTGACGACTACCGGCTCCGTAACCACTCCGGCCCAGTCGACAGGCCGTTTCCTTAAAGGTTGGAAAAAGTTCAACCAGGGTCTTAAAAACTGCCGCCCCAGTCGGAGTTACAAGCTCAGCTTCAATCCCGCTTTCGATCACCGACAAACCTTCAAGTAATGCCATCACCGCCGGTACCGGTATCGGCAGGCGACCATGTGCACAATCAACAAAGCCGGTCCCCAGTGGAACCGGCTTTATGCCGACCAATTCCGGGGCACACCAATCAAGGGCAACCGCCACCCCGACAATATCGGCCAGAGTATCGTAATCACCAACCTCATGGAAATGGATCTTGTCGATGGTGCTACCATGCACTTTGGCTTCGGCAGCCGCCAGGCGGCGGAATATTTCAAGGCATGTTTCAGTAACTTTTTCCGGTAACGCAGCAGCCGTCAAAAAACTTTTCACGGCAGCCATCGTCTTTGGCGCCGGGTTTTCAGCAGCCTCAGCCAGGGCGGGAAAATCAACCTTTAAGGCAGCAATCCCATGGCGCTCAACGGAAGTAACCTTAAAAGAAAATAAACGACCCAAACCGATCTTTTCGAGATTCTCCCGTAAAAGTTTGGAGGGCAGGCCGAGATCGAGGAAAGCACCCAGAAACATATCGCCACTAAGACCGCCCAAGGCATCGATGAAAAGTATTTTATTACTCATTACCACCTAATTTTTCACAAGCGGCAAGAATTTCAGACAAAACCTCACCCGCCGGACCCAGAATAGTCAGGTCGGATACCGAACCCGATAGAGATGTCGGCTCAAGGTTAATCTCAATCACTCGGCCACCAGCTTTTTTGGTTAAAATCGGCATCTCGGCAGCAGGATGAACATTCGCCGAAGTACCTACCACCAGCATAACCTTGGCTTTCTCTGCAACCGAGCTGGCTTCAAGCAAGGCCAGTCGAGGAATCTCCTCACCAAAAAAAACGACGTCGGGCTTGAGAATGGCCCCGCATTTCTGACAACGGGGCGGCCGACTTTTAGTCGCCGAAAATTTAAACTCGGGCCAGCGCCAATCACAGTCAAGACAACAAAGGTCCCTAATTGTACCATGAAATTCTATCACTTTACGATTGCCGGCAGCCTGATGCAGGCCATCAACATTTTGCGTTATGAGACTTCTTAAAAGCCCTTTTTCTTCAAGCTTAGCCAGTGATTTATGAGCTTTATTGGGATGGGCTTTTTCAACCACTTCAAGCATCTCACCCAACATCTCCCAAACCTTACCCGGCTGCCTTTTGAAACTGCTGATCTCAGCATACTCAAAAGGATCGTACTTATCCCAAAGACCCTGACTTCCACGAAAAGCCGGAATCCCGCTGGCAACCGAGATCCCGGC
>CAZUXG010000013.1:0-12039 GCA_964623985.1 uncultured Thermodesulfobacteriota bacterium | reverse complement strand
AACCCAGATAATCTTTCCCTCTTGATCGAGCAAAAGAGGTAAAGCTGAACGTGCAAACCGGGAAAGATGCCGGTCGGCCAGAAATTTTTTCAGTTTACAGCTTTTCCCCTGCAAGCCCAAGGGCTGAAACCGGTCACCCGGCCGCCGGTTGCGGACTTGCAGAGGGAAATGGAGTTTTTCACCATCAATAATCTCGGAAAATCTTTGCCTTTCAATTCGTTTTTTAAACTCCGGCAAATTTTCTTTTGCTAAGATCCACTCAATCCGAAGAGTTCCAAGATTATGCGGCAGTTGGTATAAACCACAATCAGACAGTGTGATTTGATACTCAGGTACTCCCCCGTCGGATGAGCTCTGTTTTTTCCCCATGCCGATAAAAATATTTTCCGGCGTAGCCCTGAAAACAAGCTTGCCACCCAGATCATAGCGACTTTCCCGACGCTCGCCCGGACTTCCCACAAGCGCACAAAGATCATCCAGAACCCGGGCGGAAACCTGTTTAACGGCCCCGGCCCGACGGATCATACGACCTAGAAAATGGGGCAAAAGAGCTGGCTGGCTCTTTTGTAACAAAAGGCGTTCAACCTTAAGGCCGGGTTTCCCAGGTTTGATATGAGACCAAAGGTCATCAAGTTGACCATCAATGATCTTAAGATCAGCAGCCAGACGCAGGCCGGCCCCGGCAATCCTCTCTTCGACACCCCTGCCGCCCAGTTTACGAATAACCGGCAGGAGTTCTTGACGAACACGATTTCTACTAAACTCTAAAGAACGATTGCTGGGATCTTCCCGATAAGCTATACAGTTGCGTAAAACATAGTCCGCTAATTCAGCCCGAGTCACCTGCAGAAGCGGCCGCCCAATGCGACCTCGACGACGAGGAATCCCTTTTACTCCCCGCAAACCCGATCCCCGCATTAAATTCATCAGGATAGTCTCAACCTGATCGGTGGCGTTGTGAGCTGTAACTATTGCAGCTTGTTCACGGCTTTTAAGAAAACGCCGAAAAAAGGCATAGCGTACCTGCCGGGCTACGGTCTCCAAAGAGAGATGCTCACTTTGAGCCTCATCTCTCAAATTTCGGGCCTGCCCGACAACCAGAGGCAAACCCGACCTTAAGACGTGAGCCGCGACAAAAAGCTCGTCATCCCGCGCCTCCGGACGCAAACCGTGATTGAAATGGATAACCCCGACCGAAATACCGGCCCGGCCGGCAAACTCCATAACCAAAGAGAGGAGTGCCATCGAATCAAGACCGCCGGAACAAGCGACCCAGATCTCGCGGGTCCCGGTTTCGGCCGGAAACCGAGTCAAAAACTCAGTTATCCAATGTCGACTCATAGATCACCCGTACCAGATAATACTCCGGGGTCTCGTCCAGAGGGTAAACCTTAAAGCTAAAAGGGAGATCCTCGGAATGAAAATCATTGAACCACTTAACCAGCAGTGGTACCGGAATCAAAATCCTAACCCCAAGTTCAAGGGAACCGGCGGCAAGCGCCAGTAAACTGACCTCTTTGACCATACGCAGCGCTTGAAGACACTCTTTTAAAGCGGCAAAATCAGCTGGCCGGCGAAAACCATCAAACTGCAAAACCACCAGTTCATCACCCTCTTGCGGCATGATATAGTCACGCAGAAGCCGGTCAAGGCAGGTTTTTTCCACCTGCTCGGTCAGATTTTTCGTCAATTGCTCCAACCCCGCAACATAGTCTGAGTTGATAACTTTGGCAGTCACGGTCGGTAAGTAGGTAATCATATCATTCTTTATATCGATAAAAACGAGCTCTGCCTGGCTACGCCAGAAAGATTTCCGCAAAGAAACAATCCTCTCTTCACTAACCTCGGCTGACCTAAGCGCAATAATCAGATCACCGGACAATAAACCCCGAAACCAGGCCGCGTCAGGCTTTTGTCGGCTCTCCGTTTTACTTGTTTCCAGAAGCTGAACGAAGATACTCATCAAATCCGGAGAGATATTGTCGAGCATCTCCAGACTAAAACCATAAACCGCCAGTTCCTGCTGTAAATTTTGCAACAGGACTGTAGGCTCCAAGGCCAAGCCATGAGCCCCGCCATTCTCAATCTGGGGATGATTTTCAGGCACTCCAGCCGGTGGTATAAAAACCAACGTCAGATGCTCAACCTGACGTCTCTTCCGCCTTTCAATTTTCCGTAATTCCTGTTCTAAAAGATCGCTCTGCAATTCAACTCGCAACTCAACTTGATAAAGATCACCAAGAGTACGTTCACTCTGGATTTCATAACTTTTAACGTAGAGTTTTCGCCTTTTCAGAATTTTTTCATTGATCTGCTGTTCAAATTCATGGCTGGCCGCCATATCATCATAAAGATAACGACTCAAGGCCTCTCCGAGGGCATCAAAAACCGCTTCGCTGCGGGCTTTTTCAGACCCACTGACCAACACCGCCTGACCGGCCGTCTCTTTAACCACGGTAGCGGCCTGCACAAGCGCTAGATTGCTGCCGAGAGTAAGCAGGAAAAACCCGGCCACAAGTAAACCGATTCTAACAATCTTCACTTAACAGTTTCCCCCGTATTATTGTCTGCGGAGAGATCATTGAGAAACTTACCCAGAGGGGTTTGCATGGTTTCGGGTAACAACATCACAATTGTCCGACAATGGGGCAGAAAACGAGGCACTAGTTTACTTCCTGAAGTAAAAGAATTTTTCGGGCCCCATAAAAAAATTACCAAAAAAAGCACAGTGGCAACAAATACGGCGCTTTTTACTCCCCCCAAAACTGCGGCTGGGAAACGGCTTACAGGACCTATGGCAACACCCGCCATATTCGATTTCACCACCAAATGAATCAGAAAAAAGGCCAACACCCCAGCCACATAGAGAACCAGAAAAGCAATAAATGAAGTAACCTCTTGATTCCGTAAAGTCGACAAGAGAACCTCGGCCAACTGCAGATAGAAACTAGAGGCCAGCGAAATGCCCAGAATCACTCCAACCAGAGCTATCACTTCAGCCAGCAACCCTCGACAATAACCCAAGAAAGCTCCGATAATCATAATAACAATGATTATCACATCAAGTGAATTTACCACCAGACACTCCTCCTTTATCTTTTCAACTCATTACTAAGCACTGCAGTTGCAGCTTGACGAGCACTGTAGACCAGTCCACCCAAACCGAAGCCCGGCAGATTATGCCAACCGACCTGATAAAAACGGCAAAAGCTTCCAGTCAAAGACAGAAAACCACCGCCCATCATCGCCGGCAGCCGGGGCTTCCAACCCCAGACCGCGCCCTTTTTCTGTTCAAGATGACCACCTGCAGCCTGCCAACGATGTTCGATTGAACCTGGGCTGTGTTCAGCTTTAGGACCCCATAATGTAGAACCGGAAAAATCATCCGCTGCCCGACAATCAAGGTGGTATAAAGCCGAACCGGTGGGCCGCTGGATTTGATCATGAACTGTCTGAAGATGACTATATCCCGGATCATCAAGCTGAAACTGACGTTTGAAATCCCGCCGTTGCTGACCCAGAGAAACCTCCTGTACTAAAGAGTTAGGATCTGAGTCCGCCAGAAATACCGTGGCCCGACGAGCCACTTTCGCATCATTGCCGACCCCGATAAACCACTTACCATCAAAGACCGGCGACCACTCTTCATCTACCTGATGCGCTCCCTGGGAAAGCAAATATTCATGCAACCGCTTTTTAAGTCCGGCGACCCAGACCCAGGCATCGGGTGCCAAAAGAGTCTGCACCCCATAGGCAAAAGACAAAAGTGGCGGATCCGCAAAACGGCTCAAAGAGATCAAGGGTATCAACGAACGCCAAAACTGCTGCTCTTCAAGCGGGATCTCAGCTGTATCAAGCCGGCTTGCCAAGGTGCAATTGCGACGCTCACGTAGAAGTTCATTACGCACCAGCAACCAGATCATACGCCCGAGACCGCCTAGAGAAGAGGCCGGCATTTCCAAGCCCTGTGCCATACAAAGATCAAGCAGTTGCCATAATTGTTTCAGCTCAAGCCACAACTTTTGCGAAAGAGCCGACTCTACAAAACCGGGAAAACCCCCGTCCCGACCTCCGGAATCAGGCCACGACCTGACCCGGGCTCCGTTCTGCCAGGAAAAAAAACCGGCCGGAGGCTTTTCCATATCAATCAAGGTCGCCAGCAACTTAGCCGGATAACCGCGCACGACAGGAATCAGAAAATTCGGATCCGGCGCTTTATTGGGCAATGGCGGCAAGAGCAGAACCCGACATTTTTCTTTTGCTAGAAAAGCGGCTGCCAGCAACGGACCGAGATCATCGTTGCGGCAAATCAGCTCATAATCAACTGCCATCTTCTCGCACCGCACTCTCGAGAAGGGTTATTACTTCCCTCCGACAATCAAACTCCATCATGATCCCCTGTGGAAATATAAAACTTTGCGGGCAGTGCCCATAGGAAAAATTTATCAACACCGGGAAATCATCGACGGCGAAAAAATCTTTCAGGAAATTCGGCAAAAGCGGCTCTTCAATTTTATTCGGCAGGCTAAACTCTCCACAGACAACCGCCGCTGGAGAATTGAAAACTCCGGCCAGACGCAGTTGAGTCAAAGCCCGGTCAATCCTATAAAGAGGTTCACCACGATCCTCAATAAAAATAATTTTTTCGGCAAAATCCGGCATATAAGAAGTACCGGCAAGGCTTGCCAGCAATGTCAGGGTGCCTCCCAAAGAACGGCCGGAAAAACGTGCGGCACGCAGATACTCAATCCTTTGAGAAACTAAATAGGCTGACAGCAAGGGCTTAATTTCAGCCTCTTTAGCACCAGTCAAAAGACCCCATAACAAAGCACTGTTAACGGTTCCGGGACGCGCCATCTCAACCGCCAGCATGGGCCCGGAAAAGGTCACCAGCTTAAGTCTTTGCCAGAGTGCGAGCTGAAGAGCAGTCAAGTCACTGAAGCCAAGGATGATTTTGGGATGCCGACCAATCAACGCAAAATCGAGAAGCGGTAAAAGCGGCAAGGTACCATAACCACCACGAGCCGCGACCAGGCCCTTGACATCGGAATCAAGCAATAGATTTTCAAAATCAGTCAGACGAGCTCGCAGATCACCAGCCACATGATAAGATCGACTTAAAAGTGAGCTCCCCTCTCGGTTTCTAAAACCTGATTGAGTGAGATACTTTTGCCCTTTACGAACATATTCCAGACGCACCGGACTAGCGGGAGCAAAGATCCCCAATTGATCTCCAAATTGCAAAACCGGTGCTTTAAGTATTTCTATTGTCATAAACAGTTATAAATCGATGAAAACAATCCACCATAATCGGTCTCAAATTGAATTGGCAACCAGCCTTAGCAAAACAATTGACAAAAGTCAAAAATTATATTAAGTCCTTCAAATAATTAGATTTTTATGCTGACATAATAGGGTTTTAATCGATCTTGACACGAACCTCATCAAAAGAAAACATAAAACGAACGGCATAGTAAATGCTTGTAAATTAGCAACGGCACTTACGCCCTTTGGAAGTACACAACTTAAAAGGCGGGGTCTTTAAAGGCCGTCAAAATTAAAGGCTTTCAAGCCTGCAACTATAGCATCATTTAAAATTGACTAAAAAACCAGGTTTTTTATCTAAATTAAAGAGCGCCTTCACCCGTCACAAGGGTACGGTAGTCGAGATTTCTGACAAGGTTATAAGTTCGCTTGAAGAACAACTCAGGCAAACTCCTAACAATTTCCGACTGCGCCTGAAACTAGCCGACAGCTACCTGATTTACGGTGAACGGGAAAAAGCCTTGGCAGAGTATTGCAAAAGTGCACGCCTCTATCTGGAACATGATTTTACACCATTAGCTGTCGCCATCTATAAAAAAATCCTCAATGAAGAGCCGCAGCACCTTGAAGCCAATCTCGAATTGGGTCACATTTACCAGCAAAAGAAATTTTACGCCGATGCAACATCTTATTTTCGCGTGGCCTTCGACAACTACAGGGAGAATGGTTTAAACAACAACGCTCTGCAAACACTGGAAACTATTATTGAAATCGCCCCGGACAAAGAGCCCTTCCGAATCTTGCTACAGGAACTCTTTCCGGATCACCGGGAGAGTGAAAAAAGTATCTATTCAGATATTATCGTCACCCACACCCAAACCCCACCCAAACCCCGGCCCCTCCTGGGAAATAGTGATGACCCGGACCTTTTCTTCGATTTAGGGGCTGAACTTGGAGATGAAATTGAGAAGATTAATGATTTCTCCATAACTGAAACCGGCACCGACGAAGCTCAAGAAAATCTTCAGGAACACGGCGTTGAGAAGATTTTTCAAACCCTGGAATCAACCCTTTACAAACATAAAAACAGCACTGACTCTGATAGATTCTACTACAATCTGGCTTTATCTTACAACGAGTTAAAAATGCCGGAACAAGCTTTACTGGAAAGTGAAAAAGTTTTAAAATTAACCAATTTCCGCCTCCCAGCCCTACTTTTACGGAGCCGCATTTTTTTAAGTCAGGGGTCACCTTCGACAGCTTTGTCCCAAATCCAACAAGGCTTACTGGAAAAAGGGCTGTCCCGACAGGATTTTTTAACCTTCAAATTGCAACTTGGCCTGATACTCAAAGAGATGGGCCATTGCCCCCAAGCTCTTGAAGCTTTTCATGAAGCCTACTCACTCGACCCCAATAACAAGGAACTCGCCGATGAGATTTCCGCACTCGAAAATTCCGCCGATCAAACAAAATCAACCCGACTGCAACCCGGATAGCCGGAGCCAAAGCAGGCTTTAGAATGTTGGTTGTAGGCTGTAGGCTTTTAGACATAATTTGACATACCCCCAAGCCATCAACCATCACAGTCTACAACCGTTTCAACAAATTATATTCTATCTGAAGAAATATAATTTTTGGTCATCTTGACTTAAAACCAATTAAGTAAGCAAAGAATTACAATGGCAATTTTCAATTATAAAAAAAGAGAGATCAGCGCCAAGATTGTCTATTATGGCCCGGCCTTTGGCGGAAAAACAACTAATGTTCAGCATATTCACCAAAAGTTAAATCCGCGACAGAGAGGCGAACTAGTCTCTTTGGCAACCGACACCGACCGCACCCTCTTTTTTGATTTTCTGCCGATTGAACTGGATAATGTGGGCGGCTTCAAAACCCGTTTCCAGATCTATACGGTTCCTGGGCAAGTTTACTACAACTCGACCCGCAAAGCGGTCTTGACCGGGGTCGACGGTGTCATTTTTGTAGCCGATTCCCAAATTTCCATGGAGCAAGAGAACCTCGAAAGTTTAAACAACTTGATAGAAAACCTAAAATACTATAATCGCGATGTCAACCAGATCCCCCTGATTCTGCAATACAATAAGCGTGATCTTGACAATATCATGACCATGGAGAAACTCGACAAACTCCTCAACCATAATCAGGCCCCCTGTTTTGCCGCTTCCGCAGCTACAGGAAGCGGTGTTTTGCAACCTCTGACCGCCTGTTGCAAACAGGCATTGCAAGATTTAAAGCGCAAAAGCTTACAAACCGAAAAGGTCGTAGCAAACAAACCGAAACCCGACCCATCTCCAGCCATCCCGCCAGCTACCGATAAAGTTACAAAACCCGACACCTTGGCACAAGGCAGCGTCGGGCTCACCAATATCAAAGATAGCCTGTCTGAAGCACCGGTCGTTCCCCATACCAACCAACCACCAACCGAGCCACACTCGGCAACCGGCAAACCATTTAAACCTGAAATCGCGCAGGTCGGCAAAGCCAGACTCATCAACCCACACACTATCACTCTACCTCTACACTTATCAACCGACGCCGACCAACGCAACCTACTCAGCGTCGATATCACTTTCAGCATTAACGATTTTTGCCGAACGGATCCTTAAACAATGCCAGAAGAAGCACAAAAAAACCGCCCAACTTCAAAAACCAGAAAACAGTTCCTTCTGACCTTACTATTATTGGTTATTCTATGGCCGGCAACCAGCTTGGGAAGCAATTCTTCAGAAGCCGCTTGGCAAGAAGTTGCCCAAGCACCCAGAACTTCGGTTCAATTTTTAGAACCGGCACTAAACCGTTTCATCCCAAAACAACAACAGAGCCCTGCCAGCAATGCCACAATCTACTCCTTGGCACTCCTTGAAATGGCCGCCCAAGCAGACTTGAAAGATGAGGTTAAGACCCTGTTGACGACTGCGGCAATTACTATCTCGCCGGACTACTCATTCCCCGAAACCGCCCTGTGCAAACTTCTCTTCCAACAACACCACTTCCTGAAATCCCTGTTCAGCATGGTTCGGGCCGTCAAGAAATTCCAGGCCAATCCCCAAGAAAATTTTTACGCTTTGACCTTTTTCTGGCTGGCTGCCGCTTTTACCCCTTTAGTACTGTTTCTAATGGTCACTTTTTTAATGACTATTAAGTACTACCGAGCCTTTTGCGAAATGGGACGGATCAAATTAAACCGCCAAGGAAATTTCACCTTACTAACAATCACGGTAGTCGCTTCCGTTATTATAATTCTGGTTCCGGCCCCTTTGCCCGGACTACTCCTGTTGGCAATCGGAATCTCCCTACTGGCAACCAAGCAGGATGCAATAACTTCGGCCCTGTTGCTCTCAACCCTCCTCATCGTACCTCTGGCCTACGAAAAAGGCATGGTCTCACTACTAGCACTCGATTCATCATTTTTTAAAGCTGCTCAGCATACCGCTTCCGGTCTTTACAGTGAAGCTGACGAAGCCACCTTAAGGCAGCCGGCCACTAACCAAAGCCAACTGGTATTACAGCTTTTTTCTCAAGCTGAAGCCGCCCGCCGCCGAGGGAAATACGCCAAAGCCAGAATTTTTCTAGAGAAAATAATCTCCGACAAAATTGAACTGGGAGCCGTTTACAACAACCTTGCAAACCTCTATCTTCTGCAGGGTAAACCCGAAAAAACCGAAGCCCTCTACCTTCAGGCCAGCAAACTTGAAAAAAACTCTGGGGCCCCTTACTACAACCTCAGCCAAACCTATATCCACCAATCTTTTGCTCTCGAGAAGAGTTCTCAAGCATTAGAACGAGCCTTCAAGCTGAACCCGGCCCTAAAACAATTTCCTAACAACAATAAAGAGCTCACCACACAAAATAACGTTAAACTGATATTCATGACCTTACCTAAAAAATTTTACCGCCAGTATGCTGAATCTCAACCTGAAAAAAATATTTTTTTACCGGAATTTCTCAGTCGCATTCTCTTTCCCGGAGCCGGCAGCGGCATCTATTTCACAATGATTATATTATCTCTGGGCGGCCTTTCCTACTTAGCAAAGAGGGCTCCGAAAAACCGAAAAATCTGCACTCGCTGTGGCCGCCTGTTTTATCTAACCCGAAAACAGAAAGAAAAAAACTGCCTCCCCTGTCGTTTCAGCAAACAACTGGAGTTATCAAATAATTCGACAAGCGAAACCGGTCGGCTGAAAAACCGATCATCAACCCTGATGCTAACCGTAGGAGGTGCCCTCTTACCGGGTTTTTATCCATTCATGAACGGCAACATTTTTATCGCCATGGGCCTAGCACTCCCGATTATACTCTGGCTCTACAATATCCTTATCTGCCAAACCGGCATTATGGATCTTTTTCCACCTTCAACCGCATGGCTGAACTCTGTCTTTCCGGTCATCATCTGGAGTATCAACCTTGCCGCACTGGCTCTGACGTACTACCGGCAACAGCGCCGGAATTTATCCAGGAACAACTCATGAAAACTTCCCAGTCTGCCAAAGGCTTAAATGCCAATCTCGAAAATTTTGAGTTGACCGGCATCATGCAGCTTATCACCCAACAGGTAAAATGTGGTATTTTAAGTGTAGAGGGCGATGACGGCAGCTGTTCATGGTCATTTATGGATGGCAATCTGGTCGATTTTAACTGCCACTTTCCCGGCCCAGCCCTTGACCTGAAAACTATCCTGATCAAAAACGGTCATATTGATAAAAGTCATTTCCACTCTTTACTGGGAGAAAACACTTTAAAAACCGCCCACAGACTGGAAAAAACACTTATAAAGAACCGCATTATCAGCCAAGAAGAGCTTGAAAAAACAAACCTGCACCGCTTGGTAGAATCATTCATTATCACTTTACAATGGACCAAAGGTCGATATAAATTTATCCCCACCAGCGAAGCCAAAAGCAACCCCTTTTTTCCACCCCAGGATACCAATTTCATCATCCTTGAAGCCCTGCGCCAGATAGATGAAATGACGGTCATGAAAAAACGACTATTACCATTGGAAAGGGTTTATGACTCTACGCTGGTTTTAAGCAGCGATGAATCTTCAATAATGGATAATTCACTATTTCAGGAGGGACTGGAAAATCAATTCGACAAGGATGAGCTCGGCGTCTACAAGCTTATCGATGGTAAACATTCCCTGGCCGAGGTTCTTAACATTAGCATAATCGGCCAGTTTCACACCTGCCGCATCATGCTGAACTTTCTCGATCGGGGTATTATCACTCCCCGGACTGCAGGCTCGGCCAACCACTACCGCGGCAAATCTTTAGGAAGCAACAAACATCTTACGGGGATCGCCATACTACTTTTAAGCGGGGCTCTGATGATCACGGTCTTTATCTCAGGCTGGCACCAAGGGAAACTCGGCAGAGAGAAAGGTCCAACTTTTTTTACGGCAATCATAGACAACTTGCGGGCCGACCAGAAGCAGGTCCGGGAACAAGCTCAAAAGTTACTGTTTCAACAAAAACCATAGACCCATAAAAAGTCCCTTAATATTAATATAAGGAGGTATAAAACAATGGCTGTAGAGTATCAAAAACTGGGCTTTGTCAACACCAAAAAGATGTTCACCAAGGCTTTCTCCGACGGTTATGCCGTGCCGGCTTACAATTTCAACAACATGGAACAGCTCCAGGCAATTATCAACGGATGCGGACAATCCAATTCGCCGGTCATCATTCAGGTCTCAAGCGGAGCCCGCAAATATGCCGATCAGACCCTGCTTCGCTACCTCGCCGAAGGGGCCGTCGCCATGTCCCGTAAAACCGGATACCAAAATCCGATTGCCCTTCATCTCGACCATGGTGATTCACTGGAACTCTGTGTTTCATGTATTGAGAGTGGCTTCTCTTCAGTCATGATCGACGGCTCCCATCTACCCTATGAGGAGAACGTCGCCTTAACTGCCAAAGTCGTCGAATACGCTCATCGTTTCGAGGTCTCGGTTGAGGGAGAGCTCGGCGTGCTGGCCGGGATTGAAGACGATGTGGTAGCCGCTAAATCGATTTACACCGACCCTGAACAAGTCGAAGATTTTGTCCACCGAACCGGAGTCGACTCTCTCGCCATCTCGATCGGCACCTCACATGGAGCTTATAAGTTTAAACCCTCGCAGTGCAGTCGCAATGAGCAAGGGGTTCTGATACCGCCGCCACTACGGTTCGATATTCTTACAGAGATTGAACACCGAATCCCCGGTTTTGCCATTGTCTTGCATGGTTCCAGCTCGGTCCTGCCCAAATATGTTGAGACCATTAATCAACACGGCGGTAAGCTTGAAGCCGCGGTCGGCATTCCCGCCGAGCAACTCCGACAGGCTGCAAAATCAGCAGTCTGCAAAATCAACATCGATTCAGACGGCCGCCTGGTAATGACCGCCATGATTCGCAAAGTGTTTTCTGAACAGCCGCAGGAATTCGATCCTCGGAAATATCTGGGACCGGCCCGTGATGAATTAACAAAAATGATTATTGAGAAGAATGAAAGTGTTCTGGGCAGTGCCGGACAAGGATAAAGGCAGTGGTCAGTTGCCCTTTGATAGATTTTTACTGATAACTAACCACTAAAGGGGGTCTTGAAAAATTATAATTTTTGTTCAAGAGCAAGGCCGGGGAGGATTTTAACCCGTACCCCAAGGGCACTTCTTAGGGGCACAAAATAGATTGACTATTTTGAGGATTAAAATTTGAATCTAACGTAGCTATTGGACAAAAAGGCAATTTTTTGAGGTACCCTAAAAAAGATGCC
>CAZUXG010000012.1:0-31355 GCA_964623985.1 uncultured Thermodesulfobacteriota bacterium | reverse complement strand
TTCGTGAAGGCGGCCGTACGGTAGGTGCCGGCGTCGTCAGCGAAATTATCGAATAGAAACATTACAGCCAGAGGCTTTTGCGGGATGGTCATGAGTGGCGTGTGACGGGATTCCGAATTAATTACAAGAGCCCTTGAGGTAGTAAAAGATGAGTATATCAAGCCAGAAAATTAGAATCAGACTGAAAGCCTATGATCATAAGATACTGGATCAGTCGGTAGGCGAGATTGTCAATACCGTCAAACGAACCGGCGCAGCTATCGCCGGACCGATTGCTCTGCCGACGGCGATCAATAAATTTTGCGTATTGCGTTCCCCGCATGTCAATAAAAAGTCACGCGAACAGTTTGAGATGCGAACCCATAACCGTTTGATCGATATCCTTGAGCCAACCCAGCAAACTGTAGATGCCTTGATGAAGCTGGACCTTTCGGCCGGCGTTGATGTTGAGATTAAACTCTAAGCACGTTTGTTGGGTAATATCTTCAAGAGTGATTGATAATATAAGGTTTAATGATGGCTGAAATACAGGAAATATTGGCTAAAAAAGTTGGCATGACGCAGCTCTATAATGAATTGGGAGAGCTTGTGCCGGTAACCGTTTTGGCGGTAGGTCCCTGCACCGTTGTGCAGGTTAAGACCTCAAAAAAAGATGGCTATAGTGCCGTGCAGTTGGGTTTTGATGAAAAGCCTATGCCACGGGCAAACCAGCCGCAGATCGGTCATTGTAAAAAAGCCGGTAAAGGTGTTTTTTATCATTTACGGGAAGTTCCGGTAGATGATGAGAGTAACTATAGTCCGGGTGATGTGTTTACGGCCGATCTATTTACTCCCGGAAATCTGGTAACCGTTACCGCTAAAAGTAAGGGTAAGGGGTTTGCCGGGGTTATGAAGCGCTGGGGATTTAAAGGCCAGCCGGCTTCGCATGGGGCACATAAGAACCATAGGTCAGGTGGATCAGTTGGTACCTCGGCCTATCCGGGACGGATTGTTAAGGGCAAAAAAATGCCGGGCCAGATGGGTAATCAAAAGGTTAGTGTGAAGAATCTGACGGTTGTTCAGGTTCAGCCTGAGCAGGGTTTGGTTATGATAAAAGGTGGTGTGCCCGGTTCTAAGAATAGTCTGGTGACCATAAAAAAGATTAGGTAAGTTTAGCGATATTCCCGAACTCGGGAATAATCGGAGAATGATATGGCCAAAGTTGATGTCTATAATTTGCAAAAAGAGAAAGTTGCTGAAACCGAAATTGCCGATTCGGTTTTCAATGCGGAGATAAAAGAGCATCTGGTTCGGGACGTTGTTGTCTGGCAGTTAGCCAAGCGCCGTCAAGGGACAGCCGTTGCTAAGAATCGTTCCAAAGTTAGAGGTGGTAGTGCCAAACCTTGGCGTCAAAAGGGTACCGGTCGCGCCCGTGCAGGTACTAGCCGTTCGCCAATTTGGCGTGGGGGCGGCGTGATCTTTGGCCCGCAGCAGCGTGATTACGGCTATCGCCTGCCTAAGCAGGTTCGCCGTCAGGCCCTGATCTCAGTATTGTCGCAAAAATTTCAGGAAGGCAAGCTTCTCATTTTCCAGGACTTTAATCTGGATACGGTAAAGACCAGGCAGGTTTCCGACCTGTTCAAAACTTTTGGTGTTAATAAAGCGGTTCTGGTAGCTGAAGACAATCGTGAACTTTCCCTTTCAGCTCGAAATCTGCCTGGAGCGTTAGCGGTTAATCAGAATGGGGTTAATGTCTACGACCTGCTTAAATATGATTATCTGATGCTTTCAGATGCTTCACTGAAAAAGATTGAGGGGGCTTTGGAGAAATGATACCCAGCACATATTATGATATAATCCGCTACCCTGTATTGACCGAAAAAACAATGCAGGCTTATCAGATGTGCCGTCAGTGTACATTTACAGTTGATCGTATGAGTAACAAGGTTGAGATTCGTAAGGCCGTAGAAAGCCTTTTTAAGGTCAAGGTCGATGATGTTCAGACGATTCGGACCAAAGGAAAAAAGAAGAGAGTCGGTAGAATTTTGGGCAAAAAAGCGGACGGCAAAAAGGCGATTGTGACACTTAAGCCGGATCAAAAGATTGACATCTTTGAGGGTGTATAGAAAAGGGTAACTCTTCGGCGGGTTGTATTGCCTGGCGATTTACCTGAAAGGTTTTAAAATGGTACTGAAAAAATATAATCCGACATCGCCGGGACGGCGCTTTCAGACTTCATCTTCATTCGATGAAATAACTACAGATAAGCCTGAAAAAAGTCTCTTGGCTCCGCTTAATAAAAAAGCTGGTCGTAATAACACCGGTAGCATCACTGTACGACATCGTGGTGGTGGAAGCCGGAATAAATATAGAATAATTGATTTCAAACGCGACAAGTGCGGTATGAGTGCTGTCGTTAAGACTATTGAGTACGATCCCAACCGTACTGCCTGGATAGCCCTGTTGCAATATGCTGATGGGGAGAAGCGCTATATCCTGGCACCGTTGGGAATCAAGGTTGGTGACCAACTCGAATCGGGTGACAATGTTGATATTAAGCCGGGAAACTGCCTGCCACTTTTGAATATGCCACTGGGTAGCATTATTCATAATCTTGAGATGAAAATCGGTAAAGGCGGACAACTCGTAAGAAGTGCCGGTTCATATGCTCAACTAATGGCTAAAGATGGCCATAGAGTACAGGTTAAAATGCCCTCTGGTGAGGTTCGTTATATCCATCAGTTATGTCGTGCGACATTAGGTCAGTTGAGCAATCCCAAACATGATAATATTTCAATCGGTAAAGCTGGGCGTAGTCGTTGGCTAGGCCTGCGCCCCAAAGTCCGCGGGGTTGCCATGAATCCTGTAGATCATCCGCATGGTGGTGGTGAGGGTAAATCTTCTGGTGGGCGCCACCCGGTAACCCCCTGGGGAGTTCCGACCAAGGGTCATAAAACCCGCAAGAATAAAGCAACCGATAAAGATATTGTCAAACGTCGGACAAAGAAATAGTTTTCCTCGGCCCGTATAAGTGGCCTGAGGGTGAATTTATAGAGATTATTGTAAGACCCAAGTTAGGACAGGAGGCCACAAGTGGCACGATCAATAAAAAAAGGACCTTACGTTGACCAGCATCTGCTTGACAAGGTTGATAAACTGGTAAATAGCAATAATAAAACGATTAAAACTTGGTCACGACGTTCGACGATCTACCCGGAAATGGTTGGCTATACTATGGCAGTTCATAATGGCAAGAAATTTATCCCGGTTTTTGTGACTGAAGAGATGGTGGGTCATAAACTTGGTGAGTTCTCTCCGACGAGAACCTACTACGGTCATACCTCCGATAAAAAGTCGAAAATCCGTTAATAGCTAAAACAGTGATTATTTAAAGAAGGAGTTTAGCCATGCAGGTTCAGGCCAAACTGAGACATTACCGGATGGCGCCGCGGAAAGCCCGTCTAGTTACAGATATGATCAAAGGGATGGATGTCGAGAAAGCTATCAACACGTTGCAGGTGACGGGCAAAAAATGCGCGCCAGTCATCCGAAAACTGGTTGAGTCTGCGGTTGCTAATGCTGATCAGGGTGGAGATATGGATATCGATGCTCTCTATATCAAGCGGGCTTTTGTCGATGAAGGTCCGACTCAGCGCCGTTTCCAGCCAAGAGCTATGGGACGGGCTACGCGAATCAATAAACGTTCGAGCCATATCACAGTGGTTTTAGAAGATGAACGTTATTAAAACATTCAGTTATAATACAGAATATAAACTAAAGGTAAATAGTTTACGCACATTAAATGTGCAGGAGATGAGTCTTGGGACAAAAAGTTAATCCGATTGGCTTGCGTTTGGGGATTGTCAAAACATGGAATTCCTGCTGGTATGCAGATAAAGAGTATAAACAGTTCCTGCATGAAGATTTGCGGCTGAAAAAGTACTTGAAGAAGAAGATGTATCATGCCGGGATCTCAAAAATTGAAATAGAGCGGGCTGCCAAACGCATTCGGGTCAATATTTTTGCCGCCCGTCCCGGTATTATAATCGGTAAAAAAGGTTCTGAAATAGAAGCTTTGAAAAAGGATTTGAGTAAACTTGTTAAAGGCGAAATCTTTATCAATATTAATGAAGTTAAGCGACCGGAGACCGATGCTCAGTTGATTGCCGAAAATGTTGCTTTGCAGTTGGAGCGGCGCGTAGCATTTCGCCGGGCCATTAAGCGCAGTGTCGGTATGGCTATGAAACTCGGAGTCCAGGGCATAAAAATATCAGTCGCAGGACGTTTGGGTGGAGCCGAGATAGCGCGTTCCGAATGGACTCGTGATGGTCGGGTACCGCTGCATACCTTGCGCGCCGATATCGATTATGGAGTAGCTGAATCGAATACTACATACGGTATCATTGGGATTAAGGTCTGGGTATTTAAAGGTGAAATTGTTGCCGGCAAGCAGGAACAACTGGCTGCCGCTAAAGCCTTATAAAAGAGTGATCATGTGCTTGGAGCGGGTTAAATAAAGTCGTTTCGGGGTTGATCTGATCAGAGAGTTTTAATGCGAAGATGTAATTTCTTTTGAACCTTCGCAATATAGAATAAGAGCCAGGGGTATTGCCATGTTAATGCCAAAAAAGGTTAAATATAGAAAGCAACAAAAGGGCCGTAATCGCGGTATCGCTACTCGTGGTTCAGAGCTTGCTTTCGGTGATTTCGGTCTTAAGGCGCAAGAAGCCGGATTTATAACCAACCGTCAGATTGAAGCAGCCCGTATTGCGATTAACCGTCATATCAAACGTGGCGGCAAGGTCTGGATCAGGATCTTTTCGGATAAACCGATGACCAAGAAACCGGCTGAAGTTCGTATGGGTAAAGGTAAAGGTTCTCCTGAGGAGTGGGTTGCAGTTGTTAGACCTGGACGCATTCTTTATGAGATGGAGGGTGTATCTAGGGAAGTTGCTGAAGAGGCTTTACGTTTGGCAGCGCATAAACTGCCTATTAAGACAAAAGCGGTGAGCCGAGAGGTAGCATAATGAAAAACAGTGAAATAAGAGAGATGTCGGTTGAGGAATTGCAGAGTAAAGTGGGTGAGCTCTCCCAAGAGCTTTTCAACCTTCGCTTGCAGAAAAGCATCAGCCAGTTGCAGGATACGGCTAAGTTGGGCAAGGTCAAGCGCGATCGGGCTCGAGTGCAGACTCAGATAACTGAATTGAAAGCCGCAAATTGACAGAAATTCTGATCAATTGCTAAGCTTGCAGAAACTTGCGAACAGATCATCTTTGATTGTGGGACTAAAAACGAATTACAAATAAGACGTTTTAAGGTAGTTAAATAAGGAAGAGCCATGGAAAATAGCGGCCAGAGAAACAAACGGACGATGGTTGGTCTCGTAACCAGTGACAAGATGGATAAAACTGTAGTTGTCCAGGTTTCCAGTAAAGTGAAACATCCGACCTACAAAAAATATATTCTCAGAAGCAGCAAGTATCAAGCTCACGATGCTCTCAACCAGTGCGCAATCGGGGATACGGTAGCGATAACCGAGTGCCGCCCCTTAAGCAAGGACAAAAACTGGAGAGTTAGTAAGGTTGTGGTTAGGGCTATCAAGTAATAGCGTCTCTGCAAAGGTAATGCAGACGTAATACTAGGGAGAAGATAAGATGATTCAGGTTGAGACGCTCCTTGACTCGGCAGACAATTCCGGAGCAAAAAAGATGTTATGTATCAAGGTGTTGGGCGGCTCTCGTCGGCGGTACGCCGGGGTGGGTGATATCATCAAGGTTTCGGTTAAGGAAGCCATACCCAACTCCAAGGTAAAAAAAGGTGACGTTTTAGAGGCTGTGGTTGTGCGTACGGCCAAAGAAATTCGGCGTCAGGATGGTAGCTATATTAAATTTGACTGCAATTCTGCGGTTCTTATCAATCCTCAGAATGAGCCGATTGGTACCCGTATTTTTGGACCTGTGGCTCGGGAATTGCGGGCTAGGAATTTTATGAAAATCGTATCCCTTGCACCGGAAGTACTTTAAGGGGTTGGCGAAATCAAAGGTTTTGGAGTGTTGCAATGATGTGGCTTAAAAAAGATGACAAAGTTATGGTCATTGGTGGAAAGGATAAAGGCAAAAGCGGGAAAATAAAAAGAGTTATCCATGCAAAAGACCGGGTTGTTATCGAAAAACTCAATCTTGTCAAACGTCATACAAAACCAGGTATGGATCAGACTCAGGGCGGAATAATTGAGAAAGAGGCCTCCATTCACCGCTCCAACGTCATGCTTTACTGTGATAAGTGTGGGAAGGCAGTGCGTAATGGTGTGCGGAAAATGGGCGATAACAGTAATGCTCGCTACTGTAAACAGTGCGATGAGCTTTTTGATAAGTAGTTGATCCCGGAGGGCAAAGCTAGATGGGTTTGTTTAAGGAAAAATATCAGCAGGAAGTAGTGCCGGCCATGCGCAAAAAGTTTGCCTATGGTAATGTCATGGAGGTTCCGCGCCTGGAAAAAGTCGTGGTTAACATGGGTCTCGGTGAGGCTGTACAGAATGTCAAAATTCTCGAATCGGCGGTTGCCGAGATGGCGGCTATAACCGGTCGTAAGCCGGTTATCACCAAAGCCCGGAAATCGATTGCGCAGTTCAAATTGCGTGAAGGTATGCCGATCGGTTGTATGGTGACGTTGCGACGTGAAGTTATGTATGAATTCCTTGAAAGATTGGTTAGCGTTGTTTTACCTCGGGTCCGTGATTTTAAGGGCGTATCGGGGAAAGCATTCGATGGTCGAGGTAACTACTCTCTGGGTTTTCGCGAACAGTTGGTCTTCCCTGAAATTGACCTCGAAAATGTGGACAAGGTTAAGGGCATGAATATCGCTGTTGTGACAACTGCCAAAAATGATGAAGAGGGACGTGAGTTGTTAAGCCTGTTTGGCTTTCCATTCCGGAAATGATTTTTTTACTGGCTGTCCGATGTCTGTCCGGGGCCGGTAAGCAAGGAGTAGTTAGATGGCAAAAAAGTCAATTAAGGTCAAGGCCTTACGGCCCAAAAAATTTGCAGTGCGCGAATATAACCGTTGTCCCCTATGTGGTCGTCCGCGGGGATATTATCGCAAATTCGACATGTGCCGAATCTGTTTTCGGACCTTGTCATCGCAAGGCGATATACCAGGTGTAATCAAATCGAGCTGGTAGTAAACTGAGTAACAAACATTTTTAAAAGGTGAGTAGAATGTCGGCAACCGATCTGATCGCTGATATGTTGACCAGAATTCGTAATGCGAATATGGTTAAATTTGAGAAAGTTGACATTATCTTGACCAAGATGAACCAAAGTCTGGCTGAGATTCTCAAAGAAGAGGGCTACATTAAAAACTATAAAGTTTTGAGTGGTGAAGGGCATGGTATCGTGCGCCTTTTTCTTAAATATGACGAGCAGGGCCGAGGTGTTATAAACGGTTTGCGTCGAGAGAGTCGTTGCGGTTTGCGTCGTTATGTCAAGCATAATGAAATTCCTGTAATTCGCAATGGATTGGGAACCAGTATCCTTTCGACTTCGAAAGGGGTGGTCAGTGGTGAAGAGGCTGCAAAACTGCAAGTTGGCGGCGAATATCTCTGCTCTGTCTGGTAAGTCACGTTTAGTAATGCACTAATTGATTCTAATGCAAAATGGTCAAAAGTTGTATTTTTTGAATTTAATATAATTTTTTTGTGGTGGTCGATCTGCGGTGGTTGGTAAGAGGCACTGACGACTGACGACTGTTTTGGGTTGTGGAGATAAAAGATGTCTCGAATCGGAAGCAAAGGAATTCTGTTGCCGCAGGGGGTTGACGTTGTTGTGGCGGATGGAATAGTTGAAGTAAAGGGCCCTAAAGGCAGTTTGCAACAGGCTCTGGTGGATCGGGTGGCGGTTGAAGTTAACGGTCAGACGGTTAACGTAACCCGGGTATCTGACGATCGGCGCTCGCGAGCGTTTCATGGACTGATGCGAGCCTTGATTGCCAATATGGTTACCGGGGTAAGCGAAGGATTTAGTAAGGCTCTAGAGATTAAAGGGATTGGATATAAGGCGGATGTCAGCGGTAAGACCTTGAATCTGGCCTTAGGTTTTTCCCACCCTATTGCCTACCAAATACCTGATCATATCAGCATCTCAGTTGATCGTGAAAAGGTTGTTGTGCAGGGTGTTGATAAACAGTTGGTTGGTGCTGTTTCGGCTGATATCAGAGCATTTCGCCCGGTCGAACCTTACAAGGGTAAGGGTATTAAATATGTTGATGAATATGTTATTCGTAAAGCCGGAAAAGCTGGTAAGTAGACAGCTTGGAATAGTTTTTGAGGTAATACTGTGAATCTGAAGGCAAGAAAAAGACTAGTACGTGAAAAAAAGAAGCGGAAGATCAGAGGTACCATTAGCGGTAGTGCAGAAAGACCGAGACTCTCGGTTTTTAAATCCGCTAGGCATATCTATGTTCAGGCAATTGATGATGTGCAGCAGAACACTCTGGCGTCAGCCTCTACCAAGGAGAAGGGTTTTACCCTCGCTTCGGGTGGTAATTGTGCTGCCGCCAAAGAGGTTGGCCGCCTAATTGCTGAACGTTTGCAGGTTAGCGATATTAAAGATGTCGTTTTTGACCGTAATGGATTCATTTATCATGGACGTGTCAAGGAGCTTGCCCAGGCAGCTCGTGAAGCCGGCTTGAAATTTTAGTTTTAGGTTGGAACAGGCTTTATCGAAAACTGAATATTATGGAGGTATGGCTTGGAAAAGCCCAGATTTCTTGAAGAAGAAGTAACCGAGCGGGTCGTCAAGATCAACCGGGTTGCTAAGGTAGTAAAAGGCGGGCGGCGATTCAGCTTCAGTGCACTGGTGGTTGTCGGTGACGGCAAAGGGCAGATAGGTTTTGGCTTGGGGAAGGCTAATGAAGTGCCGGAAGCAGTACGTAAAGGTACTGAAGCAGCGCGACGTAAAATGTTCAATGTTGCCCTGGTTGGTAATACGATACCCTACCAAGTTGTCGGCAATTATGGCGCTGGCAAAGTGTTGTTGAGACCGGCTTCTCCGGGTACTGGTGTGATTGCTGGTGGGGCGGTTAGGGCCGTGCTTGAGTCCGCCGGGGTCAAGGATATTTTGACTAAATGTCTGGGTTCCAACAATCCCCATAATGCAGTTCGAGCCACTGTCGATGGTCTCTTGCAGTTACAGAGCGCTGAGCAGGTTTCACGTAATCGGAACAAGCAGGTAAAGCTTAACAGTTAGAGGACTCTGCCGGTTTGAGATGCATCTCTATACTGGAAAAGAATGGACACTGGAGCGATAAAATGAGCACGCTTAAGATAACATTAAAGAAAAGTTGCGCCGGTCGTTTGGAAAAGCATAAAAAAACGGCTGAAGCTTTAGGGTTACGTAAGATTCGTCAGAGTGTGACCTTGACTGAAACCCCGCAAATTGTTGGGATGGTGCGTAAAATTTCTTATATGGTTGATGTAGAAAAAATCTGATGATTCAGATATTAGCTGACTGAAATATGAGGAAATAATGGTCGATTTAGCTTCATTGCCGGCTGATAGCGGAGCCGCCAAAAACAGAAAAAGAGTTGGACGGGGTGCGGGATCCGGATATCAGAAGACTGCCGGGCGTGGTCATAAGGGTCAGAAATCTCGCTCTGGTGGTGGTATTCATCCCTGGTTTGAGGGTGGGCAGATGCCTTTGCAGCGGCGTATTCCCAAACGGGGCTTTACCAATATCTTTCGTCGGGAATATGCGATTGTCAATATTCACCAGCTTAATTGCTTTGAGGATGGCAGTGTTGTCGATATGGCGTCGTTGCAGCAAAAAGGTTTGGTGAACCGGGGTGAAAATCGGATTAAACTGTTAGGCAACGGTCTTTTGAATAAGAAGCTGACAGTCAGGGTTACGGCATGCAGTGCTACCGCTATCGAAAAGGTCAAGCAGGCCGGGGGCTTGGTTGACGAGGAGGCGAAGCTTGCTTAAAGGCCTTGGGAATATCGGTAATATACCGGAGTTGCAGAAACGTCTCGGGTGGACTTTTTTTCTACTCTTTGTCTATCGCATCGGTATTCACGTGCCAACCCCAGGTATTGATGGTCAAGCATTGGCAGCCTTTTTTGTCCAGGCCAAAGGTACTTTGCTGGGTATGTTTGATATGTTTTCCGGCGGGGGGTTGAGTCGTCTGTCGGTATTTTCGTTGGGGATTATGCCATATATCAGCGCTTCAATTATTATTGAACTGCTGGCCATGGTTGTACCTACCCTTGAGCGACTTAAGAAAGAGGGGGAAGCCGGCCGTCGCAAAATCAGCCGCTACACCCGCTATGGTACTATCTTACTGAGTCTTATCCAGAGTTTTGGGATTGCCGTTGGGCTTGAAAGTATGCAGGGTCCAGCTGGTGAAATGATTGTTATGTTTCCGGGTTGGGGATTTAGGGTTCTGACCATTATTACCCTGACTACCGGTACCGCTTTTATTATGTGGATTGGTGAGCAGATCACTGAACGGGGAATCGGCAACGGTATCTCATTAATAATTTTTGCCGGTATTATAGCCCGGGGTCCAGCCGCTATAATCAACACAATCCGCCTGATTAAAACGGGTGAGATGAGTCTTTTTATAGCGATGTTTATTGTGATCCTGATGGCGGCTACGATTGCCATAATTGTCTTTATTGAAATGGCCCAGCGCCGTATACCTATCCAGTACGCCAAGCGGGTTCAGGGCCGGCGAATGGTGGGCGGACAGAGTACGCATCTACCCTTGAAAATTAATACGGCAGGGGTTATCCCTCCGATTTTCGCTTCATCGATTATAATGTTTCCGGCGACTATTGCAAGTTTTATAGATTTGCCGATTATGAAAAGTTTTTCCGCAGTCTTCGTGCCGAGCAGTATCTCATATAACATTGTCTATGTTGTTTTGATCTTTATCTTCTGCTATTTTTATACGGCGGTAACCTTCAAACCTGACGATGTTGCCGATAATCTGAAAAAGTTCGGTGGCTATGTGCCGGGTATCAGACCTGGTAAGCGCACCGCTGAGTATCTGGATAAGATACTGACCCGTTTGACCTTTTGGGGAGCTGTTTATGTCTCCGTGGTTTGTGTTCTGCCGATGTTGTTGATTGGTAAATTCAATGTCCCGTTCTTTTTTGGGGGGACCGCCTTGTTGATTGTCGTCGGGGTTGGTATTGATACCATTCAGCAGATTCAATCCCATTTGATGTCAAGAAATTATGAAGGGTTGATGAAGAAGGCCGGCGGCCGGCGTCGATAAGGTTACCATTTGAATTGTCAGGGTTTATTTTCAGCCTGAATAAATTACAATTTGATTTAAGGAGAATGTCATGAACTTGATTTTGTTAGGACCTCCCGGAGCCGGTAAAGGAACGCAGGCAAAAAAGATGATTGATGCGTTGCAAATTCCTCAGATTTCGACAGGTGACATTCTACGAGCGGCCGTAAAAGAGAGCACCGAGATGGGGCTTGAGGCCAAAAAATATATGGATGCCGGGAAATTGGTGCCTGATTCAGTGGTTATCGGGATTATCGATGATCGCCTTAAAGAGGCAGACTGTGTTAAAGGTTTTATTCTTGATGGTTTTCCACGAACGGTTGATCAAGCTTCATCGTTGGCAGAGATACTCGACAAGGGCGGTCGTAATATTGATCATGTCGTCAGTATCGAAGTTCCGGATGCCGATCTTCTGGCTCGTTTGACGGGTCGTTGGATGTGTACTTGTGGGGCTAGTTTTCATAAGATTTTCAATCCTTCAAAGGTTGACGGGGTCTGTGATCTTTGTGGTGCTAAACTATATCAGCGGGATGATGACAAGGAAGCGGCAATCAAGGTCAGACTTGAAAACTACCACAATCAGACTGCACCTCTGATCGATTTTTATAGTGCCAAGGATCTGCTACGCAGTATTTCTGGTACTGGATCTCCGGATGATATCTATACGGCAATTATGGTTGTAATTAATAAATGATTGCTTTACGTTCAAAGCGTGAAATTGCAAAGCTGAGAGCCTCCAACCAGATGGTCGCGGAGGTTTTGCAACTCGTAAAAAAAAATGTTTGCCCTGGGGTTAGCACTGCGGCCCTTGACAAAATAGCTGAAAATGAGATTGTAAGGCAGGGAGCAAGGCCGGCGTTTAAAGGTTATGCTGGTTTTCCCGCGACCCTCTGTACTTCGATAAATTATGAAATTGTCCATGGAATTCCTTCAAAAAAGAGAAAACTGAAGGACGGAGACATTATCAGTATAGATGTCGGAGTTTGTCAGGATGGATACTATGGAGACGCAGCGATAACCGTTCCTGTCGGTGATGTTAGCCCCGAGGCTGATAAGCTGATGCAGGTAACTGAGACCTGTTTGGCTAAAGCTATTGAGTGTGCATATCCGGGAGAGAGGCTTTACACGCTATCGCATAGTGTCCAGAAGTATGCCGAAGATCACGGTTATAGTGTAGTTCGTGATTTTGTTGGCCACGGGATTGGGACTGAGTTACACGAACTCCCGCAGATCCCGAATTACGGTAAATCAGGAACCGGACTGATTTTGAAAACGGGTATGGTTCTGGCGATAGAGCCGATGATTAATTTGGGTGGCCATGCTGTTCAAGTATTGGCGGATGGCTGGACAGCTATCACGAAAGATCACAAATTGTCAGCCCATTTCGAACATACCATAGCTATCACTGCGGCCGGGCCTGAAATCTTAAGTCAACTGTAAGAAGGCCGGAGAGCGCCGGTTTGAATTTTAACTTTAACCCAATTATTGAGTGAGTAAAAAATCTGGTGGTAATTAGAAATGTCGAATAAAGAGGATGTCATTGAGGTAGAAGGGATCGTTGTTGAAACCCTGCCTAATGCAATGTTTAGGGTTGATCTTGAAAATGGGCATCGGGTTTTAGCCCATATATCCGGTAAAATGCGGATGCATTTTATTAAGATTTTGCCCGGAGACAAAGTGACAATTCAGTTATCACCATATGATTTAAGTCGTGGCCGGATAATCTACCGGACCCGTTGAACAGGTTAATCCTGGAAAGTAGTGGAGTGAGAGATGAAGGTTAGAGCATCAGTAAAAAAAATGTGCGACAAGTGCAAACTGATTAAACGGCATGGTGTAGTACGGGTTATTTGTGTAAACCCAAAACATAAACAACGACAGGGTTGATAAATAACGCGGTAGTTTAGGAGGAGAATCCATTGGCCAGAATCGCAGGGGTGAACTTGCCCCGAAACAAAAGAATTGTCATTGCTCTGACCTATATTTACGGTATAGGAAGCAGGACCGCTGAAAAATTACTTGCCGAGGTTGAAATTGATCCGAATTCCGACAGTGACTCTTTAGATGATGATCAGCTAGCTCGGATACGTGAAAAAATTGAAAGTGACTATAAGATCGAAGGTGATCTGCGGCGGGAAGTAACCACCAATATCAAGAGACTTATGGATATTGGGTGCTATCGCGGCCTGCGCCATCGTCGCGGTCTGCCAGTTCGTGGACAACGTACGAAAACCAATGCCCGGACCCGCAAAGGCCCGGCCCGCGGACCGATTTCGAGAAAGCGTAAATAGTTTGGTAATTGATAACTGGCAGCAGGTAATTACCTTAAGCTGCTGGGAGGGAAAATGGCTAATCCGAAAGGTAGATCCGGCAAGAGTCGGGTGAAAAAGAATGTTCCTGCGGGGATCGCATATATACTGGCAACTTTTAACAATACAAAAGTTAGCTTTACTGATCCGCAGGGAAATGTGATCGCTTGGGCCAATGCCGGGGTCGTGGGCTTTAAAGGCTCAAGAAAAAGTACCCCTTTTGCAGCCCGGCAGACGGCGGAAGAGGCGGCTAAAAAGGCTATGGACCATGGTATGCGATCGGTCGATATCCATGTCAAAGGGCCTGGATCCGGGCGTGAATCAGCCATCCGGGCGATTCAGAGTGTTGGTATGACCATTAATGTTATTCGAGATATTACTCCCATTCCGCATAACGGGTGTCGCCCCCCGAAGCGGAGAAGAGTTTAGTCTAAGGAGGAAATTTTGGCACGATACAGAGAATCTGTCTGTCGCCAGTGTCGGCGTGAAGGGGCTAAGCTGTTTCTTAAGGGAGACCGTTGTTATACTGAAAAATGTGCCTTTGACCGTCGAGCCTATGCGCCTGGCCAGCATGGCCAGAGAAGGACGAAGTTTACCGAATATGGCATGCAGTTGCGGGAAAAACAGAAAGTCCGTCGAATTTATGGACTTCTTGAAAAACAGTTTCGCAGTTATTTCACTAAAGCTGACCGCCAGAAAGGGGTTACCGGTGAGAACCTTTTGGTGTTGGTCGAGCGCCGTCTAGATAATATCGTTTATCGTATGGGTTTTACCAATACCCGGGCCGAAGCCCGACAACTGGTTTCCCATGGTCATTTTTTGGTTAATGGGAGGCGGGTCGATATCCCATCCTTCCAGATTTCTATTAATGACTCCATTGCAGTCTGTGAAAAGAGTCGTAAATTGGGGCGGATCAGTGACGCTCTGGCTGCGGCTGGTAGACGAACTCTTCCGGAGTACATTGATGTCGATAAAGAGAAAGGCAGCGGGGTTCTCAAGGCCTTGCCCAAACGTGAAGATATCTCTCAGACGATCAATGAACAGTTGATAGTTGAATTTTACTCTCGCTAACCCCAATTGGTACCGCATATGTCATTGATATATAAGAATTGGCGTGAACTGATTAAACCCGCTGAAGTAAAAACCGATGAAGCTACATTAAGTCCGACCTATGGTAAATTTGTGGTCGAACCTATGGAGCGTGGTTTTGGCATTACCATAGGTAATGCCCTTAGGCGGGTGCTGCTTTCATCATTGCAGGGAGCTGCGATTACCTCCTATCATATTGATGGAGTTAACCATGAGTTCTCGGAAATTCCCGGGGTGCATGAGGACGTGACGATTGTCTCCTTGAATCTCAAGGGTGTTGCCCTCAAGATGCATACAGATCAACCGAAAACATTGTACATTGATGCCAAAGGGAGTAAAAAAGGAGTAGTTACTGCAGGTGACATAATTGTCGATCATGATGTTGAAATTCTGAATCCGGATCACCATATTGCTACTCTTGAGAACGATGCCACCCTCAAAATGGCCCTTACTGCGCAAACCGGCAAGGGGTATACACCGGCCGCTCAGATCGGTGCCCAGCACACCTATCCGATTGGCACCATTGTTCTCGACGGTGTCTTTGCTCCGGTTATTAAAGTTAATTATGTAGTTACAAATGCGCGGGTCGGACAGCAGACTGATTATGATAAACTGACCATTGAAATCTGGACTGATGGCAGTCTTGAAGCGGCCGATGCTCTAGCCTATTCTGCTAAAATACTTAAGGAGCAAATGTCGGTCTTTATAAATTTCGATGAGGAAATCGAGCCTGAAGAAATAGAAGAGGTCGAGGTTGAAGAAAAAGAGGTCGTCAACGAAAACCTCTATCGTAATGTCAGTGAACTTGAATTATCCGTAAGATCGGCCAACTGTCTTAAGAATGCCGATATAGAACTGATTGGTGAGCTTGTTCAAAAAAGTGAATCTGAGATGTTGACAACCAAAAACTTTGGTCGCAAATCTCTGCTTGAGATTAAGGAAATTCTGACCGTAATGGGTCTTTCTTTAGGTATGAAGTTGACTGGTTTTGATCCTAAAAATGCCGAAATGATTAAGAAAGTTATGAGTGAAGACTACGAAGAGTGATGATGGTCGGGAAATGCGAAAGTAGTTAAGAAAAGCCATTATCTTAAGAGTTTGAAGGAGAAGAGAGCTTATGCGACATAGAGTATCCGGCCGCCGCTTGGGTCGGGGCCCCAGCCATCAAAAAGCCATGTTCAGGTCCCTGGCCTCATCGCTGATAATCCATGAACATTTAGAAACCACAGATGCCCGGGCGAAAGAGTTGCGCCGGGTTGTAGATCGCTTGGTTACTTTGGGTAAAAAAGGATCTTTGCATGCCCGGCGTCAGGCCTATAAATTCTTAAATAACCACCAGCTTGTCCAAAAACTGTTTGATGAGATTGCCCCGCGCTTCAGTGATCGTCCCGGTGGGTATACGCGTTTGATAAAATCGCGTATAAGGTTTGTTGATCAGGCGCCTATGACTTTTGTGCGCTTTGTCAGTGATGAGCACCCAACTCCGTCAGTAAAGGAAGAGTCTGCAGATTTGGCTCAGCCAACTACTGTTGAAGATCAGGTTAAAGCTGCGGTAGAAGAGGAACTTGACTCTGCAAAGGCTGAAACCGATGTCGAAACTGAGTCTGCTGAGGTCGAACCGGTTGTTGCAGAAAGTGATACCTCGGAAGAGCTCGAAGTTGCAGTTGTTTCAGAAGATGTTGAGAGTGAGGATAAGGCTGAGAAGTAGAAGCTCAGGCTATATAGCAAATAGGTTGTAATTATAAAGCGGTCTCCGGTAGAATGGGGGCCGCTTTTTTTTATGTTACCATCTTTTTTGTCAGTGAAGTAAGAGTTGGTAGATCGTGGTGTAATAACATTTTACTCAGATAGTGATGAAAATTTTTTGTGGCTGGTTTTATGTATTTTTGGAAGTGGCCTTTGTCGCGGTTGGTCAGGTATCCGAAAGCTCCCAGGGTCTGGAGGGTTCTAATTAAGGAGAAAAGCGAGAAGAAGTAGTTGAATTTTTCTGAGGAGGGTGCCTCAGCATTAAGAATGATTGAAAGTTTGTCGAAATAGTCCTTCTTGAGTTGTTCACGTAGAGGCCTTGGGATGTCGGTGTAAGGATCGTTGATGAGGGCAGCCAGATCGTAATAGTATGGACCTAAGCGGGCACCCTGGAAATCGATTAGAAAGGTTTGTTGATCTTTTAACATTATATTCTTGGATTGAAAGTCGCGATAAAGAAAAAAATCAGCGGGCGCTGTGGCTGCGGCAGACGTGATAGTTTTAAATTCACTCTGTAGTTTGTGCCAGGTATCAGACAAAATTTCTTGTCTGCAGTAGCCAATCACAAAAGCCTTGAGAAAGTAGTTGAGTTCATGTTCAAGGATTAGTTGCTGGTCATAGTAAGCTCCGGCATAGCACCAAGACGGGTCAAATTTTTCTACGGCAACTGATTGAAGGCGCAACAGTAGAGAGATCGTTTTTTGGTAAAGATCTATGGTTTGTTGGCCCCAGCCCTGCTTCTGGATGGTCAAATAAAGGGTGGTATCTCCAAGATCTTGAAGAAGGTAAAAATCGCTGTTATGGTTTTGCAAGAGAAGTTCGGGTACCGGAAAACCGAGGGCCGAGAGATGGTCTCGAATGAGGATAAAAGATTGATTCTGACTAACCCCTGAAGGGGGCTGATTGTCAAGGCCGGTGCCTCGCGCATCCACCGCAATAAAAGGCATATTCTGGGGGGTGGTGATTCGATAATAGAGGCGCTCGGAACCGTCTGGAGTCAAGGCCGAAACCTGAAAGTCGGGCAACGGGCAGCTGGGCCTGTGCTGTTTGAGAAATCGTCCAACCAGATTGTTAAGTTCTTCCGGCAGAGTGTAAATTTGAGACATGATGAAATTAGTTTCCTGAGCCGGCCGAGCGGCATCTAAATTGACTAACCAGAGCCGTGTTTAGAAGTGGCCATTAATTCTAATTTTTCAAGACAGCCTAAAGATAAATATCTTCATAAACCTTCTCGATGGCCGGTAGAAAACTTGAGTTGTCGAGATTGTGGTAGAGCATTGCGGCGAGGGCCAGAGCTCCAGCCCCGACACCCTCTTTGACATAACCTTCTTCATAGAGTTGCAGGTTCTGATAGCGGGAGGCGGAGAAATCGAGACCGGAAGCATAAAGCGGCATCGCCACCGGCAATTGCCGCATAAGGCTACGCAGGTCGGCGGCCGGGTCTTCCGAGACCCAGGCTGTAGTCGCGATTGCGATGTTTTCGGGCCGAGCCTTAAAAGCTTCTGGGAGTAGGCGTTTAAGGGCCGGTTGCGTGACATCTGAGGATGACTTTTTACTTTTGAGCAAGGCTCCAATCAGGGCGGCAACTGCGATCATCTGCGTGCCGCCGCCCAGGATTACCTTAGTTTTGCGGCTGGCGCTCATGGCGATACCGGCCTGGACTGGCTGCATGGGGTCACCGAGGAGGCGGACGGCCTCTAAGGGATGTTCAAGACATGAGCCCCGTATAAGTTTCTTTTCCAGCATGGTCCGGCTGACAAGCTCTTGTTTTAAGGTTTGATTGTTACCTGGCATGCTGCCGCTGATTTTTCCTAAGGCAGCGAGTCCTAAAGCTTCCATAACGGCCATCGCCGTAGTCGTTCCGCCAGGGACACTTTCTCCGAGAATCAGGGTGTGTCCGCTTAGGGCGAGTTGTTGACCGATAATAATCCCCTGCATAAAAAGATTGGCTACTTCGGCGACCGCGATCGGTTTGTTTAGGGAGAGACCCGGCGAGCTACCGGCAACCAGCCTCGGAACCTGAGGAGTTATAGTGTTGCCAGCATCAATAACGAGAAAAGGGGCACTGAGTTTCTTAAGGGCCGCCATTGTGATAATCACCGGGGATGGCGGCCCAACCGGATTTTCAGGGATCTTGTCCAAGCAGAGAGCTTGGCCATGAATTATCGCTTCGACATCTGCTGCCGCCGTGTAAGGGATCAGCTCCGGGCTGGCCCCGGCCCCCGAGACTCCGGGGATTAAAGCGGTTTCGGTTGAAGCAATGGTGCAGATAAATAAAGGCGGGGTCTTGAGGCAATTGTCGAGAAAATTTTTGCTATGGGCTGGTTCGTGAACTTTGATTATGGCAGGCAGTTGCATTTTCATCATCTTTTTTTTCCGCAACTCATGTTGTTTAGGTTGTAGATTAAAGGTTGCAGGCTAACCTTAAAAAGTTATCGTTTTTAATCATCAACCCTGACGGCTTATAGTCAATCTATCTGAACGCTTAATTATCTTTTATTTGATTCGGAACAATCATTATCAATAATCTTATCAACGGCGAAAAACGTAGGCGCCTCTATGTCCCAGTCGTCGAGCTTCGCGGTGAGCTGCGGCCTTGCTTGGGAACCACCCGAGACGGACCCGGTATAAAGGTTCATCACCGTGAGAAACTTTTTCAATAAAGACCTTACTATTGCTTTGAGCAACTTTTTTTTGCATGGCGACGGCTTGAGCGTGATTTTTGAAAGCGCCGAACTGAATTGCAAAAGGGTTTTTCAAAGAGTCGGAGATACTTTTCGGCAATTCTGTGATGTCGAGGCGAACCATGGCGGTGCCATTATTTTCCATAGCCAAGCGGCGAGCCCCGGTTAATGAAAGGTCGATAATGCGGTTTTTTATGAAAGGCCCACGATCATTGATGACGACCTCAATCTGGTGTTGGTTTTCAAGGTTGGTTACCAATACCTTACTTCCTAAGGGGAGCTCTTTATGGGCAGCTGTGAGGGCGTGCATATCGTAAATTTCGCCGCTCGCAGTGGGGCAGCCGTGAAAAGGGTGACCATACCAAGAAGCGATGCCTTGCTGGTAAAATCCGAGGCCTAGTTTTTGTTGAGGAGCGGTCGTTTGGTAGTGGGGGAAAGGTTTGCTATCAGTGGGTGGTTTGGTGGCACAGGAGATCAATAAAAGCAATGGTAGACAAAGCGCTAACAGGTGGATTAAAAGCCCTTTGAATCCCCGGTTGATTTGTGGTGTTCGAAGTAATTTTTGCATCTTGCTCGATTTGTAATTGAGGTTGCCAAATTATTATTTTTAATGGATGCCGGAACTGTTCATCATTACAACTTTGGTGAAATTGTCTCCGATATGGAGTTGGTTGATACAGCCAAAATCCTGAGTCAAGGTAAAAATATCCTTGCTTGGCAGGCCCAGCGCCCGGGTCAGCAGGAGCAGGTTTACTCCACCATGGGCGATAATGACGATGGTTTCTTGATGATGCTGTAAGATAAGATTATCAAATTCGGGGTAGATACGCGCCTCTACTTCTTTGACGGTTTCACTGTCGGGGATCCGGAAATTGTGGAAATCGGCAAATTTTTTTTTGACCTGTTCGGGAAAACGTTCTTTAACCTCGGTCAGGGTTAGGCCTTCCCAGTCCCCCATCTTCATCTCGCGAAGATTTTTTTTCAAAACCAGTGGGCAGCCAATTTTTTTAGAGATTATTTCCCCCCCCTGACGGCAACGGCTGAGGTCGCTGGCATAGACAGTTGTAACGTTAAAACGGGAGAGTTCAAGGCCGCGTTGGGCCATTTGGGCAAGGGCTTTGGGAGTGATATCTACATCAAAATGGCCGTTATAACGCAAGGGGCCATCAAGGGTGTTAACCGTTTCACCATGGCGTAGCAGGAATACGGTAGTGTAGTTTGCTTGCATATTTTACCTTCTGATCTAAATGGTGGCAGCGAGAATAATAAGTACCAGAGCTTCGCTGCTTTCACAGGCATAGCCCAAGATATCGCCGGTTACACCACCCAGTCGGCGTTGGGCCGCATATCTAATGGTTACGACATAAAGAGTTATTGCAAGACAGCTCAGCAAGCCCTTAAAACCGGCAAATAGAAATCCTGAAGCAAGGCTAATGAGAGCCGCGGAAAGCAATTCTCGTTGACCGCAATGATTGGTAAAGATGGCCCCGAGGCCGCCTTCGACCCGGGCGTAGGTGCTACTGAAAGTGAGCTGCACAATCGCGTAGCGACCGAGAACCGGGAAGATTACTAAAACCAGAGGGGTATCACTTATAATTGTGGTCAGAGCACTGTACTTGAGCAACAGCAAGATGGTCAGGGCGGTTGCGCCCATACTGCCCAAATAGCTGTCTTTCATTATGGAAAAGATCTTTTCCCTCTCCAATTTACCGCTCATTAGGCCATCAGCCGTATCGGCGAGGCCATCAAGGTGAAACCCTCCGGTGATAAAAAAGTGGAGCAATAGAACCAAAGCGGCACAAATTGCCGGGGAGAGGAAGAGTTTAAAAAAACAGGTGCTTAAAAAAAGAATCAAACCCAGCAGGAGGCCGACTAAGGGAAACCAGGCTTGGGTTCGACCCAAGATCTCTTCGGGAACCTCAGAGCTGAAAGATCCGGCCGGCAGGGTGGTTAAAAAAGAGAGAGCGAGGCGAAATTGGATGATTATTGTAGTCAAGGTCGGTTGCCCGTTATAATTGGTTAGCAATAAGGCGTAAAATATGAGGTTTCTTGAAGCACTTATTTAAGTTTTTGCGGCAGGCCCCAGATCGTAAAGTAGACTTCCCGGCAGGCCGTGGTCAGGCGTTGGTTGGCAAGTCCGGCAAGATCGCGAAAACGGCGGCCTAAAGGGTGTTCCGGAACGAGACTGAGTCCCACCTCATTACTCACCAGAATGATCGTCGCCGGCAGCAAATTAAGAGAGTCAGCCAGATTGTCAATCGCTTTAAGAATTTGTTGGTCGCTGTCGTTGTGTCCTAACAGATTTGAGAGCCAGAGGGTTATACAGTCAACCAGGATGATGTCAAAATCTGTACTGGCTTGTTGCAGACAGTCGGTTAGTTTCAGTGGTTCTTCAAGGGTCGCATGCCAGGCGCTACCGCGATCGGCCTGATGTCTGGCGATTCTTTTTTCCATTTCTTGGTCAAGGGCCTGAGCGGTTGCCAGATAGGCCCGTCGGCCGGGTAGCTCTTCCGCCATCTTTTGGGCAAAACTGCTTTTACCACTGCGGGCGCCGCCGCCGATTAAAATGGATGAGGCTTTTTCTTTTTTCACTGGGTTTTACCTTGGTATCATTTAAAGATTCAAGCGATTCGTAATCCAATAACAGTTTCCTGTCAATGGTTTTCGAGAAGTTGCGTAATCCGGTTGCCAGCAGCATATGGCAGACCCTGAAAAGGGTATACTTGGATGTTTAAGCGGTTCATTTGTGTAGAGAGCTTGGTCGCAAAGCATCGTCGCAGCGGTTGCAAGGTCAAAGGCGGTGGCGATTGGTAGAGTTCCGCAAAGTTGAGAAAGATCCAGGTGTAAATAGTTGTTAAGTTGATTAAGTCGGAGGTTGAGGTTGTCGTGGCAAGCGCCGGGGCTGTAGATGAGCGGCCCGGCGCCGTTCAACGTTTTGTTAGTTGGTTCCAGGGTGTTCTGTTCAAATTTTTCAAGGTAACCGTAAGGGGTGTTTGGGCCTTCAGCTCGGCTCAGCCAGAAAAAGAGACTTCCTTCCCCTGGTCCACATGGGGTTAAATCAGGGTCGAGATTTTCCCTGGTTGTGGGTTTCTGGCGATTGAGATAGTTTTGCCAGCAATAACCCAGGACGTCACAGTATTCGTCCACGGCTCCGCATAAGACTGCATCAACCCGACCCTCAGCCAGCCAGTGGGCGGCAGTCATCAGGGCCATGGGGATGGAAAGGTTGCCTTGGGTGAGGCTCAGATTCGGGCCCGTGATATTGAGATGTTTGGCGATATGGGCAGCGGCGGCGTTGTGAACCGAGTTGGAAAAGAGGGTTGGTGAGGCCAGGGTATCACCATCTTTAATGAAGGAATCGAGAAACGCGAAGGTCGTGGCGCTGGCGCCGTAGACGCTGGCTACAATCAATCCGGTATGTTCGCTGATTAGGGTTTGACCGGCATCTTCGCAGGCCAGGCAGGCTCCCAGCAGAGCCAGCCGGGAAAAGTGATCAAGGCGGCGCAACTCTCGGCTTTTGACGATGGTGCCCAGGGTTTTGGTTGCGGCGCGAAAGACCGGCAGGTTGTAAGATCCCTGGTCGGTTTCAATCGTGGTCAATTCCGGTTCGACTTTCTTTTCACCTTTTAAAGCCGCTCGCCACTCGTCGAGGCCCGCTCCAAAAGCACCGACCGGGCCGATGCCGCGTATCGCCATCGGAATCATTGTCCAACTCCATCAAGGCCGAATACCAAGGCTGCATTATTGCCGCCAAAAGCCAATGATTGACTTAATGCCAGACGGCCGTCGAGATTCCTGGTGCAGCTTGTCGGTGAGTGGCCGATAGCGGGGTCGGTTTCACTGAATCCGGCACTGGCGGGGATTTTTTCGGATTGCAGCATGGCGATCGTAAAGGCTGCTTCCAATGCGCCGGCCGCTCCGAGGGTGTGTCCGGTATGCCCTTTGGTTGAAAAAAAAGGGGTTTTGGGAAAGAAACATTTAATAATTTTCCCTTCTGTCAGGTCGTTGTTGAGGGTGCCGGTACCGTGGGCATTAATGAAAGCTATATCTTCAGCTTTGGTGCCGGCGTTGTTTAATGCCAGCTGTAAAGCCTGGCGCAACCCTCTGCCTTCGGGGTGGGGGGCGGTTAGGTGCCAGGCGTCACAGGAACTGCCGTAGCCCAGGATGAAAGCTCGCGGCGGCCGTTTACGGTGTTTTCGAAGGCGGCTTGATTCAAGCACTAAGATAGCGGCCCCCTCTCCCAGGTTGAGGCCGCTGCGGTGGCGGTCAAAAGGTCGGCAGGGTTGATGATCGCTGATCATCAAAGAGATAAAACCGTTACAGGTAACCCGGCAGAGTTCGTCGCTGCCGCCGGCTAAGACTAGATCGCAGAGCCCGGATCTGAGCCAAGCAGTTCCCATCCCTAGAGCATCGGTACCCGAGGAGCAGGCATTGACGATTGTGAGTTGCGGGCCGTGCAGGTCAAAGAATTGAGCTAATACGGCGGCAGGATTGCTGCGACGGTAACGGTCGATCGGTTTGAGATCGGGATTTTTCCCATCCCGAAAGTTACGGTAAAATTGTTCGTCGTTCATGCTTCCGCCGACGGTTGTGCCGATACAGACCCCGACTTTAAGTTGAGACAACCCTTTACCGTCACTCCAGCCGGCATTTTCTAAAGCCTCGCGGGCCGCAGCCAGGGCCAGTCGGCTGGTTCGTAGCCAAGGTTGATTTTCGTCTTCACTGTCAAGCGGGGATGGGGGCAGTTCAAAGACCGGATAGGTGGTTGGATGGTCAAGGCCAAAACGCTGCGGGGCAGCCGGTTCCCGGCGCTTCTCAAAGAGAGCTGTAAAGGCACTCTCAAAGTTAAGGCCGGTGGCACATAAAGCCCCGATTCCGGTGACCATGACCGATTTGTCGGGCTGCGACATTGTTGGGGGGCCACTAATGGACATAGATACTGAATAATCCTAAAGGTATGCCGGGAGGTTGTCTGGAAAGCTATCCGGCATCTGATTGGTTGACCACAGAGTATACGAAATACACGAAAAAGAGGTTTTTGTAAATATTTGCTCCAAAGTAACTTTGGAGGACTTCTTTATTTGTCAAACAGGTTTTTTTATGTTACGGGGTGCAAGCGTTTAGAGATTGATATTTTAATCTGTGAGTTATCGTTTACGTTTAATCAGGAGGGGTAGAATTATGAGTTATGAAAATGTTTTGGTTGAAATGGTTGCCGAAAATGTTGGTGAGATAACCTTGAATCGGCCTAAGAGTTTAAATACCTTCAGCCTGCCTTTGGCCCGGGAGTTGAATCAGGCTTTGTTGGAGCTTGATGATCGTGATGATGTGCGGGTTATTATTCTCAAGGGTTCCGGTAAAGCTTTTTGTGCCGGTATCGATGTCAGTGATTTCTTCGGCAAAACGGCGATGGAGTATAAGAAGTGGATCGAGACCATGGAGACTCCGTTAGTCAATATGAGCCGGATGAGCAAACCGGTGATTGCCCAGGTTCATGGGGTAGCGGCGGCCAATGGTGCTGGCTTGGTAGCGGCGGCCGATCTGGCGGTTATGGCGGAAGGGGCTCGTTTCGGTTTGACGGCCATCAATGTTGGCTTGAACTGCATTGGTCCGATTGTTCCGGTGAGTAAGATGATCGGTCGTAAAAAAGCTCTGGAACTGCTTTTTGACGGTCAGTTGATTAAATCAGACGAGGCTTTGCGTATGGGGATTGTTAACCGGGTGGTGCCTAATGACGAACTTGAAGCCGAAACTAGAAAATGGGCCGCCGGTCTGGCCCAAAAGAGTCCGATTGCCTTGCAGATCGCCAAGACCGCGTTCTATGGTGCTGCTGATCAGGATTACTATAAGGCTTTCGAATATATGAATGAAGCCTTTGCCCGCTTGTGCACGACTGAAGATGCAGGCGAAGGAATTAAGGCTTTTATGGAGAAACGTTCCCCCGAGTGGCAGGGTAAATAGCCGGCTGCTTCAGTATTCTACTGGGTAAATTTAAAGATGACCTTAAGAGCCTTTGCTCTTAAGGTCATCTTTTTTAGTGCAGGTTTTTTTAAAGACTTTTTACGAATGCATCAAAATTGAGAGTATCTCAATCAGGGATGCGATTAAAAAAGGCTGCTTCTTGGTAAAGTAAGTTCTTAATTTCTTTGGTAAAAAACCGTGGCGCGCAGCGCCAGGCCCAGTTTCGCTCGGATGATCCCGGGCTGTTCATGCGGCAATCATTGCCGAAACCAAGAGCATCCTGTAACGGAATGATGGCTAGAGCGGCGATTGAAGCGTAGGCCATTTTTATAAAATCGAGATGGATAGCGCTGCCGTCGCTGTTGGCCGCGTGTCGGGCCCGTTCTTTACAGTTATTATCGACCTGTTCATCATGGTACCAACCGGTAGTCGTTTCATTATCGTGGGTGCCGGTGTAGACGACGCAGTTGGAAGAAGTGAAATTCCAGGGTAGGTAAGGGTTGTTCGGCTCTCCGTCAAAGGCGAACTGGAGGACCTTCATACCGGCAAAGCCGAGATGGTTTCTTAATTCTTCGACGGGAGGGGTAATCGTTCCCAGGTCTTCGGCGATTATACTTAAATCTTGTATGGCGTTGCCCAGCTGGGCGAAAAAAGCTTTTCCCGGTCCTTTGATCCATTCACCATTTTCTGCGGTTTGAGCCGTAGCGGGAATCCTCCAATAGGCTTCAAAGGCACGAAAATGGTCGATTCTGACTACATCAAGGAGTTCCGCTAGGCGCTGCAGGCGCTGCCGCCACCACTTGATGACTACCTCATTTAATGTCTCATTCGCCCGACTATCTGATTGCCAGCGATAGAGCGGGTTACCCCAGGCCTGGCCGGTCGGGCTGAAATAGTCGGGCGGGACGCCGGCCACATATTCCGGTTTGAGGGTTTCCGGATCGAGTTGAAAACACTCCTGATGGGCCCAGACATCGGCGCTGTTGAGAGCCGTATAGATGGGCATATCACCGATCAATCTGATTTGCCGTTGCCCTGCTTTTTTCTTCAATTTCTGCCATTGTTCGGCGAAGAGAAACTGGACAAATTTGTGGTATGTGACTCTGTCTGAGAGCTCTTTTCCCACAGATAACAGAGTTTGTGGGTCGCGTCTTGCGATCTTATTAGGCCAGTCATACCAGGGCCGGCCGGAAAATTTTTCTCCGAGACTAACAAAAAGGGCGTAGTCGTTAAGCCAGGGGGAGCTGTCGCAGAATTCGGCAAAGGCCTTTGCTTGTGGAGCTGTCTTGAGGAGCTTGGCGAAGGCTTTTCCGAGGAGCATTTCTTTGAATGCGGCGACCTCTTTAAAGCGAACCAGGTATTGATAAAATTCCGGATATCCGGCGAGATCGTCGGCTTTAATCCAGTGGTCACGTAAGAGCTCGTCGGGACTGATGAGAAGCGGGTTGCCGGCAAAAGCCGACGTGCTCATGTAGGGTGAGTGTCCGTGAATTGCAAGCGTTGGTCCAAGAGGCAGAAACTGCCAGTAGCGCTGGCCTGATTCTTTAAGAAAATCGAGAAATTTCTCCGCTTCCGGGCCGAGATCGCCAATCCCCCAGGGGCTGGGCAGGGAACTTATGTGAAGGAGTATGCCGGCGGCCCGGGCAGGGCTTTGTTGTTTGTTCTGGACAGGGTCTGCGATGGGCATATTCTAGTCCTTATACGAAAGGTTCCGGCCTGTGATAAAGGCACGGATCACTTGCTTATTACTTTGGTTGAGGAGTTTTTCAGCCTGGTTGAACGCTTCATCAAGGTGGAGCAGGTCGGGACAGATGGAAAAAACGCGTTGCTTTCCTCTTGATGAAGTTTTTTAATTTTACGTAATTACCGTTGGTTCGCTGCGCCCCGTGATCTCTTTGATTGTGAAAAGTTTATCCGCCAGCCTGATCAAATCGGCGAGTGCGGTCTGGGTCTCGAGATTCATGCCCGCAGGGTTTTTTTCAACCTTTTCAAAATAGAGGCGTAAGGTTGCACCGCTGGTGCCGGTGCCGGAGAGGCGCAGGATGATTCGTGATTTATCTTTGAAGAGGAGCCTGATACCTTGATGCTCTGACAGGGAACCGTCTATCGGATCTCGATAGGAAAAATCATCGACAGTGGTGATCTCTAACGAACCGAATTGCGCTCCGCAGAGCGTCTCGAATTTCTCTCTCAGGTCATTAACAAGTTGGTTGGCGGCCTTACTGTCAACCTCTTCATAGTCGTGGCGGGAATAGTAGTTGCGGCCGAAATGTTGCCAATGAGCCTCAACAATCTCTTTGACGGAGATCTTTTTGACGGCTATCAGGTTAAGCCAGAAAAGAACCGTCCAGAGACCGTCTTTTTCACGGATATGGTCAGAGCTGGTGCCGAAGCTCTCTTCTCCACAGATCGTCAAGCGGCCGGCATCGAGAAGGTTACCAAAAAACTTCCAGCCGGTCGGGGTCTCGTAGCATTCGATGTCAAGCTCTTTGGCAACCGCATCAAGGGCGCAGCTGGTTGGCATTGAGCGGGCGAGCCCTTTTAGTCCTTTTCGGTATCCTTTGATGAGATGAGCGTTGGCCGCAATGACGGCGACGCTGTCGCTCGGGGTGACGAAAAAGTTGTCTCCTAAAATCATGTTGCGATCGCCGTCGCCGTCCGAAGCCGCACCTAAAGCAGGCGCTTTTTTACTGAACATGATCCTGACCAGATCTTTGGCATATTTTAGGTTGGGATCGGGGTGACCACCGCCGAAATCAGGCTTGATCGTGCAATTGAGAAGGCTTTTTGGTGATGCCCCAAGGCGCCGGCAGAAAATTTCTTCGGCATAAGGGCCGGTAACCGCGTGCATGGCGTCAAAAAGAAAAACAAAATCTTGATTCTGTAAGAGTTTGGCAATTGTGGGAAAGTCAAAAAGTTCCATCATCAGGTTGGCATAGTCGGTGACCGGGTCGATGATTTCGAGCGCCATTTTGCCAATCATGAAATGGTTTTGGATGTCGAGATCGATATCCGAAATTTCAACCGTCAAGTAGTGGTCAAGGGTAAGGCTTTTTTGGTAGATTGCTTCGGTGATTTTTTCAGGGGCCGGGCCGCCGTTGGCGGTGTTGAACTTGATACCGAAATCACCATTCGGTCCGCCGGGATTATGACTGGCCGAGAGGATGAAGCCCCCGTCAAGGTTATATTTGCGTATAATACAGGAGGCGGCCGGGGTTGAAAGGATGCCGCCCCGGCCGATGAGCAGTTTTTTTAAACCATTGCCCACTGCCAGGCGCACGATTGTCTGTAGGGCTTCGCGATTATAAAAACGGCCGTCACCGCCAACCACCAGCTGTTTTTCCTTAATGTCTCCCAGTGCATCAAAAGTCGCCTGGACGAAATTTTCAAGGTAGTGGGGCTGTTGGAAAACGGTTACCTTTTTTCTCAGTCCCGAGGTGCCGGGCCGTTGATCAGGAAATGGCCGGGTGGGGATGGTTTTGTTTTCCATGCGGTTATTTCCTTAAGCGGTGCGTCGGGTTTCGATAAAATCGGTCAGCGAGTTTATCGAGGCCAGAGCTTCACGGCCCTCTTCCATATCTTTAATTTCAACGCCAAAATGTTTCTGGATAAGGACGACCAGTTCAACCGCATCAAGTGAATCGAGGCCTAAACCTTCATCGCCGAACAGCGGGTCATCATTTTTGATATCTAAAGCGTTAATATCTTCTAAGTTCAATTCTTCAATTATTATCTTTTTCAACTGCTCTTGCAGGCAGGTTCCATGCATAATAAAATACCTTTCTTTCAGTGGCCTTGTACTCGAACAAAAATTCTAATTTCCCAAAACAGTTCTTATGTTAGGATTTTGATTATTTTCCCCACATATCATAGAAATTGAAAAACTGGTACGGTTCTTTAGTGCAAAGCGTCTCCAGAACTTTCACATAACGGACTAGATAGGGTGTTAAGCGGCTCAGCGGGCGCGCGTCTTGTTTTGGAATTTTGATGACTTCGGCGAGTTCGATACGGTAGCTGTCAGGGCCGGTTTTGAGCGGGAAAAGGACGGCCAGCGGAGCGCCGGTGACGGCTCCAAGTTTCCAGGCGGCGGCTGGAAAAGCAACTGGGGCACCCAGAAAATCGACAGTTAAGTTGTTTGCTTCAGCGCCTTGGCGACGGTCGCCCATGATACAGACAATTTCACTCTTATTAAGGGCTGCTACCATCTCCAGGGTGCCGCCCAGAAAGCCGGTCGGGTCGATAACCCGGTAGGGGTTTTCCTGACCCGAATGCTCAAAATAGTGGCGGTCAATGTCGCCCTCATCCTGTTGCATCAGCATATGAACCGGGCCTTTAAGCTTGCTTAAGTAGATCATCGCTGCCTGCCAACAGCCGACGTGGGTGGTCAGAATAATTAGGCCTTCACCGCGGGCTGCAAGGTTCGCCAAACGATCCCCTTCGGGAAACTCGGTATGCAGAATTTCCGGGCCGCAAATCCCGACCAGGGCTCGGTCTACGAGCGAACGGCTTAAGCCCATGATCATGTGAAAGCTGTCGCGCCAGGCGGCCAACCCTTGGTGGTCGGGAAACCGACGTTTAAGGTAATAGCGGCTTTTTTTTCGTTGATCGGGCCGCAACAAAAGATAGTAGAGGACCACCGGATAGAGAAAGGGATAGGCGATATGACGGCCGCCAAGCCGGATTAAGAGATAGAAAAAGCGATGCTGCCAAGGGGCGCCAACACTGCGGCTGCTCCACTTCTTATGATTTTCAGAGGTCAATCTTCAGGCCTTTTTCTTGGTTTATGGTTTGCTGGTTGCGGATTTTTTTTGCCGTAAGATAGGTGGTAAAGCCGATTCCCGCGGCCAGCAGCGGCCCCACCAGTAGCGCTCCCAAGCCCCATTCCCAGAAGCGTTCCAGAGCCTGATAGCCCAGAGTTCTAAGCGATATTTCGGTCAGAAATGTACTATGTCGCATAAAATATCCGGCTTCAATGCACAAAGCCGGAACCAAGGGTGGCATGCAGATATTGCCGGCGGTCAGGGCGACAATTTTGTTGAGGCGGCAGTAGCCGGTAATCATCAGGATAATCATGGTCCGCATACCGAGTAGTGGCAGGGCTCCGATAAAAACACCGAGAGCCACAGCGACTGCCAGGCGTCCCGGTGTAGCATTTTCCTTGAGCAGGAGGTGTAAGCTGCGCAAGGGGTGAAAAATCGAGACCGGGTCAACCGGAGGCCGGCCCTCGGCAGCAAGTTGATTGTGAGGCCAGGGCAGCATTGAACGGATCGTCAGCCGGGTATTTAAGAAGCTTAAACGCAGGTTATCCCAGAGACGGTGAAAATGGGAGATATGCTCATGACGGGCCGGGTAGTGAACTCTGATGGCGATCTCCTGGATCCGGATACCGGACCAGGTGGCGCGAACCAGAATTTCATTTTCAAAAGCGTAACGTTTTTCCCGCCACTTGAAGGCGCTTAGTATGCTCAGAGGGTAGGCCCGAAAACCACTCTGGCTGTCCCCGATTTTATGTCCGGTCTGAACCCGAAACCAGAAGTTTGAGAAGCTCCGGCCGAAACGGGAACTGCCGGGCACATAGGTCTCATCAAATCTGCGGCAGCCAATCGTTATGGCCTCGGGATCTTTGCTGAGCGCCTCGATAAATTCGGGAAGGTCTTCGCCATAGTGCTGGCCGTCAGCATCAATTGTGATGATATGGCTGGCTTTAAGTTCCCGGGCTTTTGCGGCCCCGCTCAGGATAGCCATTCCTTTACCCAGATTGCGGGAATGACGGATGATATGCACGGATGGATCGAGCTTTGCGCACTCTGCAATGGCATCGTCGGTGCTACCGTCATCAACGACGATGATAAAATCTGAAAAGAGCTGAATATCAGTAACCACTTTTCCCAGAGTTGCGGCATGGTTGTAAAGTGGAATGACAACGGCCACCTTTAGGGCTTTGTGACTATTTTGAAAGTTATTTAGCATTTTTTAGTCGGCATGGCACTTTCATTTTTAGGTTTTTAGAAAACGATGAAAAGACAAAGTCAGCGGTTCTTATTGTGGCCCACTATGAAACATGTTTTTACGTAAAATTCAAGTTGAACTTGAGTTCGGTCTGCAGATAATTTTTTGTTTGAACAACCCAAAGCTTTGCTAAATATTGTTTTCCTGTTGCAATTACTTACTGGTGGATATATGTATTAATAATAATGTGTTTATTTACAGGTCTGAAATTATATCTATAGGTATTATTTTATTGATGGTTTTTTTCGATTTCTCCCTTCTTTCTCTTGAATTTATTCTTTGT
>CAZUXG010000011.1:1858-31807 GCA_964623985.1 uncultured Thermodesulfobacteriota bacterium | reverse complement strand
GAATACGGCCTTGAATTACCAGCCGGTACGTGATCTTCTGAAAGAACTTAAACTACCCCCTTATGAGAATCTGGGGGAGATTAGTGTGCCCAAGATCTGGCAGCAGTACTCCCATTTTATTCTAGTTTTGATTCTCCTGTTTCTGGCGATTGTGGTTGCTGTTGTAGGTCTTATAATAGTTAATAAACGAGTGCGTAATCTGCAGAGGGAGCAGAAGAAGACAATTGCCGAGCTTCATCTCGCTGAGGAGCGAGAAAAAGCTCGCAGTTATATGGCTCAGGAGCTCTTGAATGCGTTTCCGCTGCCGGTTTTCTATCTTGATCAACAGGGCAACTATCGGGGCTGTAATCAGGCTTTTGAGAGATTTTCCGGATTTCGCAGAAAAGAGCTGCGCGGCAAGCCGGGGGCTGAGTTTCCGGTCGCCGGAGAGTTCTGTGTTGTTAATAAAGAGGATCTCCAGCTTTTTATTAAAGGCGGAATGCGAACCCGGGAAATAGAACTTAAGAATAATGGAGGAATACAGAGTTTTCTCGAACTGAAAGTCAGTGTTTATAATGACCCCGACTGCCAGCCGGTGGGTCTGGTCGGGGTTATCAACGATCTTACCAATCACAAGCTGTTGGCCCGGCGCGCAGCTCAGCTCGGTGCGGTTATCGAGCAGGCTTCTGAAAGTATGGTTATCACTGATCTTAAAGGGGTAATCCAGTATGTCAATCCGGCTTTTGAAAAGGTCACTGGTTATCTGATTTCGGAGGCGATTGGCAAGAGCTCATCGTTCTTAAAAAGTGGCCGTCAGGATGAGAGTTTTTACAAAGAGCTTTGGGAGACCTTGAATAAAGGTCAGGTCTGGAGCGGTACGTTTATTAATAAACGCAAAGATGGTACCTTTATTGACGAAGATGTGACCATTTTCCCGATTCGTAATGAGAGTGGCAAGATCATCTCTCTGGCTGCGGTCAAAAGAGATATCAGTAAAGAGAAGGCCATGCAGCTTCAGCTCAGGACTTCGCAGCGTCTCGAAGCGGTCGGTCAACTGGCCGCCGGGGTCGCCCATGAACTCAATACCCCGGTTGGTTTCGTGGCCAGTAATTTTGAAAGCATTACCGGCTACATCAAGAATTTTGTTGAACTCCTTGAACTCTATCGAAAAACCCTAATCGAACTTGCCGGTCAATTGCCGGAGAGCGGGTCTCAAGCTCTGGCCAAGACTGCAGAGCTTGAGGAAGATCTCCAGATCGAATTTATCCTCGAAGATCTTGATGAGCTCTTTTCTGAATCAAAGGATGGTTTTGAGCGAATCACCTTGATCGTTACCAACTTGCGGGAGTTTTCCCGTATCGACCAGCTGGATGCCAAAGAGAGTTTTAACTTTAACCGGGCCATCGAAACCACGATTATTGTGGCCCGTAATGAATATAAGTATAGTGCCGAAATCGAGCTCGAGCTCGACCCTGACCTGCCTGATATCATGGCCAATGGTGGTGAACTCAACCAGGTTATTTTAACCCTGATCATTAATGCGTCCCAGGCGATCAAAGAGCAGGAGCGTCAGGGACTCGGGCTTATTAGAATTTCTACCGATTATGATAAAGAGTGGGTGCGTTGTCAGATTGTCGATGACGGTCCCGGCATTAAAATGGAGAATGTCGAGCGTATTTTTGATCCCTTCTTTACGACTAAGCCGGTTGGTAAGGGTGTCGGTTTAGGACTTAATATTTCTTATGATATAGTCACTAATAAGCATAATGGTAGCTTGACGGTGGAGTCTGAGGTTGGTCAGGGAGCGACTTTTAAGATCGCCCTCCCGCGTCACAATTTGGTTCCCGTAAAAGAGGATAAGTTATCATGAATGAAGAAAAATATAACCTTTTTGTCGATGATGAAAAAAGTGTTTTGCGTTCTTTACGTCGGGCCTTTATCAAAAGTGGATATAAACTCTATTTTGCTGATTCCGTTGAGCTTGGTTTCAAAATGCTGGTCGCCGGCAAGGGCAAGATCGATATGGTCTTGAGCAATATGCGGCTGCCGGGTATGGATGGCTATGCCTTTCTTAAGGAAGTCAAGGAACGTTATCCTAAGGTTGTTCGCCTGATCTTGAGTGGTTTTGTTGAGGAGACTTATGTCTACAAGGCGCTGATCGGTGGTTCGGCCAAAAACTATCTTGTCCCCGAAATCTTCAATCGGGTTGAGATTTCCGGTTGTTTTCGGGAGCGATGTCAGGTGGCTAAAAATGAAAGTTGATCAAGTTCAACGGCCGACTATTCTTCTGGTTGATGATGAAGAGATGGTTCTCAAAGCCTTGCGGCGGATATTGACAAGTCCTGAATGGGATTTGGTGACGGCTGTCAGCGGTGCTCAAGCGCTTAAAATTATGGGGCGTCAGTCGATTGCTTTGATTATCAGTGACCAACGCATGCCTCAGATGAGCGGTCTTGAACTCTTGAGTGAGGTTAAATGCACTTATCCTGATACCGTGCGTATCGTTCTGACCGGTTATGCCGAGATGGATGTTGTCGTCAAGGCGATAAATCAGGGTGAGGTCTACCGCTTTTTTACCAAGCCTTGGAATAATGCCGAACTGGTGGCAACTGTTCGTGAGATTCTTAAGCGCCGGCAGGAGAGCTTCAGTCAGGTTTCATCTTTTACCGACCAGCTTTCGCGGGCCAACCTTGAAACCGTGATGGCTTTAGCGGAAGCGATTGAGCTCAAAGATCACTATACTAAAGGGCATTGCAGTCGGGTACGTGATTATGCCTTGCAGATGGCGCTGGCTTTAAAGCTCTCTAATTCTTTCTGTCGCGATCTGGTCTATGCCAGCCTCTTGCATGACTGTGGTAAGATCGGGGTTAGCGAGGCGACTCTTAATGTCGAGGGGCCGCTTAGCGAAGATCAGTGTCGGGAGGTTCAGCGTCACCCGGTTTTAGGTTTTGAAATGACCAGTAAGATCAATTATCTGCGGCCGGCCAGCATTATTATTCGCCAGCACCATGAACGTTGGGACGGAACCGGTTATCCTGATCGCATAAGTGCTCAGGAGATCTCTTTAGGGGGTCGAATTGTGGCCGTGGCTGATACCTTTGACGCTATGACCTCAAGTCGTTCCTATCGTCACGCCCTCGATTTCAAAACTGCAGTGCAGAAACTTTTGGATAATCGAGGTAGCCAGTTTGATCCCGAAATCGTCGATCTCTTTGTTTCTTTATTAGAGAGTGAGGCTAAGGTTAAAGGTAAAGTTGAGTCTTGTCGTTGCCTGCTCCTGGTCGGGGTAACCCAAGAAAAAATATCTGAACTTAAGAGTTTGTTGCCGGCGGGCCGCTATAAGTTGTATGCTGCCGAATCTCTGGCTGAGGCCCGGAGCCAGCTTGATGGTGTTGATATGGTTATCTGTGCCCTTAAGCTTACTGATGGTGATGGGGTTGATTTCCTGATCGATTGCCGTCGTCTGAGGCCGCAGATTATCCGTATTCTGTTGGTTGATCGTTATGATATTGAGGTGCTTGCCGAAACCGTCAACCAGGCTGGTCTTTACTCTTTTATAATTCGCCCCTTAAGGTCGACCGAGGTCATGGCTATGGTTGAAAATGCTTTTGAGTGGCAGCGTATGGCGAAAACCTTGAATTTTAACGAATAGTCTTTTGTCTGTGGTGCTTTAAGCCGGGGGCGGTCGACTTGGGGGTGGGGTTGAGTCTGGCCCGCCTGATCGCCTCTAAGCTCGGGGGTTCTATGAAAATTGGTGGTAACGATCAGAGTTGTCAGGTTACTTTCGAGGTTGAGGCCTGGGTCGGCACTACATAAATTATGTGTGGATGGCTTCGTATATCAAAAATACTGACCACTGACTATTGTTCACTGAAGTTTTGACTAGTGGAGGTTTGTATGAGTGGTTCAATTTCCCGTCCGCCGGCGGTAGCTGGCACATTCTATAGCGATGACCCAGTCGTCTTGCGACGTGAGATCGAAGGTTATCTGGCTCAAGTTCAAACTCCCGCTATTGAGGAATCGGGGCTTGTCGCCTTGGTGGTGCCGCATGCCGGCTACTGTTTTTCGGGAGCCGTTGCAGCTGACGCCTATCGGCTCATAGTGGGGCAAAACTTCGATCTGGTGGTTGTTGTGGCCCCCACTCACCATCACTATTTTGAAGGTGTCTCGATTTACAGTGTCGGCAATTACACGACCCCTTTGGGCGAGGTCGAAGTTGATTGTGACCTGGCTGTTGAGCTTATCAGCAAGTATTCGGAGATCGATTTTGTTCCTGAAGCCCATCGTTTTGAACACTCACTGGAGGTTCAGCTTCCCTTTTTGCAGGTCGCTCTCGGCGACTTTACCCTGTTGCCGATGATTATGGGTCAACAGGGTTGGTCTCAAGCTGTAAAACTGGCCGAAATTGTGGCTGGGCTGGCGTCTGGACGCCGTCTTCTGCTGATTGCCAGTAGCGATCTTTCGCATTTTCATAGTGCGATCCAAGCTGGTCAGCTTGACCGAAGGATTGTTGAGGCTGTCGCCGCCTTCGATCCGGTCGCCTTCTGGTCTTTGATCGAAAATCATCAAGCCGAAGCCTGCGGTGCCGGCCCGCTGCTTAGTGTAATGCTGGCGGCCCAAAAAATTGGTGCTGATCGGGCGCAAATTCTTAGCTATCACCATTCCGGTGAGGTTGGCGGGGATAACAGTCGGGTTGTTGGTTATATGTCGGCGGCATTTTATATTGGTGGTCAGTCGTCAGTGGTCAGTGGCCAGTAAAAACAAGGCGCATGGTTGTTGTTTGCCGGTTGTTGTTGGAGGAGTTTTTGTTATGAGTCGGGAAGTTGTTGATTTTGGTCTCACTCTGAAAGAGAAGGAGTACCTGCATGATCTGGTGGTCGCGGTTATTAAGGCTCGGTTGGCGGGGGGTGAAGCATCCGAAGATGTGCCTGACAGTGCGGTGCTCAGGGAAAAACGGGGGGCTTTTGTGACTCTGAAAAAAAATGGTGAATTAAGGGGTTGTATTGGTTATATTGAAGCTTATAAGCCGCTTTATCAGACAATTCGTGAAATGGCTCTGGCGGCGGCTTTCAATGATCCTCGTTTTCCCGAACTTGGCGTCCGGGAGTGGCCGGAGATTGAGGTTGAACTCTCGGTTTTGACGCCTTTGCGTGAGATTGATGATCCCGATATTGTCGAGGTCGGTAAACATGGTCTCCTGATTCGTCACGCAAACTCTTCCGGTATCCTTTTGCCTCAGGTGGCGGTTGAGTACGGCTGGAGCCGTGAGGAGTTCCTGGCCCACACCTGTAATAAGGCCGGCCTGGCAGCCGATTGCTGGCGGCGTTCCGGAACCCGGCTCTATATCTTTTCGGCCGACATTTTTTGATGGCCGGGTTGATGTTTAAGGTGGGGATCTTATCAAAAAAGCTTGCATTTTGTTTTTTGTGATGGTAAAAGGGCTCCGGTTTGCGAAATTTTCTCTGGCTGGTGACGGCTTTTTTGCAAGTGGGCTCTTATAGGAGCCCACTTTTTTTATCTCAACTCTCTTTTTAAAGAGTGCTTTTTATCGATGGCAGTAGAGCTGGAAATGCATGAGGACTGGCAGTCTCGGGTTCAGGCTCTGGCCGAGGATCTGCTCTTCAATCTCGGTTATGAATTGGTAGATCTGGAGTTAAGTCAGGGTGATGATAGCGTTTTTCTTCGTCTCTACATCGATCAGGAGGGGGGGGTTAGTCTTGACGATTGCACCCATGTCAGTCGGATGCTCGGGGCGTTGCTCGATGTCGAGGACCCGATCCCCGGCCGTTACAATCTTGAGATATCATCGCCTGGTTTGAATCGTCGTTTAAGTCGGCCGAAGGATTTTCAGACCCGTCTTGGAGAGACCGTTAAAGTGCAACTGCTGAAGCCGTTTAATGGTCGACGGCGTTTTAAGGGTATTTTGCTTGATTGTCAAGACAACCCTTTGACAGTGACCATTGAAGTGGCTGGTGAAACTTTTATCGTGCCGCTGGATGAGACCTCCAAGTGTAATCTGGTTTATGATTTCAATAAATGATGGCGTTAATAAATTTTTTAACAGTTAATGATCCTTATTGAGCATTAATTTCTCATATTAGGGAGAGATATTTTAGGTTATGTCCTCAAGTTTGAACTTTATATTAGATCAGGTCAGTAAAGAGAAGAATATTCCAAAAGAGATCCTGATTGAGGCGATTGAGTCGGCAATGGTAACCGCATCTAAGAAAAAGCTTGGTGCGGCTCGTGAAATCGAGGCCTCTTACGATGAGGTATCCGGGGAAATTGAGCTTTTCGAATTCGTCGAAGTTGTCGAAGAAGTTGAAAACTCCTATTATCAGATCTCTTTGCATGAAGCTTTAGAGATTGATCCTGAGGCCGAGGTTGGCGACAGTCTTGGTCTCAAACTGGAAACTGATGATTTTGGCCGAATAGCGGCGCAAACTGCCAAACAGGTCATCATGCAGAAAATTCGGGAAGCCGAACGGGAGAGTATTTACGAGGAGTATCACGAAAAGGTTGGGGAGATTGTCAGCGGTTCGGTGCAACGTGTCGAGCGCGGTAACCTGATTGTCAACCTCGGCACTACTGAAGCTATTTTGCCTCGTTCCGAAACTATTCCCCGGGAGAACTTTCGTCAGGGCGAACGGATTAGAGCCTATCTCTTGAAAGTTGAGATTACTGTCAAAGGGCCGAAGATTGTTCTCTCGCGGACCCATCCGGGTTTTCTGATCAGGCTCTTTGAGGTTGAAGTACCTGAGATTTTTGAAGGGGTGATCAAGGTTATGGGAGCCACCCGTGAACCTGGTATCAGGTCCAAGATCGCGGTTTCGACCAACGATCACGATGTCGATCCGGTTGGGGCCTGTGTCGGGGTTCGGGGTTCGCGGGTCCAGAACGTGGTGCAGGAGCTTAAAGGCGAGAAGATTGATATTATTCGCTGGAACCCGGATCCGGTTCGTTATGTCTGCAATGCCATCTCGCCGGCGGAGATCAACAAGATTATTCTCGACGAAGATAATCATATGATGGAAATCGTTGTTCTTGATGAGCAGCTCTCATTAGCGATTGGTCGTCGGGGTCTCAATGTGCGGTTGGCGGCTAAACTGACAGGCTGGAAACTTGATGTCAAGTCGGCATCAAGAGTGGCGAGTGATTTTGACCAGCTCTTTTCACCGCTTGCCGATCTTGAAGGTTTCAATAACACGGCCATGGAGCTACTTTATGATAACGGTTTTCGTAAAATAGAGGATATCGCCGGCAGTTCAGTAGCGGAGCTTAGTGATATTATCGGTAGCGAAGGTGTCGATCCTGTAGAGCTGATCGAGCGGGCGGTAGCCGATTACCATGCTCTTAAAGAAGCTGCTGAAAATCCATCTCCGGGTCAGGATGCCGAGATTGATGCGGGATCAGATGAAGGGAACCCGGTGTCCGAGGAGGCTCCAGCTGATAATTTAGAGGAAGCGGATGCCGTCCCGGTTGAGGCTGGTGATGATCAGGTTGCTGTGGTGGTTTCGCCGGATAAAGAGAGTACCGTAGCCGAGGTTGACCTACCAGTCACTGAAGCTGAGGACGTTGCCGATGTCGATCTTGACGAAGACTCCGCAGTTCCGGCGGAGTCTGAGGAGTAAGGTTGTGGCGGTGCCGCTGCGTACCTGTTTGATCTGTCGTCAACGGGTCGAAAAAAAAAGTCTCTACCGACTGGTTCGTATCGGGGCCGAGCTCTTTTACGATAACAAGCATCGCGCTCCAGGTCGGGGTTACTATATTTGTCAAAAAATTGAATGTTTGAGCCGCTTTCTTGCCGGTGAGCGTCGTTTAGGTCGTTTGGCGGTCGGATCTGAGGCTTTGGATCCGGAAAGCCGTGCACTTTTACAGATTGAATGCGAAAAAAAACAATTGATGCTAGGGGGTAGCCAACCTTGATTCTGCGGGAAAAAAAGAAAACCAAGGTTTATGAACTTTCTCGGGTCCTGAAACTGAAGGAATCTGAGCTTATTACGATTTTAGAGAGTTTGGAGATTGAGGTCAGCACCAAGTTCAGTCCTCTGAGTGCCGAGGATGTTGATCGTGTCACCGTCTGGTGTCGTCAGAATCAGGGGCCTGATGTTGTCGAAAAACGAGTCGGCTCAGGAGTTCGGCGGCGGCGCCGGAAGGTTGTCGAAAAAACCATCTCCGAGCCTCTGGAAACAGACAGTAGTGGGTCTGAGAGTGAGGTCGAGGCTTCGGGAGGAGAGGAATCCGGAACTCCTTCGACCGTCAGCACTCCTGTTTCTGAAGAACCGTCAGCGGAAACCATGGAAATGGTTGAATCAGACGTTGAAGCCGCAGAGGCGGTTGTCTCAAAAGAACTGGAATTAGAGTCTGAACCTGAAAAAGCGTTGGTATCGCCGGTAGAGGTGGCCGCTGGTTCGGAAACTGAGATTGAGTTTGATAGTGTTAAAGGTGCCGGAGAGGTAATTTCCGTCGAAGGTGAACCTTCCACGTCACCAACCAAAGTATCGGTTGGTGGGTCTGAGACTGTTGTAACGGCTGCAGATCAGGATGGCATTACTATTGGCGATACTGAAGCGGGTTTACCCGTTAGTGATGATATAGAGAAAACCGTTGCTGCTGAGAAGTCTGGAAAGAGTGGCAAGATCGGGGTGCGTGGGGCGCGGGTTATCGGTCGGGTGGCTCTAAGTGATTTAGGGACCCAGCCTGGAGGTCGTCCACCGCGGAGTAAAGCTAAAACAAAGAGTTCCAAACCGGCTCCGAGAGGAGTTTCCCCACGTTCGGTTGCGCCTGTGGCGGCGGCGCCGGATACCGCTGGCGAGCAAGCCGCGGCTGCGAAAAAGGTTCGCAAATCGCGCAAGAAAGATGGGGCTCAGCCGGTTGCTGGAAATGGTTCTGCTGACATTGCGAGTCGCAGTCGTAAAGGGGCGCGTCGTTCGGTCATAAAAAATCTTAATTTTGCTGATGATCGCGGTGGTAAAGGCCGCCGGGGCCGGGCCAGTAAAAAGAAGTCCGGTCAAAAAACTGAGATCACAATGCCCAAACAGATCAAAAGGGTGGTCAAAATTACTGATGCTATAAGTGTTGGTGAGCTTGCTAAAAAGATGGGTGTTAAAGCTGGAGAAGTGATTGGCAAGTTGATGACCATGGGGACTATGTTAACCATCAACCAGATGATCGATTTTGATACCGCAAGCTTGATTGCTGAGGAGTATGGTCATACGGTCGAAAATGTAGCTTTTGATGAAGGGCTGGTTTTTGAAAGGCTAGAGGACCAGCCGGAAGATCTGGTCGGCCGGCCGCCGGTTGTGACCATTATGGGCCATGTCGATCACGGTAAAACCTCACTTCTTGATGCTATTCGTTTGACTAAGGTTGCCGATGGTGAAGCCGGTGGTATCACGCAGCATATTGGTGCCTATATGGTATCTTTGCCGAAAGGTAATATTTCCTTTGTCGATACTCCGGGCCATGAAGCCTTTACCGCGATGCGTTCACGCGGAGCCGGGGTTACCGATATTGTCATTTTAGTGGTGGCTGCTGATGATGGGGTGATGCCGACAACGATTGAATCGATCAATCATGCCAAAGCTGCTGAAGTTCCGATTATTGTCGCGATTAACAAAATTGATAAAGAAAATGCCCGCCCTGACGAGGTTCGGCGGCAGTTGAGCGAATATGGTCTGGTTTCAGAGGATTGGGGTGGTGATACGATCTTTGTCGAGGTTTCAGCTAAGCAAAGGCTCAATCTTGATACCCTTTTGGAGATGGTGCTTCTCCAGGCTGAGATGATGGAAATTGTCGCCAATCCCGACAAGATAGCCAAAGGGGTGGTTCTTGAATCCCGTCTTGACCGGGGTAAGGGGCCAGTCGCTACCGTACTGATTCAGGATGGGACGGTTAAACAGGGAGACTTTATTGTTGCCGGGCTCTACAGCGGTCGGGTTCGGGCCTTGCTTAACGATATGGGGCAGCCGATTGAGAGTGCTGGACCTTCAATCCCGGTTGAGATTTTAGGGCTTAATGGTACGCCTTCGGCGAGTGATGATTTTAATGTTGTTAAATCGGAAAAACAGGCTAAGGAGTTGACCTCGAACCGGCAGCATAAAGCCCGTGAACAGGAGATTTCCAAAACCAGCAAGATCTCCCTTGAGGACCTTTTTGAACAGATGGAAGAGGGCGAGGTCGAACAGCTTAATGTGATCATTAAGGGTGATGTTCAGGGCTCGGTTGAGGCCGTCAGTGAGGCTTTGAAGAAACAGGCTACCGCCAAGGTCAAGGTCGATGTCGTGCATGCTGCGGTCGGTGGTGTCAAAGAAGCTGATGTTATGTTGGCGGCTGCTTCGCAAGCCATTATTGTGGGTTTTAATGTGCGACCCGATCTTAAAGCGCAACATTTGGCGGAGCAGGAAAATGTCGATATCCGTCTCTACTCGGTAATCTATAATCTTCTCGAAGATCTGCGGATGGCAATGGAGGGGCTTCTGGCTCCTGAAGTGCGTGAAGTCTACATGGGTCGGGCTGAGGTGCGTCAGGCCTTTATGGTTTCCAAAGTTGGAACTATCGCCGGTTGCCGGGTTGTCGATGGAAAGGTGAAACGTAACGCTCAGGTTCGCTTGTTACGTGATGATGTTGTAATTGTCGAAGGCAAAATTTCATCCCTGAAACGCTTCAAGGATGATGTCAAAGAGGTGACCACCGGTTTTGAATGTGGTATTGGCATAGAGAATTACAACGATATCAAGGCCGGCGATGTGATCGAGGCTTTTGTAATGGAAGAGGTTGCCGCTAAATTATAGTGGTCAGTTGCCAGGAGTCAGTGTTTTTTCACTGATCACTGATGACTGAAACGGATATTTGAATGAAAGAACGTAGTCAGCGTTGCCATCGTATCGGAGATCAACTGAGAGGCGAAATCTCGGCCATGCTGCAGCGTGATATTAAGGATCCCCGCATCGGTTTTGTGACGATTATGGATGTTGAAGTCTCCCCTGACTTGAGTCATGCAACTGTCTATTTTACGGTTTTTGGCAGCGAACCGGAAAAGGCTGAAACCTTGGCCGGTTTGCAGAGTACGGCCAGCTTTATGCGTCGTGAAATGGGCCGTCGGTTGCACCTGAAAAGAATTCCTCAACTCCATTTTCGCTATGATAAAACCACTGATAAAGGGGCGCACATGGAAGAGATCTTTGGTCAGATTAAACGGGAAGAAGAGCTTTAAATGGGCATAATTGATGCCGAGAATAAGGCCTTTGCTCTAGCCGCAGTGCAAAAAGCCAAGACTATCGTGATTGCCAGTCATATAGATCCTGATGGCGATGCCATCGGTTCATCTCTAGCTTGGGCCCTGATTCTTGAAAAATTGGGTAAAGAGGTGATTGTTTACAATCGTGACGGAGTTCCCTATAGTTATGAGTTCCTGCCTGGAACCGAGCTTTTTGTTGATCATCTGCCTGCGACCTGCGACCTGCTTTGCCTGCTCGATTGCAGTGAGTTTGAAAGGGCCGGTAAGGATCTGGTCGAATGGCGGGGCTATGATCAATCTTTGTGTATTGATCATCATTTGACCACTGACTCGGCGGCTGATATAAACCTTGTTTATCCTCGGGCTTGTGCTACCGGGGAGTTGATCTACGAACTTGCACTTTGCCTCGACCCCGATTTCAAGTTCAATGTTGCCGTAAATCTTTATACCGCCATTTTGACTGATACCGGATCCTTTCGTTACTCTAATTCAACCCCGAGCTCTTTTGCTATTGCCGGTGATCTGGTTGCCCGGGGCGTCGAGCCCTGGAGTGTGACCCAGCAAGTTTATGAAAGTCAGCCGGTTGGGCGCATCAAGTTGGCCGGCCGGGTGTTGGAGACTTTGTGTATCTCGGCTTCCGGTAAAGCGGCGGCGGTATGGGTGACGCAGAAGATGTTTGATGAGACCGATACTAATAGTGAATATACTGATGGTTTGGTTAACTATCCACGTTCTATAGCCGGGGTTGAAGTTGCCTTTATGGCCCGCGAAATCAGTCCTGAAGAATATAAATTAAGTTTTCGTTCTCGGGGTACGGTCAATGTCGCAGCTCTGGCTGCAGAGTTTGGTGGCGGCGGTCATCATAATGCTGCCGGATGTCGTTTGCAGGGCTGTTTGCCGGAGTTGATTGAGCAGGTTTTTGCAATCGTTGATAAGTCCCTGCAAAGGGCTGATTCGAGATGATCGACGACGCTTTTCTGGTTGTCGATAAACCGCAGGGATTGACCTCTCAGCAAGTGGTGGCCCGGGTCAAACGTCAGCTTGGCTGTCGTAAGGTTGGACATACCGGGACTCTTGATCCTCTGGCGACCGGGGTTTTGCCATTGGCTTTCAATCGGGCTACGCGGTTGATTCAATATCTTGATGAAAGTCGCAAAGTTTACAGTGGGGAGATTGAGCTTGGTGTCGAAAGTGATACCCTGGATCGTGATGGTGAGATCGTCTCCCGTCATGAAGGGCCGCTTGAGTGCAGCGAGAAAGAGATCTCCGATGTATTTGCGCGTTATCACGGTCGGGTGACTCAGGTGGTGCCGATCTATTCGGCCATAAAAAATAAAGGACGGCCCCTTTATGCTTATGCCCGTTCCGGTGTTAAGGTGATACCGCCGAAGCGTCAGGTCGAAATTGAGTCCTTTACGCTTTTGTCATACAGTCCACCGTTGGTCGCTTTTCGGGTCGTCTGTTCAAAAGGGACCTATGTCAGGTCGTTGGCGGCTGATGTTGGTCGTGATCTTGGTTGCGGGGCCCGAATTTGGTCGTTGCGCCGTGAGAAGAGCGGGCCATTTATTCTCGCTCAGGCCTTTCCGTTAGACAAGTTGATGGAAAAAGTTGCACTCAGCGAAAGTTTGCCGTTAATTTCTCCGCTTGAGGTTCTAACTCATCTGCCCCGCATTGTGATTGGCGATTCGGAAATAAAAAACAAAATAGCTCATGGTATGATGATACCACTTGATTTGATATCAATGTCGTCATCGACATTTAATGTTAAGGACGAGATTGTCTTGGTTGATGAGGCAGGAACCCTCTTGGCGGTGGCTCGTCTTAATCAGGATAAGGAATCGGGCTCGGAAATTGAAGAGTTGCGGATGTCTCGAGTAATGATGCCGCAGAGCTCTTAAATAAAACAAAATCTTTACAAGAACCGGCTTTTATGGTAGCAGGATTCTGTCAGATGATAACAAGCAGATTTACTGCTGAATTATAGTGTTCTAAAAGAAGAATGAGGAGAAAAGTTCCAATGGCGTTTGTAAGTGGTCAAAAAAATGATATTATTGAGAAATACAGGCTGCACGAAAGTGATACCGGTTCCCCTGAAGTTCAGATCGCTTTGCTTAGCGAGAGAATTACCTATCTGACCGATCATTTCAAAGTTCATAAACACGATTTTCATTCGCGGCGCGGTTTGTTGAAACTGGTCGGTCAGAGACGTCGTCTGCTCGACTATCTGAAAACGAAAGAGTTTAAACGCTATAAAGATATGATCGGTAGTCTGGGTCTGCGGCGTTAAGCTGCAGGGTGGGTCTGATCATCATAATCAAGATTTAGAACTATTTTGAAAACTGCTTTCAGGGCATAGGCTGAAGGCAGTTTTCTTTTTTATTCCTATGCGTATAAAAGCGTTAAATCAGGTTTTCCGGAATGTACCGGACAATCAGCGGTTACTTGGAGAATGTGCAAAGTTATTGTAGGTTGACGCGGAAAAGTGGAGAAGAGATGAAAAAGTATTGTCAGGTAGAAGTTGTGGGTAGTAATGTAAGTTTTGAGAGTGGTAAGATCGCCAAACAGGCAAACGGCGCGGTCATGGTTTGTCAAGGTGAGACCATGGTTTTAGTAACGGCGGTGGCGGCTCGTAAAGGCCGTGAGGGGATCGATTTTTTTCCTTTGACTGTCGATTATCAAGAAAAAACCTATGCCGCCGGGAAGATTCCCGGAGGTTTCTTTAAACGTGAAGGTCGTTTGAGTGATCGTGAAACTTTAACCTCCAGGCTTATTGATCGTCCTTTACGGCCCCTGTTTCCCAAAGGGTTCACCTGTGAAACCCAGATTATTGCGACGGTTTTGTCGACCGATAATATTCATGATCCGGCGATTTTAGCACTGACCGGAGCGTCGGCCGCCCTGATGATTTCCGAGATCCCTTTTGCCGGCCCGGTTGCGGCGGTGCGGGTGGTTCGAGTGAATGGCGAACTGGTGGTTAATCCCACCTTTGCCGAGCTCGATGAGAGTGATCTTGATGTTATTATGGCCTGCAGCCGGGAAGCGGTTGTCATGGTCGAGGGCGGGGCTCAGGAAGTCGATGAGCAGGTTATGCTCGAAGCTCTGGAACTGGGCCATAATGCCGCCCAGCCCTTTCTTGATGCCCAGCTTGAAATGGTAAAGCAGATTGGTATCGAAAAACGTGAAGTGATAGTTCCGGTTATTAACAGCGCCCTTTCGGCCTTGGTCGATGAATGTTATGGCGACCGTTTTGAAGAGGGTATCAAGGTTTCTGATAAGCTTGAGCGCCAGGACTACTTTTCTCTTCTCAAAGATGAGCTAAAAGAGCGTCTGGCCGAATTAGAAATTCCGGCTGATAATCTGGGTGAGGTTTTTGAAGATCGTCTGGGTGGAGCTATTCGTCATCAGATCAGCACTCAAGGGGTGCGGATCGGGGGTCGGAAGGTTGATGAGATTCGCGATATTGCTTGTGAAGTCTCTTTATTGCCCAGAACCCATGGTTCAGCCCTCTTTACTCGAGGGGAAACGCAGGCTATTGTTACTGCAACCCTGGGGACTTCGGTTGATGAACAGCGTATCGACTCATTGCGGGGCAACACCTTTAATGACTTTATGCTGCATTATAATTTTCCGCCTTACAGTGTCGGTGAAGCCCGTTTTTTGAGAGGGCCTGGACGTCGTGAGATTGGTCATGGAACTCTAGCTCGCCGGGCCTTGAAAGCGATTTTGCCCGGAGCCGACAAGTTTCCATATACGATACGCATCGTTTCCGATATTACCGAGTCGAATGGTTCTTCCTCGATGGCGTCGGTCTGTGGTGGTAGTCTGGCTTTGATGGATGCCGGGGTACCGATCAAAGCCCCGGTTGCCGGGATCGCTATGGGTCTAGTCCAGGAGGGTGATGATTTTATCGTCTTAAGTGATATTCTTGGAGACGAGGATCATGTCGGAGATATGGATTTTAAAGTTGCCGGCACCAAAGACGGGATCACTGCCATTCAGATGGATATCAAGATCAACGGTATCAGTCGGGAGATCATGGCTAAAGCCCTGGCCCAGGCCAAGGTTGGTCGTTTGCATATTCTTGGTGAAATGGCCGCTGCTCTGACTGAACCTCGGGCTGAACTTTCAGATTATGCCCCGCGAATTACGACGATCAGGATTGATCCCGACAAGATCAGAGACGTGATTGGACCGGGCGGCAAGAATATCCGTGCGATTACTGAAAAATCAGGAGCCAAGATCGATATCGATGATAGTGGTGAGATCAAAATCGCTTCAGTTGATGGACAGGCTTCTGAAATGGCGATTGCCCTGATTCGTGATTTGACTCAGGAGGCTGAAGTCGGTAAAGTCTATCTCGGTACCGTCCAGAGAATTATGGATTTTGGTGCTTTTGTGCAGATTTTCCCCGGTACTGACGGGCTTCTTCATATCTCACAGATTGCCGAAGAGCGGGTTCGCGACGTTCGTGATTTTATGAAAGAAGGTGATGAGGTCATGGTCAAAGTTATTGAAGTCGATCGCCAGGGCAAGATTCGCCTCTCCCGTAAAGGGATGGATTCAAAGTAATCCTTAAGATCAAGAAATAGCGTAATAAATAGTGTAATAAAAAGCGGCATCTATCATGGATGCCGCTTTTTTACTTACGGGGTTTATGGTAAATCTCTTTACTTTACAATCGTAAGCATCGTGGCTATATAGATACTCACTTGGAGTAAGTTCTTGGTCGGGAAAACCGAAACTCTAAAATTTGTAATTTATCTGGAGTAGACAACTATATGGCTGGGAAAGATTTTTATAAAACTCTCGGGGTTGATAAGAAGGCTTTGGCTGATGAAATAAAAAAGGCTTTTCGTCGTAAAGCCAGGCAGTATCATCCTGATGTTAAACCGGATGACAAGGTGTCTGAAAAGAAATTTAAAGAGGTCAATGAGGCCTATGAAGTTTTAGGTGATGAAAAAAAACGACGGGAATATGATACTTATGGGGAGGCTTTTCACCACCAAGGTGGAGGCGGGCCCGGCGGTTTCCCCGGCGGTCGGGCTGGCGGCTCTGGTTTTGGTGATCTCTTTGGCGGTGCTCAGAATTTCTCTTCTCGCAGAGGTTCTGTTGGTGGTCAGGGGGATGCCTCGGATATCTTTGCCAATCTTTTTGGTGGGGGTGGCTTTCAGCAAGGACAGACACCCGGGCCGCGTCGCGGTGGCAACGCGGAACACCGAGTTGAAATTGATTTTGCCGAAGCGATCAGAGGGACCGATCTTAAGTTGCGGGTTGACGGTCAACAAGTCAATGTCAAAGTCCCGCCCGGAACCGTTAATGAGGCCCGTTTACGGCTCAAAGGCAAGGGCCATCCCGGAGTTAACAACGGTCCAGCGGGTGATTTGATTTTGACTGTCAAGGTTCATCCCGACCCGGTTTTTACCATGCAGGGCCGTGATCTACTCTGTCGGGTTGAAGTTCCTTTGACGACTGCCCTGCTCGGTGGTCGGATTGAAGTCCCGACTTTTTCCGGCAAGGCGATGTTGAAAATTAAAGAGGGATCTCAGAACGGGCAGAAGATGCGGCTTCGTGGGAAAGGTGTGCAGGTTTCGAGGACGACTGCCGGAGATCAGATCGTCGAGCTCAATATTGTTTTGCCGACAACTCTTCCACCAGCGGCGCGAAAACTGGTTGAAAAACTTGATGAATTATTGGTTTAGAAGATTTGCTGATGCGGGAGTTAGCACGGGAGATTGCTTACCGGCCGCTTTTTTTGCCGCTCTTGATGATTGTCTGGGCGATTGTGGGATCGGCTTGTTATCGTCTGCCGTTGACCCTGATTCTCCTGATTGCCCTCCTCTTGGCATTTTTTTATTATCTCCTTTTAGGTTCGCTTAAAGTTATACCCCGTCCCCTGTTGTTACTCTTTCTGATCCTGTTCTCCCTCTTGCCGGTCGGGTTGGTTTCCTGGAAAATCGAGTCTCGCCGGGCTGAGTTTCTGGTCTTTAAACCTTTGCTGACAAAGAGTGAAACCGAGTCGCAAAAGATTCTTGGTCGGATCACAACTTTCCCGCGAGGCTCGTTCAGTGGCTGGCGTCTACGTCTTGAACCTCTGACCGGTTTACTGGTCGGCCACGGTGATATTCAGCTCTACCTTCCCGCTACAGCTTACGACGATCCCCGCCTGCCTAGAGTCGGAGATATTGTTACCGTTAAGGTCAGATTACGGCCTCTTTATTCACCCCGTCACCCATTTTTACGTGGGCGCCTTCGTACTCAGGTGCTTTCCGGTCTGGTTGCGTCTGGCCGTCTTCAGACTTTTGATGATCTTACTGTTACGGCTCGTTTTTCCGGTGGTCTCGGTGCCCTTGAGAAACTGCGCCGCTCTCTTTATCGCGCTCTTTTTGAGAGTGCCGGAGCGGGGGAGGCGGCAGCTATTCTGCAGGCGGTGCTGATCGGCAGTCGGGACCAATTGCGACCTGAAGTGAAAGAGCTCTTTCTCGATTTTGGGGTTTTTCATCTCTTTGCCATCTCGGGTCTTCATTTAAGCATCGTTATCGGCCTTTTTTTCTTCTCCGTGAAACGCCTATTGCCGGGGTTCATGGGGGTTCGTTTTGTAACCGGAACGGTACCTGTTGCGGCAGGGCTGACCCTTTTGTTTTTGCCCTTATATATCCTCTTGGCCGGACTCCATCTGCCGGTTGTCAGGGCTGGGATAATGGCCTCGTGTTTTCTCATAGCCCTGCTTTTTGGCCGTCTTCGTGATTCTTTTTCAGCTCTTTTAGGGGCCGCCATTGTGATTTTATACAGTTGGCCTCAAGCCCTCTTTGAACTCTCTTTTCAACTCTCTTTTACTGCCGTTGCCGCGATCTTATGGGTTTTGCCGCGGGCTCATTGTTGGTGGCAGCAGAAACTTTTGCCGGGTTGTCAAGGGTTTCCGGTTTGGTCTCAAGCCTTTTTACGAAATCTATTTTATCTTTTTACAAGTTCTCTAGCGATAACCCTGACTACCGCTCCCTGGCTTATTAATCGGGTGCATTTTATCTCTTCTTACTCCCTGGCGGCTAATCTGCTGCTTCTGCCGCTCTTTTCTCTGGTCATTATTCCCCTTGGGATGATTTCTCTGTTGCTGGCACCGTTGCCCGGGGTGATGACGCTTTTTCTTAAACCCCTGGTTTGGATTCTTGAGACCTTGCTGCAAACTGGTTTTTCCCTGCAGGCTTGGCTACCGGGATGTCGTTGTTATTTTTCGACTCTGACCATCACGGAGATACTTCTGGTTGTTTTTTTCTTGTTTACGGTTTGCTGCTTGCTCACTTTTCCCCGCTATAAAAAGTCCGCTCTTTTGTTGTTGCTTTTTTTATCTTTTGCCGGCTTGTTGGATCGGGTTTGGTGGTGGTTAGAGCAAGAGCGAGAAAAAATTGTTCTGGCTGCCTTTGTCAGTGGTAAGCCGCAAAGCCTGCTCTTTGAAATGCCGGGTGGAGAGGGTTTGTTGTTTAATGGCGGTTCTTGGCCGGGGTCCTCATTTTCACTGGCCGAAAAAGTGATCGCACCCTATTGTTGGCAACGTAAAATCAAACGGATCGACACCCTGATCTTGACCGAACCTCAACGCGGTTTGGTTGGCGGGTTGCTCTTTTTAGTTGAGCATTTTCAGGTTCGGGAAATCTGGTATCACGGGGTTTGGAGTGGCTACCCACCTTTTAAAAATTTTTGCCGGATGAGTCAGGAACGTTTCGGTGTACGTTGGCGGAAGCTCTCATCCCTCTCTTTTCCTTTTCACCTGAACGGGATTGATATCTCGGTTCTGGGGCCCCCGGCTAATGATTTTATATTTTCATCCTCCCCAAGAGATTCGTTGTTGGAGATGGCCCCTTCGTTGCTGCTTAGCTATGGTGATCTCTCTGTTCTGGTCTGGGGTGGTGGTCAGGTTGACCCGGCAAGCCTGCCTGAAAGTGTCAATCTCCTGGCCTTGTTGGTCGATCCTGAGGAGCGTTTGCCGGCAGCCCTGGAAAAAGTGGAGGTTAAAGTTGGAGGTTGGTGTCTTAAGCCGGGTAAAAGAGGGGTTGTTATTGATAAAAAAACTCCTCTTAATTGGTCTGCAGCCCGCTTCTGGCAGGTTAAAAAGGATGGTTTTCTTTTTCTCGAAGCGGATCTTTCGGGTTCTTTTAGCGATAAATTGCCGGCTCAGTTAATTCCTGGTTGTCAGGGGGGCCTCGAATAAGTTATGATGGATGGCTTCGTAAAAACTTCACCTTCTTCGTTACTCTGCAACCTTCGTCATTGCGGCGTACTTTATGTACACCTCATTTCTCAGGTTTTGAGTATCTCGAATCTGAAGCTTTTACTGTGCCATCACCCTTCGTGGTCATTTTACATATACATTATGATGGAATTATGAAAAAAATACAGATAAAAACGGTCAAAGGTTTTAATGAGATTTTGCCGCCGGAGAGTTTTCGCTGGCGGGTGGTTGAAGATAAATTTCGCAACCTTCTTGAAGGGTACGGATTTGCCGAGTTGCGTCTTGCGCTTTTAGAGCCTACGGAACTTTTTGCCCGCAGTATCGGCGGAGAGACCGATATTGTCGAAAAAGAGATGTATACTTTTGTTGACCGTTCAGATCGATCCTTGACTCTACGGCCTGAAGCTACGGCTTCGGTGGTTCGTGCCTACAATCAGTATTCTTTAGGTAAGATAAGTGAAATCAATAAGTTATATTATGTGGGGCCGATGTTTCGTTATGAGCGTCCGCAAAAAGGGCGTTATCGCCAGTTTCATCAGCTCGGTGCGGAAGTCTTTGGTGAAGAGAGTTTCTATCAAGATGCCGAAACCCTGATAATGTTGGCACAGTTTTTTCATGCACTATCTTTTAAAGGAGCAGTTCTGCATCTCAACAGTTTAGGATGTGAGGTCTGTCGACCGGTTTTTCGTGATCATCTCAAAGATTATTTGTACGAACGTCGGGAGGCGTTATGTGGAGATTGCCGGCGCCGGATTTCGGAAAATCCACTTAGGGCTTTGGATTGTAAAAATCCCCAATGCCGGGAGACGGCGGCCGATGCACCACTGATCAGCGACGCTCTTTGTGATGGTTGCCGTCAGCATTTTTCCGGGCTTTGCGGCCTGCTTGAAGATGTCGGACTCGACTATCAGATCAATCCTCGGCTGGTACGCGGTCTTGATTACTATACGCGTACGACCTTTGAGTTTTTGGCCGGAGATCTCGGAGCCCAGAATGCGGTGGCGGCCGGTGGACGTTATGATCGTCTGGTCGAAGAGCTCGGCGGCAAAGCGACCCCGGCTTTTGGTTTTGCCATTGGTTTTGAACGTCTCATGATGTTGATTGGCAGTGAGGTTGCTCCTTTAGCGTCTCCTTTTGTAGCTCTGATTCCTCTTGGGGAAGAAGCTTTGCGTCTGCTCTTTCCGATACATGTGGAGCTCAATCGTAAAGCGCAGGCGACAACCTTGGGTTTTCAGAAGAAAAGCCTCAAGAGTCAGCTCAAAAAAGCCGATAAGGATGGGGTTAAGTATGCCCTTATCGTTGGTCCGGATGAACTGAACCAGGGTGAGGCTATATGTCGAAATATGCGAACTAAGGAGCAGACCAGGCTACCCCTTAACCAATTAGGGGAGGCCCTGCGGGAGCTTTTACCATGAATATTGATGGAATAGATGCAAATTCAGCCGGCCAGATTACCGGTGCGACAAAAAAATGATGGTCGATCGACAAGAGATCAAAGGTGATTTCGGTAAACTTCTTGACCTGGAACTAAAAAGCCAGGCGACCGGGGAGACGACGTCAGGCAGCTCCGTGCAGCCCGGTAAAACCCCGATCTACCGTCAGGGGGCTGATTTTATTTTTCTCAACCACTATAGAGCTCGGCTGGCGGCGTGAAGGTGGGCATTCGGTCGCTGTTTGTCAAGGGGCTGCAGCGGAGGTTGAGCGGGTCTTGAATAAACAGAATTCCTTATTGAAAAATTGTTAAGGAAGGTTTTGTTTAATGTTTTTACAAGGTGAGAAACTGGATGGCTAAGCGCAGGGTGATAAAGAGCAAAATGAAGCCGAGGACGGTTTTTCGTAACTTAAGTTTGATTAGTTGATTGATTCGCATGCCGGCAAAAGAGGAGATGATCGCGCCTAAGCCCAAAAGCAACGAGTAGTCTACCTGGATTAAACCGAATCGGGGCCAGCTGAAAGCTCCATGCAGGGCGTAGGAGAGCGCGCCGGCACCGGCCGTAAATATCATGATGGCATTTGAAGTTGGAGCTGCACTGCGGTTTTTGACCAATCCGGCGACCAGCATCAGCGGGGTGGTGACGCCGCCGCCGCCGATCCCGGTAAACCCGGCGACCAGACCGCTTAAAGAGCCGATTCCCAAAGCCATCTGGTGACCTGAAGTTTTTCTCTCTTTTTCGGCAATCATCCCTAAGCTAAAAGTTTTCCAGGCCAGGATCAGTAAGACCATGAGCATGAATCCGACGAGGACTTTTTCCGGTAAAAGTGGGGCTAAACGAGCCGCCAGAGCGGCGCATATGCCGGATCCTAAAGCCACCCAAAGCACGGTTTTCCAGACGATCAATCCTTCTCGATTGTAGCGCCAGGCATTCCAGGTTGAGACCAAAACAATGGTGCCCAGACTGGTTGCCATGGCTTCAACCTGGGAAAGGTCGGCCACGGCAGTCAGTATTGGAACCATGAGAATGCCTCCCCCGAGGCCGAAGATAGTTGAGAGCAGGCCGACCGCCAGGCCAACTATAAAAATTATCAAATTTGTTACCTTCCAGTTAATTGATAGCCAGATATCAAAAAGGGCATAAACTGGGCGAAGTTTTAATCTTTCTGATATTAGCCCAGTTTATGCCCTTTATATTTAAAGGTTGTCGGAACTTAATCTTTTTTCAGAATAATTCTGGCATCGACCACATTAAGTCCCTCTTCGTAGGCGATTACTGGATTGAAATCCATCTCCTGAATTTCAGGATAGGAACCGATAATCTCCGATACCGTCAGGAGCAGGCGTTTGATCGCTTTGCGATCGATCGGCGGCTGGCCGCGGAAACCGTCAAGGAGTTTTACCGACTTGATCTCATCAATCATTTTACGGGCCGAGTAGGGTGAGATCGGCAGGACGCGAAAGACGACATCTTTCAAAACTTCAACCATGATGCCGCCGATGCCGAACATGACGACCGGTCCGAATTGATCGTCGATTTTGGTGCCGATAATGATTTCCAGACCCTCATTGGCCATTGGGGCGACCAGGACTCCTTTAATGTTGGCATCGGGATTGTACTCGCGGGCATTATCGATAATATCCATGTAGGCTTCGCGAATATCCTTGGGTTTTTGTAGGTTAAGGCGGACGCCTCCAGCATCACTCTTATGGAGGATGTCGGGGGAGACGATCTTCATTACCACTTTTTCGTTGAAGCCGGCGGCCATCGTTACCGCCTGCTCGGGTGATTGGGCCAGACAATCATGGCAGATCATGCCGCCATGCAGGCTGACCAGCTCCTTGGCTTCATTTTCAAGCAATGCGGTGCGTCCTTCTTCGCGGGCTGTATGCATGATTTCGCGGCCCCGGGGTTTGGCTTTAGCACCCATATTAAAAACAAATTTGATTTTGCTTTTGTAACCGTGCAGGTAGCCGCCATATTCAGCCAGAACGGCGACTGATTTACAGGCCAGTTCAAGTGAGTCGAAGACCGGAATGCCGTAGTAGCGCAAAAGGTCGAGCGAGTGGGGTTTGGCAAAATTATAGAGAGAGTGCATGATGATCGGTTTGCCGGTCTCCTTAACCAGTTTGCCGAGTTGGTGGGCTGTATCTTCTTCAGCATAAGCCAGGCTTTCCGAAAAACGGATACTGTAGCCACCAAAAAGACCGACTACCAGGACGCCGCCGATATGGGGATCCTGGAGTAGGATGCGGGCGCATTGAGCCAGCACCTGAGGGTTGTCGTCGGCGCCGCCGGCGACATCAATGGGGTTGAGTACTGAAGCCGCTGAGGGTAGGATGGCGCGCAGCTTTTCTTTAGTTTTGCCGTGGATTTCAGGCAGGTTGACCTTTAAGTCGGTTAACTCATCAGCACCGATCGTTGCATGGCCGCCGCCATCGGCAAGAATGGCAATGTTGTTATTTTTGATCGGGGGCAGATTGGCCAGAGTCTCGGCACAGGGCAGCAGTTCGTCTGATTTTTCAACAACAATGATGCCGGCCCTCTTGAAGGCAGTACGGGCAACTTCCGACATCCCGGCCAGAGCCCCAGTGTGTGAACCGGCCGACCGTTTACCGGTCGCCGAACGACCGCTTTTTAAAAGTATTATCGGTTTTTTGCGGGCTGTTCGGTAGGCCTGCTGGAGGAATTTACGGCCGTTGCGCATCCCCTCGACATACATCAGGATAGCGTTGGTATTGGGATCGTTCTCGAAAAATTCCAGGTATTCGTGGAAGTTAATGTCCGACTCGTTACCAACCCCGACATAGTAGGAAAAACCGACCTGGCTCTTTATCTTGGCTTCGGTAATCATGGTCAGCGCCATATTGCCGCTTTGTGAGATCAAGGCGATGTTGCCTTTCGGAGCATCGCGCAGGCCGACCAGATTAAGGTTTTTGTGCATATTGATCATGCCCGAGGTGTTGGGGCCGATCAGGCGGATATTGTGTTTACGGGCGGTTTCGACCATCTGGGTTTCGAGCTCTTTGCCTTTAGCGCCAAGTTCGCCGAAACCGCCGGCAATAATTACGGCTCCGGAAACCCCCTTCTTGCCGCAATCTTCAAGGATTGCCGGCAAAGTGGCGGCCGGGGTCGTGATCAGGGCCAGGTCAACCGGTTCTTTTATGGCTGAAACCTTGGGGTAACAGGGGACGCCCAGAACACTTTTAAGTTTGGGGTTGACTCCGTAGATTCGGCCTTCATATTTCTCTTCAAGAAGAATCCGGATTGCCTGGTAGCCGCGTTTGGTGACTGTCTTTGAGGCGCCGACGACGACGATTGAGTTAGCATTAAGGATCTTATCACTAAGCATATTTTTATCTCCCGTGGAATTCTGGTGTGCGTTTTTCAGCAAAGGCGACGATTCCTTCGCGCCAATCTTCTGTGGTCATACAGGATAAAATTGCCTCCGCTTCAATCATCAAGGCGGTTTGCAGGTCAAGACTTTCAGCCTGGTTGAGAATTGTTTTGGCGAATTTCATTGAGATTGGGGCTTTTTGAGCCAGGGTTGCAGCCAGTTTGAGGGCTGCCGGCAGGAGTTCTTCAATGGGAACCGATTTTAAGGCAAGTCCTATTTCGACCGCCGCCTTGCCATCCAGAACGCGGCCCGTAAAGACCAGTTCCTTGGCTTTCTGGCGGCCGATCAATTTGCCTAAGTGGGAGGTGACGCCACCACCGACGAAGGTCCCGAGTCCGGTTTCAGGAAAGGCGATTGTTGCGGTGTCGGCCATCAATAGAAAATCACCGTTTAAGGCCATCTCGGTACCGGCTCCCCGGGCCGGACCGTTGACCGCCACGATAACCGGTTTGGGAAAGACATAGAGCAGCCGGGTGGTTTCATGAGCTAGAAGGATGTATTCGCGTTTCTGCCAGGCTGTTCGCTCTCCCTTTTGATGTTCTTTTAGATCGGCACCGGCGCAAAAGGCCTGTTTGTCACCCTCAGGGCGGTGGCGTACTGAACCGGTCAGGATCAAGGCGCGGACCTGGTCATCTTTTTCAGCTTTTTTAAGGACGGCCTGGATGTCGAGATACAATTGTTCGATTACTGCATTCATTCTTTCCGGTCGGTTCAAACGAAGGATTCCGACTCCATCCTGACGTTCATAGAGTAATGTTTCATACGTCATGCAGCTTCTCCTTAAGTTGGGTTGGCTTAGACTTGTACCGATTTAATTGGGTTAAGGGTTGACATATTTTGTGAGGTGATGTCAAGGCAATTATTAAGAAAAACGGCGCTCTAACCCAGTTATTAATCTCGAAAAAATAGGTCGGAAAAAGGCTTGACTCTGCCGGCGCTCTTGGTTAGTATTCATTGAAGTCGGCAGTGGTTATTCGTCAGTGAGCAGTAAACCCTATAGGCGGGCTACTGAAAATTATCTCTGATCTTGGTTTTGCCGGATCATGTGAAGCCTGTTTAAATATTGGTAAACGTCACGATCTGCAAAAGCGACTACAACATGTCCTTAGTGAGGGTGCTCCTCATAAAAAGTGAACTTGTAATAGGGAAAACACTCCCGGAAATGGCATTGATTATGATATCTATAACTCAAAAACGGTTTTTATTTAGATCCTTTTCAACGATTTTGATGGTTGGCTTGTTGCTGACTTTTATACTGTTGGTTCCAGCTCAGGCGGCTGAACGTATGGCTGTTAAAGTTGGGCTTGCCAATATTCGCTCAGCTCCCAATAAAAAGGCTGAAATTGTCTGGCAGGTAACAAAATATCACCCCTTTCAAATTGTTAAGAAAAAAGGTAACTGGTATCAATGCAAGGATTTTGAAGGTGACCGTGGCTGGGTTTATAAATCCTTGCTTAACAGTAGTTCAACGGTTATCACGATTAAAGAGAACTGTAATGTTCGTTCCGGTCCCGGTAGTAAAAACCGGATTCTCTTTATTGTTGATCGTGAGGTGCCCTTAAAAGTTCTTAAACGTCAGGGGCGCTGGTTGCAGATTATCCATGAAGATGGCGATCAGGGCTGGATCCACGCCTCTCTGGTCTGGTAACCATACAGAACCAGCCCGGATCGATTTTCTCAACGATCCAGACGCCCTGTCGGGTGAATATATTTTCACACTTTCCGTAGTAATATTACGAAATGGGGTCAATAGAGTCTGTTTTCTCCCTTGCCATGGGGTTTTTTATGGTGTTTGAGTCTTTCTTTAAGCCTGGAAAACTAAACAACCACTTACTTCCAGTAGGTGGTTGTTTAGTTTTTAAATAGCTGGGCAGTGAACGGGGTTTTTATTGTCTACTGAGGGCTTCCCGTTTAATCCGGGCGAGCAAGGGACCGGCTTTTCTGATATTGCCGGAGCTGGAATTACCAGAGCCGCTGATAATAAAACCTTTGAGTTGATTCTGGTGAAAGTTGAGGCGGCTGTAAGAGTCACCTTTTTTTTGTTCAAGAGAGTGCCATCCACTCTCATCGGTTGGGATCTCTCGGTAGCCGGCACTAATAAAGTTGAGGCTGAAGATCGAGAAAGCATTACAGCTGACGCCGCCGGTATAGCGGCGTGCCGGGCGGGACCTTGTCATATTGGAGCCGGCGACCAAGCCCTGTTCGCCAGCCAGGGGCCAGAGCGGCAGGCGGTCGTATTTTTCTCGAACCAGATCAAAAATCCGGGCGGTATCCCCAGCGGCAAAGAGGTTTTCTTTATTTTCAAGATGGGAGTTTACCGGTATGCCGTCTTGGGCTTCTTGCCAGGGCTGGGGGGCGCTACTTTGGGACGCACCCCAGTCGTCATGGCTGATACTGCTATTACCAAGGGGGTTTGTGGCGTTTACGCCTTTTCCGTAAAGCAGGCCATCGACCAGTAGTTCCCGGCCGCGGCTGGTGGTGAGTTTCAGTTGATTGTCGGGAGCCACAGCGGCCGCAACGATATCTTCGTTGACATTAATGGCAACCTTGTTGTCGGTTAGTTTGGTAGTTGCCAGGCGAGCCGTATAAGGGTCAAGAACCTGTGAGAGAATTCTACCAGAGGTGGCAAAAAGGTCGATATTGATATCGTGACAGCGCAGTGCGGCAATTGTTTTCAGGCTTACCAAGCCGGCTCCAGCCACGGCCCAACGACCACTGGGCCGGACTCTTTTTTTAATTGCCAGGGCGTCGGCAAAGGTTCGCAGGGTAAAGATGCCGGGTAGCTCAGCCCCGGGGAAATCGGGTTTTTGAGGTTCGCCGCCGGTGGCGATAAGGATGGTATCGGCGCTGGCCTGGCGGCCATCTTCACATTCTACAGTCAGATTCTTTACATCTACTTTGATGACCCGCTCATTTTGTCGATAGATGAGGCGGTTTTTTCTGATCAGCTCCTCACCCTGGGCAAAGAGCTTCTCTTTTGTGATTACCCCTTCCAGATAGTAGGTCAGCAAACATCGGCAGTAGGGCGCCCAAGGCTCGTGTGAGATGATTTCGATTTCATCTTCGGGTTTCAGGCGGGCAATCGTCAAAGCGGCGCTTAAGCCGGCATTTCCGGCCCCGATGATCAGATGGCGCTTTTTCATAATCCCAAAGCCAGGCGTTTTTGAGCAATTATTTCAGCCATTTTTTCGGCTGCTTTGAGAGGCTCTTCCTCGACAAAGAAGGCACCGCCGAAGACCTCTTCGGCAGTTTCGGTGAGGATCTTGGTTACCTGGGCGCCGCCGGCGATCGGCGGCATCGGCCAGAGATGGACGGAAACTCCCGAGGCCACGAAATAGGTGCCGATCGAGACCGCTTTTTCAGTCAGCCACTCAGGGGCCGAGCCGACCAGGGGCAGGTCATCAATATCGACCCCCAGGGTGTCGGCCAGAGCGCCGGCCAAGACCAACATGCGGGAGCAATCGACACAGGAGCCCATGTGGAGGCAGGGCGGAATCTTTAAGGCTTCGCAGACTTGTTGTAAGCCGGGTCCGGCATCTTTAGCGGTTTCAATCTGCATGAGACCGGCTTTGGCCGCCGCAATCGCCCAGCAGCCGCTGCCGATAACCAGAATGTCTTTGGCAATCAGGGCCTTGGCGAGTTCGATATGGTAATAGTCGTGGGTCACTTTGGGATTGTTGCAGCCGACAATGCCAACCACCCCTTTGATGGCACCGCTCTTGATTGCATCGAGTAAGGGTTCAGGGGTGCCGCCTAAGGCTTCAAGGATTGCCTCAACCGAAAAACCGACCATTGCTTGATTGGTGACGGCCGGAATCTGAACTCTTTCGGGCTTGCGGTTGGCGAAGTTTTCGATCGCCATAGTGACGATTTTTTCAGCGCAGAGATTGGCTTTATCTTCTTCAAACTGGATATGGATAGAGTCGGGGAAAGCGGCCTGGTCACTGGTTGCGACAAAGTGGGTGTGGAAACATTGACTCAGTTCAGCCAGGGCCGGGAAGATACATTGGACATCGACACTCATAAGTTCGACAGCCCCCGTAATGATGGCGAGTTCCTGCTGGAGTACATTGCCGGCGATGGGGACGCCATGGCGCATCAAGATTTCGTTACCGGAGCAACACATGCCGACAACATTGACGCCTTGGGCTCCTTGAGCCTGGGCTAGTTTCTGCATTTTTTCGCTAGCCGCAAGTTCGACAATTTTTTCTGAAAGAACCGGTTCATGGCCGTGGACGACGATGTTGATTTGTTCTTTATCAAGGACGCCGAGATTCGCGGTAGCCTCCCTGATTTTAGGAGTACCAAAGAGTACATCCTGAAGTTCGGTGGCGATCAAGGAACCGCCCCAACCATCTCCAAGTGAGGCTCTGACGCCCTGGGCAATCAACGATAAGGGGCCGTGATCGACGCCGAAATGGGTACGGTGCATGATATCGACAATCTCGCGGTCGATACCGCGGGGCAGGATACCGATGGTTTTAGAACTTAAATTACTTAAATCGTCAGCAATTTTTTGCCAGCGGGCAAGGCGTTTCTTGGGGGCGTAGGCTTCAACAAAGGCCAGAGTTTTCTCATCCTGTTTGCCGAAATCATTTAAGGCGATATTGGCAACTTCTAAAGCGATTTCTTTGAGATCGCGGTTTTCTATGTTCAGGCCAAGTCTTTTCGCGATCGCTTTAAGCTTTTCGGGATCACTGATGTGATATGCTTGATTTTTGCCCTCGGCGACCTCTTTCAAAAGCAGAGCCGGGCGTCTTCCGTGATCAGAGTGGGCTGCAGCCCCGCCGGCGATCATGCGGATCAGATGACGGGCGACAATCGTATCGGCAGTCGCTCCGCAAGCCCCTTTCTGGGCTCCCTCGCCAAAGGGATCAATGCGACAGGGTCCCATCGAACAGGTCCGGCAGCAGAGACCAAGTTCCCCGAAACCGCATTGCGGCTGCTGTTTTTCCAGGCGATCCCAGACGGTTTCGATATCCTGATCAGCAGCCAGTTGCAAGATCTCCCGGCTCGCCGGATCAACACTTTTAGATTTTATATCGTCACTTATTTTCATGATGTTTCTCCTTTGTTTTAAAGGTGTCGAATTCGACACCTTTAAATCTCTTATTTCAGCTTTCTATTGTCATAAAATAACCATTCTGCGGGTTGGTTTAATGGTTATGCCGGAGATTGTAATTGAGATAGAACTTTTTGGCGTTTATCTCGGCTCTCTTGATCTACTTCACGATAAACCAAGGCTCCACTAGGGCAGGCCGTAACGCAGGCCGGTATTTCACGTTCCGGGCAGCGGTCGCATTTTATGATGCGGCGTTCGCTATGATTTTGACTGATAATGCCGAAGGGGCAGACCATCACACACATCCAGCAACCGATACAGAGATCGCTGTCGCATAAAACAACCCCCCTTGCATCGTGGTGCAGGGCGCCGGTCAGGCAGGCAGTTAAGCAGGGTGCATCCTCGCAGTTGCGGCACTGCAACGGCAGAGAACTGTGGCCATCACTGGTAACGTGAACCCGGTATTGGGGCCGGGGTTTTTCCTTGATGGCTGAAAGCAGGCTCTTGCCGGTTGAGTGTTCAACCGCGCAGGCCAGTTCGCAACTGCGGCAGCCAAGACAGCGTTCGGCCCGAATCAGTAACTCTTTCATGGTAATTCTCCTTTTTTAAAGAGCT
>CAZUXG010000011.1:0-1758 GCA_964623985.1 uncultured Thermodesulfobacteriota bacterium | reverse complement strand
GCGTTCGGCCCGAATCAGTAACTCTTTCATGGTAATTCTCCTTTTTTAAAGAGCTTTTTTTTGCTAGTTTCTTCATCATCTTTCTTAAAGATTAATCGGTTATTTTTCCAGCATCTGAGCACAGGTGATGCACATTGGAGCTGTCGGGTCAAACTCGAGACGTCGGCCGTCTATATTTTCTCCACAGCGAGAACAGATACCAAACTCACCGTTCTCGATTCTTTGCAGAGCGGCTTTTATCTGTTGTAGTTTAAGTCGTTGCCGCCGTCGGTATTCAAGTGCTACGGCCTGAGCCTGGATCGCGTCCATGCGGGACAGGCGGCCAACCCGGGATTGATCAAGTTCCACTGTTTTGGCACCTTCTTGACTGGCCTTTTGACTGGCGAAAAGTTCGCTTTGGAGGTTGAGAAGTTGCGTTTTGTAAGATTCCATATTTTTTAATCATTCCTGGTTTAAGACTTAGGCAATGTCCCGGATTCATGGAGGATTGAAATATCTTAGAAGTTAAAGCGCCTGTTTAATATTAGCGATTTTTGGATTGAGAGATTTACTATATTGCAGTGACATAATCCTGTAAAGAAAAAAAATGGGCAGGCGTTTTTTGTTGCCTATTTGTCTGTCTTGATAGTAGTATATCTGATTATGATTGAGAATGGTTGGCCGGTCTCTATAGACTCTTTGCGCCAGGCCCAATATGATTTAAAGCTGCCTTTTTCGCTCTCTCTGCCGGCGGAAAAAGTGGCCGACGTGACGCCCCTTGTCTGTCAAAGGCTATTGCGTCTGATTCCCGGGAAACGGATGGTTTGTGCGGCACGCTGGGGTGCGAGACGGGTTGTCGTGAAATTTTTTCTTGACCCCCGTAAAGCCAGACGACACTGGCAGCGGGAGCTTAAGGGGGTCAAGGCGCTTGAGTCTGCCGGAATTGCGACGCCGGAACTGCTTTTTGCCGAGCGTCTCATGTCGGGTTCTTTGCCGACGATCATTTTTGCAGAGTTACAATCGGCGTCAACTCTGGTTGATCTCTGGTTTGCCCATCAGGATGATCGTGAGCGGCGGGAGTTGCTTAACGCGGTTATTGAAACAATTGCCGCTCATCATCGGGCTGGTTTGTTACAGAGTGATATTCACTGGAGTAATTTTTTGTTCAGTGATGAGAGGGTTTTTACAATTGATGGTGATGCGGTTGACAGTTTAGGCCGCGGCAGTGAGCTTGAGAGACAAAAAAGTCTTGCAAATATTGCTTTGTTTCTGGCTGAATCTTATCCTGGCATAGATCAGCATCTTGATTTTTTATGGCAGAGTTATTGTCAGAGTCGGAGCTGGTCGGTAGAGGCCAACGAGGTTAAACTTATTAAAGGTCAAATTGATGACCACCGTAATAAAAAAGTGGCTAGTTATGTCACCAAATCATTGCGCAACTGTACCGCTTTCGCCGCTCAAAATGAAAACCGTTTTTTCCGTCTTCTGGATCGCGGTTATCAAAGCCCGGCTCTTGAAGATCTATTGGCTCGTCCCGATGATTTTATAACTGATGGTGAAATTCTCAAAGCCGGTAACAGTGCTACGGTGGCCAAACTCGATCTTGAAGGTCTAAACCTGGTTATAAAACGTTACAATATTAAGAATTTTAGTCATGCCCTGGGGCGTTGTTGGCGTCCCAGCCGGGCTCAGGTTTCCTGGCAAAACGCCCAGCGCCTGAGTTGGTGGCGAGTCGCAACCCCGAAGCCGGTAGCGATGTTGGAAAAACGTTGTTACGGA
>CAZUXG010000010.1:0-35365 GCA_964623985.1 uncultured Thermodesulfobacteriota bacterium | reverse complement strand
TTATAGTACCTATTAAAGATATCCACTGCCAATCTCTACATTTCTGATTTTTTACAAACTTAAAATTCACCGTAAATATGTTAAGCATAAACCACAGCTAAAATCAATACTTATTTTATTATTGATCGTTAAGAATGATTTATTAAATTTAGATGGTATCCTGCGAGGTTGTTTATTGGTAAACTTAGTTGGCATGATGAACAGTCAATCTGGGATTCATATGATTGGGGACGTCATATCTGGTTCTCAGGTGGTTTTAGAGGGGGCTGGATGCCATCACTCTTCGACTTCTAATGGTACCAGTGAGCGTTTGCGGACATCGAAAAGCCCCTTGTCGGTCAGACGCAGGAAGGGTAGGCCGGTAAAGGCCAGGGTCTGGTAATGGAAGAAAGGGTTATCGAGTTTTGAACCGATAGTGTTTAAGGCTTCGACAAGCTGCTCTTCACGGGCCAGAATCTCTCGTAAATTCATATCTGTCTTGATACCTCCGATCGGTAGCGGTAGTTCGGCCAAAACCCGGCCCTTGTCAATCACGACAACCCCTCCGTTGATTTCAAGGAGACGATTAAATGCTATCGCCATCTCCTCTTCACTACAGCCGATGACGGTCGGTTGATAACACTCCCAGTTTAAAGTCGAAGCCCAGGCGCCGTGCTGAATTCCAGTGCCGGCTAGAAAACCTCGGGCGATCCGGTTGCTGCCGTAACGGTCGCAGACGACATACTTGATTATATCTTGAATCGGGTCAGCGCTGATATTGCCCTGTTTAACTTTCAGAGTCGGGGTTACTTCATGGGTTACCATGCTGCCGATTTCCGGCTTGATAGCCCGTACCTTAACGTTGTCATGTTTTGTGGTTGGATAGATAAAGGTTGCTGCAGTAACCGGTTTTAAGGAGATAGAGTTGTACGCTGCTTGTGGATAGCTGTAGGGTGTGTAACTTTGTGAATCTTTCAATTTGCCATTGTCAGCGCAGACCTTGCCTCGGCAGAGAACCATTCGTGGAGTAAATCTTTCCAGTTCCGGAACAATCAGGATGTCAGCCCGGCGGTTCGGTACCAGAGCCCCGATATCCTGACGCTGAAAAGCTTCAGCGGCGTTTAAAGTCAGCATCTGGACAACCGTAAGCGGATCGAAGCCGAGTTCCACCGCCTTTTGGCCAAGACTGTCGAGGTGGCCCTCGTTGAGTAGCCATGAGGGGGTGACACCATCGGTCGAAATCGTCAGCCGGCGGCTTTCCCGGGTCAGATTTTTTACCGGAGCAACCCCGGCCAGATCGCGGCGGATGCTGCCTTCACGGATCATTAAATGAAGGCCGAGACGGAGGCGGGCAAGAGCTTGTTCGGGATTGATCGGTTCATGGCAGGAGGCAATGCCGGCTGCGGCAAAAGCGTTAAGTTGATGTTCTTTGGCGCCGGCGGAATGGCCTTGGATCGGTTTATTATAGTGGCGGGCCAGCGTGAGAAGTTTCAGGGTGCGATCATCGGCTTCCAGAATATCGGGCCAGTAGGCTTCACCGATTCCGGCAATCCGTTTATCCTGAAAAAGTTCTTCGTATTCCGTCAAAGATATCTGGTAACAGCTTTCAAACTCGGGGTAGGGAGGAGAGAAACAGGGGGCTGTAAAGTTGAAATCCAAAGGTAGGCCTGCGGCTTCTTCAAATAGCCAGTTTAACCCCCGCCGACCGAGGCTGTTGCCGAGTTCGGTTGCTTCACTGAAAACGGTGGTCGTTCCGTGAGGCAGGACGGCAGCGCAAAAATCGTGGAGGCGAAAGACGTTGGCGATGTGAGTGTGGGTTTCGATGTAACCGGGGAGTACGAAATCACCTTTTGCATCAATGATTACGGTCTCCGGCCCGAGAGCGCCGGGAGCTGGATTGCCGATGCTTGCGATTTTTCCGGCACTGACCGTGATGGTGCTTTGCGGTTGGATCTCAGAGGTGAAAACATTTACCAAGTTGGCATTGACAACGGCCAGGTCGGCGGCTTGTCGACCGAGGGCTGTAGCGATCAGTTTCCTGGTGTTTTTAAGATTGGACATTCAGTTTCTCTCTTATGTGGGGCAGATTTTTTGTTTTGGTCGATTTGCATGTAATCAGGGAAGAATAGCATATAAAAATCTGGGCTGCAACCTCAGATGGTTTTATGTTGACAAAGATAATCATCTTTGGTAAGGATAACCCTTATTGTTAACCGAGATAATTTAATTTTATTACTTAATGTTTTGCGGAGGAGATAATAATGGGAAAGACACTGGAAAATCTGCAGGCGGCGTTTGCCGGAGAGAGTCAGGCTAATCGTAAATATCTCGCTTTTGCTGATAAGGCCGCAGGCGAGGGCTTTTCCCAGATTGCCAAACTGTTTCGCGCTGCGGCCGCAGCTGAAACCGTACATGCCCATGGCCATCTGAAAGCTATGGACGGGGTTGGTGATACCGGTGCTAACCTGAGAGATGCTGTGGCCGGTGAGAGCCATGAATTTAAGGATATGTATCCCGGATTTATCGCGACGGCCAAAGAAGAAGGTAATAAGAAGGCCTTGCGGATGTTTGAGTGGGCCAACACCGTTGAAGAAATTCACTGTGGTCTCTATCAAGATGCTCTGGTGACCTATGAGAAGGGTGGTGACCTGCCGGTTGAAGATATCTGGGTATGTAGGGTTTGTGGTAATACGGTTGGTGGTGATTGTTCCGAAAAATGTAGTGTCTGCGGTGTTCCGGCCAGCAAGTTCGACAAGATTGACTGATCTTTTTAAAAGATGTGTGATTGATTTTTAAAAAGAGGGAGCTTGTTGGCTCCCTTTTTTTAATTTAGCTATCGATTGTTATTATTGATGGTAAACTCAAATTATGCAGGAGGGGCTGTCATGACTGGTTATCCCGGAAAATCTGGAAAGTTGCGGTTAGGTTTGTTGGTGGGCTTGGGAGGGTTAGTTTTTTTTCTTATTTTGAGTTTAAGTGGCAACTTGTTTGCCAAAACCAGTTGGCTGGAGAGTGGCAAGAGTTTGCTCAATAAATTTAGCCAAAAATCAGTTTCGAAACAGACCCTTGGCGGTCTTTCCGAGACTGAGATTGGTTCCGGACTTAAAGAGGCTTTACGGGTGGGCAGCGAGACGGTGGTTTCTCAACTTGGTAAAACGGATGGATTTAACGCCGATTCTTTAATCCATATCCCGCTGCCGGAAAAATTTGAAACGGTGAAAAAGGCTTTGCAAAAAATTGGTTTTTCGGGGATGCTCGACGATCTTGAGTTGAAACTCAATCGGGCCGCTGAAGTGGCAACCCCGAAGGCCAAAAAACTTTTTGGGAATGCGATTGCCGAGCTGTCGATTGATGATGTCCAGACTATCTACAAAGGTCCGGAAGATGCTGCAACCCAATATTTCCGTGGCAAGATGACGCCGGAGTTGACCCGGGAGATGACCCCGGTGGTCGAAGAGAGTTTGTCCCAGGTTGGTGCTATCCAAACCTATGATGCGGTTATGGGAAAGTATAAAAGTATTCCTTTCGTGCCCGACGTCAAAGAGGATTTGAGTGGTTACGTTGTTGAAAAAGGGATGGATGGCATTTTCTACTACCTGGCCCGTGAAGAGGCAGCAATCCGTTCGAATCCTTTAAAACAGACAACCACACTGCTCAAACGTCTCTTCGGAGGCCAATAAGCTTTTTTAATTAACCGTCAGCCTTCAGTAAAAAAACTGACGACTGTTACCGGGGGCCGGGAAAAGAGGGTATGTTGCCACCTCCTGGTAGCCCCTGCATGTTTCCCATTCCCGGCATGCCGGGAATTTGTGGCATTGTAAGTTTGCGGTAGCCGGCTGGAATCTGAAAGAGGTGATCGGGTTATTTTAGTCCTTCGATTGTAACAGCATCTCTAGTTCCCGGACCCGTTTTTCGAGAGTCGCCAGGCGACCGCGGTCTTTGGGCAGGTGGGTGACAGCCATCATCTGGCGCAGTGCCTGTTTGGCCGGAACCGCAGGGATGCCGCCGTAATCCTTATTTTTTTCCAGATTTTTCGCGGCCAGAGTATTGCCCATGAGGCGGGCCCGATCGCCGATATTGAGATGGTCGGCAGCCCCGGATCTGGGCCCCAGCATAACCTGATTGCCGATGCGGACACTGCCGGAGATTCCCACCTGAGCGCACATGATGACTTCGTTACCGACCTTGACACCGTGTCCCAAATGGACATGGTCGTCAAGTTTGGTGCCGTGGCCGATGACAGTTTTGTCCAGAGCGGCCCGATTGATAGTGCATAAAGCGCCGATTTCAACATCATCTTCAATGATTACCGAACCGATCTGGGGGATCTTGACATTGCAGCCGCCGAGCTGGAGAAAACCGAAACCGTCTGAGCCGATGACCGAGTTGGGGTGGATGATGACCCGATCGCCCAAACGGCAGTTTTCACGGATCACCACTCCAGGGTAGATCCAGCAATCTGCGCCGACTAAAACCCCTTTGCCGATATAGGTATTGGCGTAGATGCGGCTGTTGTCGCCGATAACGGCTCCGTCATTAATTATCGCGCCGGGACCAATATAGAGATTTTTTCCAAGGCTGACATCTTTTCCGATAAAGGCGTGCGGGTCGATCTGGTGCTCGACTTTTTGGGCGGCCTGGTCGATCTCCATCATGATGCGACCGGCCGCGCGAAAAGGTTGCTCGCAGATAATCTGTGGCTGCTTTAAATTATCGGTTTTTCTGGGTACCAGCAGGGCTCCAGCTTTTGAGGTCATAGCTTTTTCGAGAAATTTCTCCTCGGCAAAAGAGAGCTCGTCAGCCGTGGCCATCTCCAGGCTGTTGATGCCGGTCAATACCAGATTTTCATCACCAACAACCTCACCGTCAACCTTGGCGGCAATTTCAGCAAGTGTGTAACGCATTCCTGAAGTCCTTTATCTTTTTGGTGTTGCGGGAAAAGTTGATGCCTTCCCGGTTGACTTTAAATACGTTAACACATATAGAAGAAATCTTCACAAATAAAATTTCCAAGAGGTTGTTGGTTCAGTGAGTTGAGCTCGGATCAGAGCCTTTCAGTAAGGAGAGAAGATGGAACGAAAACCAGTTTTTTTATTGGCTGGATTGCTGTTTGTTTTTTGTCTGTGTTGGAAGCCCGTAGTGTTTTCCGCTTCGGTTCCGAGCCGGCAAAAAATTGATAAGACCGTGAAAGAGACGGTGGTGGTTCAAAAAAAGACCACAAATTTGAAGCAGGTATGGCAGGCTGAGCGTCGGGTGCTGGATGATGCAACTCATGTTCTGGAGCTTGAAATTAAATTGCTCGAAGCCCGCCGGGAAAAATTGAGAGGTTATAGCCAACAACGTCACCAGGAGATTGCCAGACTTGAGACCGGGCTTAACGAGATGGCCGAAATCGGCATCCGGCTGGAGCCCTTTCTCGATGAACTGGTCGGTCGTATTGAGACTTTTCAGGCGGCTGATCTGCCGTTCTCCATGATTGAAAGAGAGCGGCGCTTGGTTGATCTGCGTCAGGTTTTAAATAGTTATGATGCCGATCTTGCCGAGAAATTACGCCGGGTTATGGAGGTTCTTAAAATCGAAGCCGGTTTTGGCCGCGGGTTTGAAGTTAGTGAGGAGTTTCTGGTACTCGATGGGGTCGAAACAACCGTTCGCATGCTGCGTCTGGGCCGGGTCGGACTCTACTACCTTTCACTCGATGGTGATCGAGCGGGTTGGTTCAACCGATCTTCCAAGAGGTGGGAGCCTTTGTCTGGAGTTTCTAACGAGGCGGTCAAGGAGGCCTTGCGGATGACCCTCAAACAGCGGGCCTTCGATCTCGTCCGCCTGCCGGTGGCTGGCGGTCAGCCATGAGACTGCGGCCGGTTTTTTTCATGATTTTGGGGATCTTGCTGTTTTTGCCAGGTTCGGTATCGTGGTTGGTTGCCGCCGAGGGAGATGACTCCGGTTTGTTACAGCGGACCACGGTTCTGGTTGAGGAAGAAAAACAGATGGCAGAGGTTGAAAAACGTCTCAATCAGGCCGAAATTGCCGTTTTGAAAAAATCGGCTAAGGCGGTGAAAGCGCGTGCTGCGAGACGGGTTCTAGAGCTCAAGACGGTGCTTGTCGGGCAGAGAAAAGAGCTCGAAAAACTTGTCCAAGAGCAACAGGATCTGGAGAAAAAGAGTCGTCTGGCTCTGCACAAGCTTAATGAACTGGCCGGGGTGGTGAGCACCAGTGCGCGTGATCTGTCTTCCATGTTGGAAAATTCTCCGGTCTCCGGAGATGCACCGGGTCGTCTTAAACCGGTGTCCAAGATTCTTAAGGATACTGCCTATCCGGGAATGAGTGAGATTGCTACGATAGCGGATCTCTATCTCGATGAGATGTGGGCCAGTGCTGAAGTCCGGCGTTCACAGGCTTCATTTGTCGGCCTTGACGGTCGCCGGGCGACTGGTCACATTGTGCGTTTGGGAGCCTTGTCGACTATCTATCAGGATGATGCCGATGGTAGTTGTGGTTATGCCGTTTTCGGAGTGGAGAATGAGGCTCTGCTGGCAGTCTCGAAACCGGGCTGGAGGGTCTCTAAAAACCTGAAAAAATTTATCGCCCAAGAGAGTGAGTCGATCTATCTCGATTTTTCCGGTGGTGATGCCGTCCGGCGCCTCGCTTTAACACCGTCAAGCTGGGAGCGCTTGCGCTCCGGCGGAATTCTGGTTTGGCCCATTTTGCTGGTCGGGCTTGTGGCACTGATTTTCAGTCTTGAACGTTTTCTCTTTTTAAGCCGGGTCAAGAGTAATACCGACAAGGTGATGGTGTCAATCATTCAACTGGTGGCCGCTGGCGACTTCCAGCGCAGTATGGAATTGCTGGAGAACAAAAAGGGGCCTGTATTTCGGGTCCTGGCTGCCGGTTTGGGGGCTCGCCGGGCGGCACGTGACGTGCTTGAGAATGTTCTCGAAGAGGCTATCCTTAAAGAGCTGCCCCGTCTCGAAAAATTTCTTCCCACCCTTCAGGTTCTGGCCGCCATCGCCCCGTTGTTGGGGTTGTTGGGAACCGTAACCGGCATGATTAATACCTTCCAGGTAATAACCGTCTATGGCGCCGGCGATCCGCGGATGATGTCGGGCGGCATTTCCGAGGCATTGATTACGACCAAGTTGGGGCTGACGGTAGCGATTCCGATTATCTTGTTGCATACCTGGTTTGCCCGTCGGGTCGATGCCATCATTGGTGATATGGAGGAGAAATCGGTCAGTTTGAGCATCGCCTTGCAGGGGGGTGGTCGGGAAACTCGGGATCTGGTTGAGTAGGTTTTAATGCAAGTTATTTTTGACATCCTTGACTACTTTTACCGGGGTGGTCCCTTGATGGTACCCATCATTCTGATCTCATTGGTCATGTGGGTTCTGATTATCCTTAAACTACAGTCGGTCTGGGCTGTAAGTCAGCGTGATATGGAGATTTCCGAGGCCTTGGAAGTGGTGCGCGAACGTCGTCTGGTCGATGACTTTTTCGGAACCCCACTCTGTCATGTAGTCGGTCATTTTATTGAGTCGATGAGTTCGGTCAGGCGTGATAATCTGGCTTTGTTGAACTCCTTGATCGCTCGGGAAACTGAGCGTCTGGGCTGTAATATTAATTATATCTACGCCCTCGCCTCGATTGCGCCGCTTCTTGGTCTTCTGGGTACGGTGCAGGGTATGATCTCCACTTTTGACGCGATCTCGATTTACGGTACCGGTAACCCCAGGGCTCTGGCCAACGGTATTGCCGAAGCTCTGATTACGACCCAAAGCGGTCTTTTTGTTTCAATTCCCGGCCTTTTTATGGCCGGTTTTCTTCGTCGTCGTATCTTCCGTATCTCTCAGAGGTTAGATGAATTTCGCGCCGGGGTAATGAAAGAGTTGGGGAGCTGATATGATTAATGTGCGAGCCCGTCTCCGGCGCGAGCGTAAACCAGCTCAGGTCGATATGGCACCGATGCTCGATATGGTTTTTATTCTGTTGATTTTTTTCCTTGTGACGACGACGTTTGTACGTGAATCGGGAGTTGAGGTTAATCGTCCGGCAGCGCTGACTGCCGAAGAAACTCGGCAGAGTGGTCTGCGTCTTGGGATTAATGTTGAGGGTCAAATCTATGTTGATGGCCAGCGGGTTGATGTCCGCAGTATTAGGGCCGTAACCGAGCGTTTTCTGGCTCAGAATCCGGATGGGAGTATTGTTATTGTGGCGGATAAAAAAGTGATGACCGGTTTGACGATAAAGGTTCTCGACCAATGTCGGATGGCCGGAGCTCAACGCATCGCCGTCGCTGCTGAAGCTCCCCAACATCGGTAAATTATGTCCTGTGACCATCATCGCAAGCGGGATGTGCCTCTGGCTCTGGCTGGGGCGCTCTTGTTTAACCTGCTTATTATGGCCTTGATTCCCTGGCTTTTTCGTGGTGATGGCGGGTCGCGAGAGTTGCCGCGTCTGATCAGGGAACCGGTCTTTCTGGAGTCTGCAGAACTTGATCAGGAGCAATCCCGTGCTGTCCATGAACCCGAACCCCGGCTGGAGTTGGAACTTCCCGAACCACCACCCGAGATTTTAAAGTCTCCTCAGCCTATACCGGAAATAAAACTTGAGATTGAGCTCTCTAAAGTGATGCTTGATGTGCGGATTGAAACTGACTTCGAACTCCAGCCGTTGCCGAGAGTTCCCGGGACTCCGATTCCGGCGCTTTCGCGGCCCGATTTTTATCGAATTGGTGAAGTTGATCGCGAACCGTTGAGTACGACAAGGATAGAGCCGGTTTATCCCTTTCTGGCCCGGCGTCGGGGGGTTGAAGGGTTGGTTAACATACGCTTTTTTGTTACCCGCCAAGGGCTGGTTGAAGGAATTGAAATTATCAAGGCCGAGCCCCCCGGATACTTTGAAAAAGCGGTGCGTGAAACAGTTTTGGGCTGGCGTTTCCAACCCGGTATGGTCGATGGTACCCAAGTCAAAACCTTGGTTGAGACTACCATCTTTTTCAAACTCGGAAGATGAGTCATTCTTACTGATGCTCAAAAACCATTCATATCTATATTTTACGGCGCTTTTTTCGCTGGTTTTCGCTCTTTTTCTGTCGATTCCTGGAGTCGCATCGGCCCGAGAGGCTTCTTTTTACCAGAAAAAGCTTTCTCGGACGGCTGTCCGAGTACTTTTCGAAATGCAGGAGCTTAATCGTCGTGGAGAATATCAAAAAAGCTTACAGCGCTTCGAAAAATTTTCCACTGGCCGCAAAGAGTCTCCGGTACTCTTAAATTTCATTGCGGCGAATCTCAATTTTCAGCTTGGACACTATCCCGAATCCGTGAAACTTTATCGCCGGGTGCTTGAGAAGGCGTCGGATTTTAATGTCGTTTATGAAAATCTCGGTATGGCACTGATGATGACAGAAAATTACAAGGCGGCTGCGGAAACCTTTCTTAAAGTGGCGGCCCGGCTGCCGGAAAAACGTCAAAAACTCAAATATCAGGCCGTCATCGCCTTTATTTATGGTGAAGCTTTTGGTAAAGCTCGTTCGCTTTTGCTTGAACTTTTGGCCAGCCGGCCAGCGCCGCCAGCCGACTGGCTCAAGGCCCTGATCCAGGTCCATTGGCGACTGGCTGAAACCCCAGCGGCCTTACAGGTTGCCGCTCGGCTGGTTGACAGCTATCCGGAAACCATCGAGCACTGGCGTCTCTATGGGCAGATTGCGCTTTCGGCCGAAGAGTATCAAACCGCATTGAGTGCATATAAAGTTCTCCAATCAAGTGGTCGGATCTCAGTCAAAGAACTCAAAATGATCGCTCGAATCTACCAGCAACTGCAGTTACCAAAGGCTGCGGCGGCCACCTGGGAGAGTGTTTTTGTGGAGAGTGAACCATCCCGTCAAGAGTTTGAGATACTTGTCGCTCTCTATCGGCAGAGCGATCAGATAGACAAGGCTCTTAAGACCCTGGATCGTTTACAAAATCTCGATCTCGGAGCTGATACTGCCTTCCGGCGGGGCAAGATTCTCTATCATGCCGGCCGTTATCGCGAAGCCTATGAGATCTTTGCAAAACTTGAAAAGATTGCCGAAGAGGATGGCTACCAGCATCTTTTGGCCGGCTACTGTGCCTGGAACGAGAATGACTTTCCCGGCGCCGCAACATCTTGGAACAAAGCCGCCAACTATCCCGCCTGGCGAGATCGGGCTCTCAGCCTGCTCCGCACTCTCGAACCCTGGCTGGAGGCCGAAAGCGCCGGTTGAAGTCGGGAAAGTTAAATATTTCTCAAATTTTTACTTAGCCATCAGGTTCCTTGCTGCGATCGTCCACCAATGGATGACCAGATGGCTGTTATGAAGATAAATTGAAAAGAGCTGATCCATGCATGAAATAAATTTTATCCATGAACACGAACTTGATGAGCATGATTTTTTAGGTTGCTGTAAGAATTGTCAGGCCAGCCGGGATATTATTAAACCCCATGTCATGGCGTTTGCCAAACGGATTAAAAAATATACTGTAAAGAGGTTGGCGGCACTTAAGCCTGACGACCTTTATCGGCTCTATCAGTTTCTGGATGATCTGGCCCACATGGAGGCCGGCGCGTATCTTGCCGGACTTATTCTGGAAGAGCCGGATATCCGGCGGGAGCTTCCGGTAATTCGTTCCTATTATGCTTCTTTTTTCAGTATCCATGAGAAACATCTGGCAGAAGAATTGTTTAAATCTGATGCCCCTTGGGAAACCCTGAAATATTTTCCTCTTTATCCGCGATATGAAACTTTGGTGAGAAGTCAGATCGAGGCTCTAAATACGACAGTCGGCAGCACTATGGTATTTATCGGCTGCGGCACTGTGCCGTTGACTCTGATTCTCTTGAACCGTCTGTACGGCATCCGGTCCATCGGCCTGGATATTTCTAACGAAACTGTCAAGTTGGCAAAAAAGGTAATCCAATGCCTGGGGCTGGAAAATGAGATCGAAATTATCCTCGGCGATGACTCACGTCTCCGCGAACTAGATTGGGACATGGTGCTGGTTGCAGCTTTAGCCGAACCCAAGGCCCGGATTTTCCAAATTCTTCGTGAAGTCCTGAAAGAGAGACCGGGGCATGTTCCGGTTATTTTCCGGACCTACACCGGGATGCGTGCCGTTCTCTATGAGCCGGTTCAACCAGAAGACCTCGAAGGGTTTACAATTGTCAATGAGATTCCGCCTCGGGATCGAGTCAATAATACAACTGTGATCTTGGAGCTCACTGAATGAAAGAAAGCGGGTTAAGCTCGATTAAAAATGAATTTTTGGATATTTATTCCGCCCTCCAAAATCTAGCGGATGATGAAATTCTAAGTGGCCCTGATGATATTTTTAGGTTCCATTTTGAAAGGTTGCAAAGTTTGATTGCCAGGGCTGTTGATGATTGCCTGGTTGAAGAGCTGCTTGGTGATCGGGAATTTCGGATAATAGTGAAACGGCTCTCCCATTTAAAAAGACTTAATGGGCTTAGAATGGAGATTGAGTATGCAAAATCGATTATCGCCAGTTCCGATCCGTGGGCTTCGATAAAACGTTTCCCATATTATCTCAATTATCTGAAGTTAGCCCGCATGGAATACCAAGGTGCAAACCTTAAACCGGGAAACCAGGTGGTGTTTCTTGGTAGCGGGCCGATGCCCCTTACCCTGATCTCCTTTTGCAAACAATTTAGTATTAAAGGGGTTGGCATCGAACAGATTCCGGAATATGTCGAACTGTCCAGAAAGATTCTTGAAATTCTTGAATTAACCGGATCCATCAGTATTGTTCAGGGAAACCATTTTTCTCTGTCGCTTAAGGAGGAATACCAACTGGTTATGGTGGGAGCCGATGCATATCCGAAGGATGAAATTTTTACCTATCTTGCTAAAAAGCTTTCAATTGGTGCAAAACTTTCTTACCGAATTTACGAAAAAGGTTTAAGACGTTTTATCGATGGCCGACCAATTTCTGATCTTCCTCCTGAATTCCAGGAATACACCCGTATCCGACCGGAACCCCCGGTGAATAATACCTCGGTTTTTCTGGTCAAAATCAAGCAACAGTCACTCATGACGTGATGCGCTGAAACTGGTGGGCAGTTTCAGTGCAGGACTCAAAAGGAGAAACCCGAGCCCTTACATTTCGACAAGCTCAAGATTAAAAATATGGGTAATGCGGGGCGTGATAATTGGCTGTTCTCGGTTTTCCGTCTATAAATAAAATCATAAGTTGGAGATTTTCATGATTATCGGCATTCCACGAGAAATCAAAAAGGATGAATATCGGGTAGCGCTTCTCCCGGTAGGTGCTCAACTGTTGGTTGAAGATGGCCATACGGTCCTGATTGAGAAAGGGGCCGGGCTCGGTTGCGGTTATGATGATGTCGACTATCTCGGGGTTGGGGCCGAGCTCGTCGATACGGCAACCGCTATTTATCACCAGGCTGGAATGATCATGAAAGTCAAGGAACCGCAGCCTGAGGAAATTTCTAAACTGAAAGACGGTCAGATTGTCTTCTGTTATTTCCATTTTGCCGGCTCCCGTGAGCTTACCGAAGGCTGTTTGAAAAAAGCTATTGCGGCGGTTGCCTATGAAACTCTGGTCGACGAAAACGGTCATCTCCCCTTGCTTACTCCGATGAGTGAGGTGGCTGGTAAGATGTCAATCCAAGAGGGTGCCAAATGTCTTGAAAAACCGATGATGGGGCGTGGCATCCTGCTCGGTGGGGTAGCCGGGGTCGAACCCGCCAAGGTCTTGGTTATCGGAGCCGGGGTTGTCGGCACCAATGCCGCTCAGGTCGCAGCTGGGCTCGGGGCCAACGTCATCATCATGGATATCAACCTGGACCGGCTTCGTCATCTCGATGAGATCATGCCTGCTAATGTCACGACTATCTATTGTGACCCCCGGGCGCTAGAAGATTATGTCGTTAAAGCTGATCTCGTTATCGGTGCGGTCCTGATTCCCGGGGCCAAGGCCCCGGTCTTAATCGATTTGCCGCTTTTACGGAAAATGAAAAAAGGGGCGGTTATCGTTGATGTTTCAATTGATCAGGGTGGTTGTTGTGTCGCGAGTCGGCCGACTACCCACAGCGACCCGGTTTTCGTCGTCGAAGAGATCGTCCACTACTGTGTTGCCAATATGCCGGGTGCGGTTGGTCGAACCAGTAGTCAGGCTCTCTGCAATGCCACCCTGCCTTACTGTCGTAAACTGGCAAACCTGGGGCTTGATGGCTTTATCAAGGAAAACCCAGGCCAGAGCGCAGCCCTTAACTTACGCGCTGGGAAAATCATCTGCCCGGCTGTGGCCGCAACTTTTCCCGAGCTGGTTTGAGAAAGAATCACAGTCCAGAGTTTACAGCGTGGAGTTCATATTTAATGCTTTCGTTAAAAAAAATAAAAGTTGGGCGGCAACCTCGCTTGGTCTTGGGAGTATGTGGCTTGGTGTCCTGTTTTTAATCAAAGCTGACGTTTTATTGTTTCTGGGAGAAGCCCAAGGTGAGTTTATGGCGGTAATCCCTCTTGGTTATCCACGGAAAGAGTCAGATGGTCCCAAGAAACAGGCTCTGGAGTATGTCATAAAACACCTTTGATAGAGTATTGAATTAAGGATGTTGAATAATGAATAAGGTCGCAGTAATTGGTGGTAGCGGGGTTTTAGAGATAGAACTTTTTGTCGGGCTTGAAAAACGTGAGATTATAACCGCTTACGGTCGGGTGATGGTTGAGGAGGGGGAGGGCCTCTTTTTTTTACAGCGTCACGGAACACCGCCGGTGCCGCCTCATAAACTTAATCATCATGCTAACCTTGCAGCGCTCAAGGAGTGTGGGGTCAGATATATTATTGCCGTCAATTCGACCGGCAGTTTGCAGAGTGAGCTTTCTCCGGGTTCTCTATTGGTGCCTGATGATTACTTTAATCCTTGGGCGATCAAGACTTTTTTTGATGATCGTCTGGAATTTGTGACGCCGGGGCTTTCGGTGACGGTGCGTCGTGCCATGGTTGAGGAGTCCAAAGCACTCTCGGTGGAGTTGGTTGATGGTGGGACCTATATTCAGACTACCGGCCCCCGTTTTGAAACCCGGGCCGAAGTTCAGGTGCTTGCCGGTTGGGGCAGCGTTGTTGGTATGACGATGGCTAATGAAGCCACCCTGGCCCGGGAGTTGGGGCTTGAATATGCTTCCCTCTGTCTGGTCGACAATTATGCCAATGGGGTTTGTGATCAGGTGGTAGATTTTCGGGAGATTGAAAAGGCGCAGCAGAAAAACAGCCGGATTCTGGCCCGTTTGCTGCCGGCATTAGTGAAGAACTTACAATAACAGTTACGATGGTTTTTAGAAATAGAGAAGGTGTTTTTTGATGAGTTTATTGTTGCGGCAGGTGGTGCTCGATGGAGAGAAGGTTGATATTTTGGTCGAAAATGGTATGATCAGCCGGATTGCTCCGTCGCTGATTGAGGTGGTTGCCGATCAGGTGATCGAGGGTGGTGGTAAAGCCGTGGTGCCGGGTCTTTATAATGGTCATACGCATGCTGCCATGACCCTTTTTCGAGGTTATGCTGACGATATGGAACTCCAGAGCTGGCTGACAACCAAAATTTGGCCGCTTGAGGAGAAATTGACCGAAGAGTTGGTTTATCACGGAGCGCGGCTTGCTTGTCTTGAGATGATCAAAAGCGGCACTGTATTTTTCAATGATATGTATTGGCATTTTCACGGTACCGCAAAAGCCGTGGAGGAGATGGGGTTACGGGCCGCCTTGAGTGCGGTGATCATCGATCTTGACGATCCTCAGCGTCTCAAGGAACAAATTGCGGTTAATCGGGATCTTTTTCAGGCGAGTCGGGATTATTCCGAACGTCTGCAGTTTGTTCTCGGACCTCATGCCATCTATACGGTGTCGCGGGCTGGTTTAGAGTGGGTTCGTGACTTTGCTACAGAACACGATCTTTTAATCCATCTTCATCTTTCGGAAACCGAACAGGAGGTGCGTGATTCTCTCGAAAAAAATGGTCTGCGACCGGTTGAATATCTCGCCGATATCGGTTTTCTCAGCGATAAACTGGTGGCCACCCATGCCGTTTGGCTGGCTGCCGATGAGGTAGCCCAGTTGGCGAAATATCAGGTCAGGGTTATCAATAATCCGATTTCAAATATGAAACTTGCGGTCGGTAAGAGCTTTGCCTACCGTGATTTTATCAATCATGGGGTACTGGTCGGGTTGGGGACTGATGGCTGTGCCAGTAACAATAATCTCGATATGTTTGAAACCATGAAATTTTCCGCTCTGCTGCAGAAATTTGCGATTAATGATCCGACGGTTCAACCGGCGGCTGAAGTTTGGCGAATGGCGACTGCCAATGGCGCCAGAATTTTTGGTCTTGAGGGTGGTGTTGTTGCCGAAGGGCGGCCTGCCGATCTTCTTTTGATCGATACCGACCGACCGGAAATGGTTCCCGGTTACAACCTGGTTTCCGATCTTGTCTATTCGGCCTCCGGCGCCGTGGTCGATACGACGATTGTTGCCGGTAAGGTGCTTATGCACCAGCGCCAGGTGGATGGTGAGGAGGAGATTATTGCCGCAGCCAAGGATGCGGCCCGGCGTCTACTAAGATAGGAAAAAACTATGCCGATTGAGATTGAACGAAAATTTCTATTGTGTGATGAGAGCTGGCGTTTTAAAGCTGATGCCGGAACCCTTATGCGCCAGGGTTATTTGAGCAATAATTCGAAAAGTTCAATTCGGGTGCGTATCAGTGGTGAGTTGGCGAACCTTAATATTAAGAGCAGTACGCCGGGAATTATGCGGCGTGAGTATGAATATCAGATCCCGGTGGCCGAAGCTGAAGAGCTGCTGGCTGACCTCTGCCATGAGTCGATTATCGAGAAGATCCGTTATCATGTCGAATTTGCGGGTTTTACCTGGGAGATTGATGTTTTTTCCGGCGCTAATTCAGGTTTGGTTGTCGCTGAAATAGAACTGAGTGAGATTGATCAGGATTTCCCCCGGCCGGCTTGGTTGGGGCGTGAGGTTTCCGATGAGATCCGCTATTATAACTCTCACTTGGCCGGTTATTCTTACCTTAAATGGTCAAAAGATGAGAAAAATATTGCATGAATAAATTGAAATCGGGAAATATTGAGCATTATATTGATCTGGCTCGCGGCCGTGGGGAGGCCGATCTGCTGCTTAGAAATGTACGTTTGGTCAATGTTTTCTCCGGCGAGATTCATCCGGTCGATGTCGCGATTGGCGATGGTCTTTTTCTCGGATTCGGTGATTATTCAGCCTTAGAGGTTATTGAATGTGAAGGACGCTATCTGGTTCCCGGCCTGATTGAAGGGCACATTCATATTGAGTCAAGCCAGGTTCTGCCGTCTGAATTTGCCCGTTTGGTGGCCGCTCGCGGGACCGCCGTAGTGGTTGCCGATCCCCATGAAATAGCTAATGTAATGGGTGTTGAAGGGGTCGAGTTTATGCTTGCTGCAAGTAGTGGATTGCCGGTTTCCTTCTTTTTTATGGTTCCCTCTTGTGTCCCGGCGACCGTCATGGAGACCGCCGGGGCGGCAATTGATGCGGCTGCGGTCGCGGCTTTGTTAGAAAAACATCCCGACCGCCTTTTAGGGTTGGCCGAGGTTATGAATTTCCCCGGAGTTATTAATCGGGATCCGGAAACCATGGCCAAACTTGCCGCCGCCAAGGGGAAAAATATCGACGGTCACGCCCCTCAGCTTTCAGGATTAGATCTCAACAGCTATATCATGGCCGGCCCGGCCAGTGACCATGAAGCGACGACCTTGGACGAAGCCCGGGAGAAACTGCGTCTTGGGATGCATCTGATGCTGCGTGAAGGTTCCCGTGAGCACAATCTCGATGATCTATTGCCGCTTATCAATCGTTACAATAGTGCCAACTGTTCACTGGTTTCCGATGACCGTCATGTTATTGATCTGCTTCATAAAGGGCATCTTGACTATTCGATCCGCAAGGTGATCGCCAGCGGTATCTCACCGCTTAATGCGATTCAAATGGCAACCATCAATCCGGCCCGCTATTTCGGTCTTAAACGGCGCGGGGCCGTAGCGCCTGGTTATCGGGCCGACTGTCTCCTGCTTGATGATCTTGAATCTTTCGCTATTAATCAGGTTTTTTTGGGCGGTCGCCCCTTTGACGAAGAGGATTTTGTCGCTCCGTCACTGCTTTTGCCGGGTAATACGGTTTCAGTTGCCAAATTGTCTAAAGAGAGTTTTACCATCCCGGTTGCCGGAGAAAAGATAAAAGTTATCGGCATAGTTCCGGGGCAGCTGGTAACCCGGGAGATCGTTGTTACGCCGAAGACCAGTAAAGGTCTGGCTGTGGCTGATCCCGATCGGGATTTGGCTAAACTGGCGGTTGTCGAGCGTCATCACGGTAGTGGCCGTATCGGTTTAGGCTTTGTTCAGGGTTTGGGGCTTAAGTGTGGCGCTCTGGCCGGAACCGTAGCTCATGATTCACATAACCTGATTGTTGTCGGTATCGGTGATGCGGATATGTTGCTCGCGGCCCGCGTTGTCAAAGAGATGGGCGGCGGTCTGGTGGTTGTCGCAGACGGTCGTATTCTAGGCCGGTTGCCCTTACCGGTGGCCGGTTTGATGAGTGTCGAAAAGGCTGAAACTACGGCGGCGGCTTTTAAAACATTGGAGGATCAGGCGGCTTTGCTGGGCGCTGCTAAGGATCCCTTTATGACCCTCTCCTTTTTGGCCCTGCCCGTCATCCCAGCCCTTAAACTGAGCGACCGGGGGCTGGTCGATGTCGGCGACTTTTCTCTGACCGGGCTCTGGTTGGATTAAATTGAGATAACCTTCGATTTCTTTGAACTGGTGTTGCCGAAAGCAAACAAATTTAAAATCAAGTGATTATGAAAATATTTTAACTGTTATTGGTTGGGTTTGAGTGATAAAAGACCAACAAAATAATTGACGGAAATAGTCGAAATCAGTGAGTTGAGCCTTTTCCGGTTAGAGATATTCAGATTGTTGAGTTTAATCTATAATGGAGATTTTTTGCGAATGTTGAAAATGAAGCAGGTGTTATTGGTTGGGTTGTTGATATTTTTTGTGACGGGTTCAGTCGGTGCGGCATCAGATAGTCTCTGGCAGACCGATTTTGCTGTTGCTAAAGCCCAGGCACTCAAGGAGAACAAATTGCTGCTCCTTGATTTTACCGGTTCTGATTGGTGTGGTTGGTGTACAAAACTCAAAAAAGAGGTGTTCAGTCAGGAGCTTTTTCAAAAAGAGGTACCCAAAGATTTTATCCTGGTAGAGCTTGATTTTCCCCAAAAGAGTCAGCTTGAGGAGAAACTTAGCAAACAAAATCAGGCTCTCTCAAAAATGTACACCATCAGCGGTTTCCCGACGATTGTTTTAACCGATGCTGCGGGCGTCGAATTTGCTCGTACCGGATATCAAGCTGGTGGCCCGCAGACCTATCTCGATCATCTTTATGGTTTTGTCAAAAATTTTCAGCAGTTTCAGGTTTTAGAGGAAGAGGCAGTAAAGCTTGATGGAATTGCGAAAGCCAAAAAACTTGACCAGGCGATCACCCTGCTGATCAAAAATGGCAGTCAGAGAGAATATCGCAATCTCGTCGATGAAATTATTGTCCTTGATAAGGATGGTAAGGCCGGTTTGCGGGCCAAATATGAATTGCCGCGAAAACTTAATGCTATCGAGGCTCAGCTTAACCAGGACAAGGATTTTGACAAGGCTGTGGCGGAACTCGATAAATTGGCCCCGATGGCCGTGTCGGTACCCTTTTTTCAGCAGCGGGTTTACCTTTTTCAGGCAGGCATTCTGATTAAGGGTAAGGGTGATAAGGAGACCGGTATTAAGAAGTTGGAATTGGCTCAGAAAGCGGCGCCCGATAGCAAAACTGGTCAGCAGTTGGTTAAGTTAATTGCCCGCATGCAAGAGGCAAATGAAAGCGCCGCAAAAGTTAAGCCTGAAGCTGTAACCGGGGAGAGTGATAAGTGATGACTCAGTCAACTTTCGTTTTACGTGATGAACATTCGATAGAGGCTTTGAACCTTAAGGTGCAATCCTTTGTCCATCGGGTGACCGGGGCTGAACACTACCATCTGGCCGCCGATAACCCGGAGAACGTCTTTATGGTCGGGTTTCGGACAGCCCCGACCGATTCAACCGGAGTTGCTCATATCCTTGAACATACCGTCTTGTGCGGGAGCCGGAGTTTTCCGGTGCGTGATCCCTTCTTTATGATGCTCAGACGTTCTCTTAACACCTTTATGAACGCTTTTACGAGTAGTGACTGGACGGCCTACCCATTCGCCAGCCAGAACCGCAAAGACTATTTTAACCTTCTTGAGGTCTATCTCGATGCGGTTTTCTTTCCGCGTCTTGAGGAGCTCGATTTTGCCCAAGAGGGGCACCGTCTCGAATTTACTGACCCGGCTGACAGTTCATCGCCATTGACCTTAAAGGGGGTTGTTTATAACGAGATGCAAGGGGCGATGACGACCCCAGCCAGTTTTCTTTGGCAGGGGCTTTCGAGCCACCTCTTTCCGAGTACTACCTATCGTTTTAACAGCGGTGGCGATCCCGAGATCATTCCTTTGTTAACGCACACTCAACTCAAAGAGTTTCATCGTCGTAATTATCATCCGAGCAATGCTTTTTTTCTCACCTATGGTGATCTGCCGGCGGTCAAGTTGCAGGAGGTCTTTGAAGAACGGGCCTTGAAAGATTTTACCAAAGAAGCCGGGGCGCCGTTTCTGGTGGTTTCTGAAAAACGTCTGAAAGCGCCGATTGTCGCGCACGAGAGTTTTCCGGCAGAGACCTCGGACCCCGCCGAGAATGATGATCGCAGTCATGTCCTGATGGGTTGGTTGTTGGAGTCTGACAGCAGCCTTGAAAATCTTATTGAGGCCCATTTGCTGGCGGCGGTCCTCCTCGACAACAGCTCTTCACCGTTGCTCGATGCTCTGGAAACGACGACTTTAGGGCGTGCGCCCTCGCCGCTTTGCGGATTAGATGATGATCATAAGGAGATAATTTTTTGTTGTGGTCTCGAAGGTTGTGCCGCTGATTCCGGATCTGAGGTCGAAGGGTTGATTCTTGCAACCCTTCAGAAAGTTGCAGTAGAAGGTGTACCTCTTGAGCAGGTCGAAGCGGTCTTGCATCAGCTTGAACTGCAGCGTCGTGAGATCGGTGGGGACGGTTACCCTTATGGTTTGCAACTCTTGTTGGCCGCTTTCCCGGCCGTGGTTCATAACGGTTCAGTGATTGAGAGACTCGATATTGATCCGGTGCTCGGCAACTTGCGGCAAAAGGTTAAGGAGCCCGGTTATATTGCTGAGTTGTTGCAGCGTTTGCTGATTGATAATCCTCATCGCGTGCGTCTTAGCATGGTTCCCGACAGTGATCTTGCGCTCCATCGTGAAAAAGCTTTGCAGGCCCGGTTGGCCGCCCGTCTCCGAGCTCTTGACAGTGAACAGAAGCAGAATTTAATTAACCGGGCTGTAGCTCTGACGGCTCGTCAACAGGAACCGGATGATCCCGAAAGCTTGCCGCGGGTTGGTCTTGAAGATGTTCCTGATAAATTGCCGATTCCGCTCGGTAAAGAGGGGGCTGCACCATTGCCGCTTACCTATTATGCGGCCGGAACTAACGGGCTCGTCTATCAGCAGGTGATTTTTGACCTGCCTGATTTAGAGAGTGAGATGCTCGATATCCTACCTGATTATTCCTCTTGTTTGACCGAACTCGGTTGTGATGGTCTTGATTATCGTCAGACCCAGGCCTGGCAGGCGCAGGTCAGCGGGGGTCTCGGGGCTTATTACAAGGTCCGTGGGGCGATCGATGATAATGCTCGGGTTAAGGGGCTTTTTATCCTTTCCGGAAAAGCCTTGCAGCGTAATCACGGGACTTTGACTGAGCTTATGCGCAAAACCCTGGAGAGTGTCCGTTTTGATGAGATCGACCATATTCGGGAAATTATGGCCCAGAGTCTGGCCCATCAAGAACAGCAGGTAACCGCCTCCGGTCATCTGCTGGCGATGCGGGCGGCTTCGGCCGGTTGCGGCCCGGTTGCGGCTTTAGGTCATCAGATAAATGGTTTGGAGGGCCTTAAAAAACTTAAAAAACTCTATTTTGAGTTGCTCCAAAAGGGTGATGCTCTTACGGCTTTCAGTCGGCAATTTAAAGTTTTACATGAGCGGATAATGTCAGCTCCACGCCAATTCATGCTGGTTGCAGAAGAGGATCGTGAGGCCGGTCTGACGGCGGAGCTGCAACATGGCTGGCAGGAGAGTATGCAAGTTTGGGGGGCAGGGTTCAAAGATTTTACTTTACCGGTTGAAAAAAACCTGGTGCGCCAGGCCTGGACCACCGATACCAATGTGAATTTCTGTGCCAAAGCCTATTCGACAGTAGCCATTGCCCATCCCGATGCAGCACCCTTGGCCGTGCTGGGTGGTTTTTTGCGTAATGGTTATCTCCATCGTGTCATTCGTGAAGAGGGTGGTGCTTATGGTGGTGGGGCTGGACACGATTCCGGTAGTGCGGCATTCCGTTTCTACTCCTATCGTGATCCTCGTCTTGGCGCAACCCTTGACGATTTTGATCGCTCACTGGTCTGGTTACAAGAGGAAAAACATGAACCTCGTCAGGTTGAAGAGGCGATTTTAGGGGTTATCAGCCAGATCGATAAACCGGGATCACCCGCCGGTCGAGCCAAACAGGCTTTTTATGACGGGCTCTACGGTCGGGAACCGGAATTCTTACGGGCTTACCGGCGCCGGGTGCTGGCCGTCACCCTCGATGATCTTCGGCGAGTCGCCGAAGCCTACCTCAATCCAAAGGCTGCTGGAATCGCTGTTTTGACCGATCCCAGCAGCGCCGCCGGCCATGCTTCTTCTCTGGGCCTAGAGATAATCGATCTCTAGGTCAAAGTTGCCAGCAATTAAAACCGTCATTTTTTCCACCGGGTACATGTTTGCTGGCTATAAATGTCACTGGAATGAGTAACGGGTACCTCGAAAAATTGCCTTTTTGTCCAATCGCTACGTTCGGGTATATTCTTTGAGTTGATTTAGTCTTTGAAGGCCATCTTTGTCTGCCACTCTTTCCAGACGTTTCCGACCAGATTGGGTCCGGGTGTCAGGGTCCGTTTGCCGGGTTTCCAGCCCGCTGGAGGAGCTTCAGTATCTTTGCTTTTGCGGACATGTTGGAAGGCTTGCAGTTGGCGGATGGTTTCGTTGAAGTTGCGCCCGACCGGGGGAGTCAGGACCTCGTAGCCCTGGATTATGCCATCGGGGTCGATAATGAAACGCCCGCGGTTTTCAACCCCGGCCTCTTTGTTGAAAACGCCGTAGAGTTTTCCGATCTGGCCGCCGGCATCGGAAAACATTGGAAAAGGAACGCCGCCGTCAACCATTTTAGAAAGTTCATTATCATCCCACATTTTGTGGACAAAAACCGAGTCGATACTCATCGAAAGGATTTCAACTCCCAGTTTCTGAATTTCGGGGTATTTTTCGGCAACTACCGAAATCTCGGTGGCTCAGACAAAGGTAAAACCTCCTTATTAATTTTATGTAAGTTTATGGTGAGTTTATTCCCGCTTTGATTTAGACGTTTTTCTTTTCAAACATATAAAACATAGCAAGGACTATAAGGGCAAAAACAACAATCACCAACCAGTGGCTGATGCTTAGTGCTTGGGGCAGGGTGAGCTTGCCATAGTTTCCTAAAGTTATGATCTTTGTCTTCATGAAGGGGTAAGCCTCGGCATATAGAGCGGCTCCGCAGAGCATGCCGAGAATGCCCCAAAGGGCGTCGAGGCGGCCTTCTCCAACCGCGCCGACCGCAGTTCCGGGGCAGTAGCCCAACAGGCCCCAACCGACCCCGAAGAGCGAGCCGCCGACCAGCTGGGCTCCGATCGAGGTGCCCTTGACACTTAGTTTGATAAGCCCAAGATCTTTTAAGAAGTAGATACCGATGGTTGAGACGATGATTGAACTGAGCATGAATTTAAAGATGGTCATATCGAGAAAGCGCATCGCTCCAACCTGTTTATCGTAACGTAAAACCTGAGCTTTCTGTAGGAAGACGCCAAATAAAATTCCGCTGATCAGACCATATCCGAGAGTCATGATCGACCTCCTTTGCCGCGATAGATCAGATTGGCGATAACCGCCCCAACCAGGAAAAATCCGGCCATGGAGATAAAGCCGCTGGTTGATAGTTGAGCCAGCCCGCTCAACCCGTGACCGCTGGGTCAGCCGCCAGCCAGGCGAGCGCCAAACAGCGCAACGCCTCCTCCTAAAAAGGCCACCACTCCGCGTTTGGCCGGGTTTGCACCGAAGCGTTTTCGCCACATGTCGGGTACTGTCTGGATCTTGAAATCGTCTGATGACCGGGCTGAGATGAAGGCTCCAAGCAAAATCCCGAAAACAAACATCAACTGCCAGTCGGGTAGGGCACCGGCTCCATATTTACCTTTTTTCTCCGTAAAATGGAGATTTGTCGAGGTGTCGATGCCTATGCTCTCTTCAATGACGGCCGCAACTCGGACAAAGGTGGTTGAAGCACCAAAGAACTTACCGCTGATCCAGACCGATAAGATCATCAAAACTCCGGCCAGGGCTCCAGCTAGGTAGGGGTTCCAGGTTTGTTTAAACATGTGACTAATCCAGTTTGGGTTGTGGAGTTTTATCTGTCGGTTTGGGTAGAATGGGATGTTCCACGACCGGTTGTTTCCCGGTTGTCGCTTTGAGAAAGGCCACGACATCGATGACTTCCTCTTTTTTGAGAACGCTTTCCAGCTGGGCTGAACTCATAACTACCACCGCCGCTTTCAAGCCCCAGACTTTACCGGAGTGGAAATAGGGGGCGGTCAGCTCGATATTGCGCAAAGAGGGTGATTTAAAGACAAACTCGTCACTCATGGCTTTGGTGACCAGATAACGTCCTTTATCACCGGCAATGATCCGTTTGGTCGGAGCGTTGATAACCCCAAAGCTGTAGTAGTCATCACCGCCCATATTGATGCCACTATGGCAGTCGGCGCAACCCTTGTTGATGAAAGTTGAGAGGCCTTTTTTCTCACTTTCATTTAAGGCTTTGGTATCCCCTTTAAGGAAGAGATCAAAAGGGGAGTCCGGGGTGACCAGGGTGGCTTCAAAGACTTCAATGGCTTTGGCCATGTTGTTAAAGGTGACCGGGTCGGTCTCTCCGGGGAAGGCTTTTTTGAAGAGCTCAATATATTCCGGCATGCTTTTCAAGGTTTTGATTACCATTTCCGGTTTATTGTTCATCTCGACACTGGCCTGAACCGGGCCTTTGGCCTGTTCGGCCAGATCTTTGGCCCGGCCATCCCAGAATTGGGCGACATTATAGACCGAATTCAAGACGGTCGGGGCGTTACGCGGTCCTTTGCGCCAGCCGTGACCAGTTGAGGTTTCCTGAAAATCAGCTCCGCCGAGGCCGATATTATGACAAGTGTTGCAGCTGATCAGGGCGCTTCTTGAAAGACGGGGTTCGAAATAGAGAATTTTCCCGAGTTCCACTTTCGCCGGGGTTGCCGGATTACCGTCAAGTGCCGGAGCTGCGGCCGGGATCGGTTTGAAATATTCTTGGCCATCAGCCATCAGATTGTCGTTGGCCAAGGCCAGGTTTGACAGCATAAAAATGAGTCCCAAGGTCATGATGCTGAATAGTATGGTTCTTTTTTTCATTTGTTCCTCCTAGTTATTTGTGAGGTTATTTGATTGATTGCCTGATTTTTTTTACGTTTCGGTTATGAATATGTTGTGAGGGTGGGTTCTTTTAGCTGGTAATAACTATCCTTTTAGTATTGTTTTTGTCAAGTTTTTTAAACGGCAATATTATGCCTTATCTTAACCGGCAACGGGTTGCCATGTTTTGTGTGCATATCGTAATGTTTCTATCATTATGTTATGATGTTTCAAAACAGACGGACTTATTACCGGCTAATTAACTTTGATGAACTTGTAAAAAGTTTCGGGATGGCTAAGTAAAGATTTCGGCTGACCAAAATTGCGATAAATAATGTTTAAAACTGATAAATTTCGTTTTGCCATCGATCGGGGCGGCATCTTTACCGATATCTATGCCGAGGTTTCGGAGGAGCTTGGGGTTCGGGTCTTTAAACGGTTTTCCGAAGATCCAAAAACTATCTCGATGTTCCACGAGAAGGGATTTGCCGGAGAACCACTCTTTTGAAAATACCGTCCATGTTGTGGAAGATGGGCTGGATTGCTATATTAGACATCCGCTGTCCGGTTCCCGGCTTTTTCTGGGATGGGGCGCTTTTTTAGACATATCACGCCATTAAATGTTGGCCTGATTCTTTTAGTGAGCGCCTTTCTCATTGCTGCGGCGAAGGTTGAGGAGCGTGAAAATATCCGGTTTTTCGGTTTTTGGAAGTTGACTCTCAAGGTTTGAAAGGGTAGTTGTCAGTTGCTCTTTTGGCGTCGGCTATGCGGTGCGGGATTAGGGAGGATAATGTATGGCTCATAAAACACTTAAATCGGGGTATTCAGAGCTTACTGATCGCCTCAACCGTTTTCCTCAAGGAGCCCCGGTTTCAGAGCTTCTCTATAAAATCCTCAAGGTGCTTTTTAATGAACGGGAAGCAGCTCTGGTTTCCCGGTTGCCGATAAAACCTTTCAAGGCTGAAAAAGCGGCCGGTATATGGAATCTGGATCTGCTTGCGGCCCGGAAAGTTCTTGACCAGTTGGCTGATCGCGGCCTGCTCGTTGATCTTGAGCAAGATGGTGAAGCGGTTTATGTTCTGCCGCCGCCGATGGCCGGTTTTTTCGAATTTTCCCTGATGCGGATTCGCACTGATATCGATCAAAAATACTTGAGTGAACTTTTTTATCAATACCTTAACGTCGAAGAAGATTTTGTCCGTGAACTTTTTTTGCAAGGAGAGACTCAGCTGGGTCGGACCTTTGTGCATGAACCGGCCCTCTCTCCGGATAATGCTCTGTATGTACTTGATTATGAGCGGGCTACGGAGGTTATTAATACGGCTACACACATGGCGGTAGGGCTTTGCTATTGCCGCCATAAGATGAAACACTTGGGTAAGGCCTGCAAGGCCCCGCTTGATATCTGCATGACCTTTAACAGCACGGCTGCATCACTTATCAAGCACGATATTGCCCGACCCGTTGATCGTCAGGAAGGGCTTGATCTTCTCCATCAAGCATATGACTACGAACTTGTCCAGTTCGGTGAAAATGTCAGGCAGCAGGTCAATTTTATTTGTAATTGTTGCAGCTGCTGTTGTGAGGCCATGATCGCGGCCCGCCGGTTCGCCTTTCTTAACCCGGTTCACACGACTAATTTCATGCCCGAAATTGATCATGAAAATTGTACGTTATGCGGAAAATGTGTTAATGTCTGCCCGGTTCAGGCGCTCTCTCTGGTCAGTGCCAATGATCCAGATGATAAAAAGAGAAGAGTAGTTCGGCTTGAAGAAAAGCTGTGTCTCGGTTGCGGGCTTTGCGTGAGGGCTTGCAACGAGGGAAAGATTATTTTGAAATCCTGTTCGCAGAGGGTGATTACGCCACTTGACGGAACCCATCGAGCGGTGGTCATGGCTCTTGAAAGAGGTCAGTTGCATAATCTTATTTTTGACAACCGTCTGCTCTGGAATCATCGGGCTCTAGCGGCAGTTCTGGGCGTTATCCTGAAATTTCCGCCGCTCAAAAAAGTGCTGGTCAGTCGTCAGCTTAAATCTCGTTATCTTGAGGCTCTGCTGAAGCGTATTGATGTCTGATTTTTTAATGAAGCTACCAAAGTTGGCTGAATTAGGGTGTTTATTTTTGTAAAATAGGCAAACGGTTCTATATCCACGCCGGCGGAGTTCACAACACCATTCTTGATCATCAATTACCTGATTTAAAAAGCGAGCTAAAAGTTTTAACCGGTAAAGTCTATCGTCGAGTTGACCATTTTATCCAACTGGCGATCATCGGCATCCATAAATTTTTTTCAGGTTTGGGTTTGCCGTTTCAGACAGCGGTCTATAGGACTTCAGGGCAAGGAGATATTATGGTTTTCGATCGGGTTTGCAGACAGCGCTATTTTCAGGAAAGGTTGTCAAAACCGGTTCATTTTGTCAACCTTTAGAGCAACTCTTTCGTATTGTTGATACGTAGGAGGCTATCTGAAAAATGATCTTCCTCCAGAAGTCCCAGTTTTTTCTCCAGGATATCCCGGTAATTATTGATCCTTTCAACATAACGCACGGGTTCATGGCCCCGGGCGTAACCGTGTTTCAACTTCTTGTAGTACTTTTTTTGACTTAAGAGCGGTAAGGTTTCTTTCAAGGTTGACCATTGGTCGGGGTTTTTGTTCAAGGTCCGAGCCAGTTGGCGAGCATCATAAATATGCCCCATGCCGACGTTGTAGGCCGCCATAGCAACATTGCGGCGGTCCTTTTCCGGATAGGTGTCGGGAACCCGGTTAAATAATTGGCGAAAATAGCGGGATCCTCCCTCAATGCTTTCGGCAACTGCCAGGCGGTCTTTAATCCCCAGCTGGTCGGCAGTAGTTGTCGTTAGCATCATGATGCCGCGGACCCCGGTGGGACTGGTTGCTAAGGGGTTCCAATGTGATTCCTGATAGGCTTTGGCGGCCAGTAAGGTCCAGGGAATATCGAATTCCTGGCCGTATTTTTCAAAGAGGGGCTGGTAGGTGGGGAGCAGGGTTTTTATGCGGCGCAAAAAGATCTTGATGTCGACGTAATCGAAGATCTCGACATGCCCGTAGTAACGTTCTTCAAGGGTGCTAAAATGGCCCTCTTTCCTGAATTTTTCAAACCATTTCTGAAGTTTTTTTTGTAGTTTGCCGTGTTTTGAGTTTAGAATCCAGGCCAGTGGTTGTTCTTCGCTGATTGGGAAGGCGATTTTCAGTTCTGGGTAATAGCGACGGTTGGCTGCGAGAATATTGGAGTCGGCTATTGTGCAGGGCAGTTCTTTAAGCCAGACCTTTTCGAGTAGTTGGTCGGTGCTGAAATCATTTGTTGACCGCCATTTAAGTTCTGGCCATTGTCGGCGTAGCTCGCGCAGGCGTTCCTCGTAGCTACTGCGGGCCAGTACGACAAGATTAAAATTTTTCAGATCTTCAATGTTACGGGGATGGGGGCTGTTTTTTCGGTAAACCAGTTGTTGCTGAACTGTGAAATAGTCAGGTCCGAAGATAAAGTGTTTCTCTCTTTCCGGGGTTCGGGTCAGGCCGCCGGCGGCAAGATCCGCTTTGTTTTCGGCAATAGCCGCCAGTATTTCGCTGATTGAGTCGACAACCTTGATCTCAAGTTTAAGCCCCAGATCTTTGGCAAAGGCCCGGGCCAGGTCGTATTCAAAACCCATCTCTCCTTCGGGACCGTGATAGTAGGCGGTCGGGATGTTAAGGGTCAAAACGGTAAGGGTGTCGGGTTTAAGGGTGAGTGGTTGAAATGAGTCACTTATGTTGTAAACGTCACAGCCTAATAGAGATATCAGCAGTGTAAGAAGTAGCGCCGCGGTGGTTTGGAAAGACCGGAGAGCGCTTCTTGAAGACGCTTGTCTGAGGGTTTCTCGCTTTTTCATAAGTCTTAATATAGCGGAAACCGCAGGAAATTACAAATTATTGAAGGCTTGAGGCTTTCACGAGGGTGTCAGGAATGGAGCCAGGCTTTTTTGCCAGCGCAGTAGTTTTTCCGCAGGGTGCAGGGTGGCATAGGCCGGGCTGGTTGAAGGTAGGTCGATCAGGGTAAGGTTTCGCCAGCGCTTCTTATTGTGCTGCAGGAAGTGGCGTGTAAATGAGTGGCGTGCTTTACGACCGTTAAAAGCAATGGCGAAGAGCTCGGGATGTCGCCGGTAAAAATCATCCAGCTTGTTTGTAACTTCACTGATGGTCACGATATCGCCGTCCAGACTGCCGGGCCGGACGCAATTTTTGAGAATGTCCCAGAGTGAAATCTGGTTTTCCGTGAGCATCTTTTGTCGTTCCGGGTAGCTCAATGTCGACTCTACCTTGAGAAGGTCAGCCATGATGAACCAGAATGCATTGCGGGGGTGGGCATAATATTTATGTTGATTAAGCGATTCCTGACCGGGCATCGATCCCAGGATAAGGAGCCGGGTGAAAGTGGTTTCTATGGGTGGCAGGCCGCTGAGGAGCTCTGAGTCCATTTTTTGATCACTTCCTTGTTGTAGGCATGGTTAAAGGCCGCGATAATCTCTTTATACGGAATGTCGTAATTTTCACCCCGATCCCTGGTGTACTCGACAAAAATTTCTCCGTCAAGGTCGGTTGTCGGTAGGATGGCATCATGGAAACCGTCGAAATCATTGGCTGGAACCCTGATTTTTGTAAACATCTCTCGGTTGAAGGTCGGGGCTAATTTAAGCCATTGCTTATCGAGTAGGACTCCGCAATAGCAGTGGAAAATGAAAAGGTTGCCCATGATGTCGGTAAGTTTTTTCGGGGCCTTGTAATTTTTAATGTCGGCAAAATAGAGTTTGGCCGGAATTTTGAGAATTCGCATCATGGCTGTAAAGAGGGAGGCTTTTGGGATGCAGAAGCCTTCACCTCGTTTCAGAATTTCGCTGGCGATATAATCTTTTGGTTGTGAAAAAGAGGTGTAGGGGTTGTATTTAATCTGGTCTCTGACAAAAAAGAATACGGTTTTGACCTGCTCTCGGGGGTTGTTGATCCCTGTAACCAGTTTTTGGGTGTGGTTACGAAGGGCTTGATCGCTGAGATCGAGAAAGGCAGTTTCCCGTAAATATAGAGAATAATCCATAGTTTTTGTGCCTCTTACCGGTCAATTCAGAATCTCTTGACTGGCAATCACGGTGTCGCTGTGTTAGTTTATTCGAGAATATAGGGATTGTTTATTTAGGTCAAGCTTTGAATGCGAATTAAATTCATCTTGATGTCGTTGAAGATTGAAAAAGATTGCGATCCTTGAACAACCTTCAAGTCTTGCTTGGCGGGATATCTGGTTGTTTTCATAAGCCGCGGAAGGGGATGACCAAATATCCCGTATTTGTTGCAGGTTATAACTTGGCTTGAGATTGTCGGTAGCTTACTTTTTGAGGAGTTTTTAAAAATACGATGTCAGAGCTTAAAGTCTGCTACCCGCCACCTCGTCTCTCCTGGTTCATGTGGGGTTTGGGGGCCGTTTTCTATCTGATTGGTTTTTATCAACGGGTCGCACCGGCCGTAATGACAACCGAGTTGATGCAGGATTTCGCTATCGGGGCGGCCGGGCTCGGCAACCTTTCAGCCTTTTACTTTTATAGTTATGTTGCCATGCAGGCGCCGACCGGGATTCTTGCCGATCGGCTGGGGCCGCGCCGTTTGCTGGCGGCTGGAGCTTTGGTGGCTGGACTGGGGGGCCTGATCTTTGGTTTTGCGCCGACCATGTTTTGGGCCTGTGCTGGACGTTTTTTGATTGGCGGGTCGGTGGCTGTGGCTTTTGTTGGTATGCTGAAATTGGCCGGTAACTGGTTTGCTCCCCGCCAGTTTGCGTTGGCTACCGGGATGGCGCTTTTTTGTGGTATCATCGGCGCGGTTTTTGCCGGTGTCCCGCTGCGGCTGGTGGTCAACCTGGTGGGCTGGCGACCGATAATGTTGGTTTCGGCTCTGGGCACTCTGGGCGTCGCTTTGGTGATCTGGTTTTTTGTTCGTGATGATCCTCAAGAAAAAGGTTATCTGAGCTATGCTTTACCGGCTGTTGATGACGGCCCAAAAAGTTCAATTTTGCAGGGGTTTAAGGATATTTTCCGTTACCGTAATACCTGGCTTTTGTGTTTTATCCCGGGTGGGGTCGTTGGTTGTATTCTGACCTTTTCCGGACTTTGGGGAGTGCCTTTTCTGGTGACCCATTACCATTTTACAGCGGCTCAGGCGGCCGCTCTTAATTCGGCTCTGTTGGTGGCTTGGGCTCTGGGTGGGCCTTTGGTTGGGGGGCTTTCCGATCGGATCGGTTTACGTAAGCCTTTCTACATTGCCGGTAATCTTACCTTGGTTGGAGCCTGGGGTGTGATTATTTTTGTTCCGGCTCTGCCGCTGGTCCTGCTGGTTGGGTTGTTGTTACTTGCGGGTCTGGCTTCGGGTGGTATGATTATTAGCTTTGCTTTTATCAAGGAGTCAGTTCCCGCCCATCTGGGCGGGACGGCATCCGGGATTATCAATATGGGGGTAATGTCGGGGCCGATGATCCTGCAGCCGGCAGTGGGCCTGATTCTTGATCTTAACTGGCAGGGTAAGCTTCTTGATGGAGGCAAAGTTTATGGTCTTGATGCCTTTCGTGCAGGTTTTTCCCTGATGCTGGCTTGGGCGGTTGTCAGTGCCGTCTTGATTTTCTTTACCAAAGAAACCTATTGTAAACAGACTTTGTAAGCAACTTTGACATGTCTACTGTAAACCTGCTTCTTTTTACCCGTTATCCGCGACCCGGCCAGACGAAAACTCGTTTGATTCCGGCCTTGGGTGCGGATGGTGCCGCTTTTGTGCAGCGCCAGATGACCGAACAGGTAGTGGCTACAGCCCGGCAATTTTCCGATATGCCAGGAAGGCGTTTGGAGATTTGTTCAACCGGGGCCGATTTTCGGTCTCTGGGGTTGTGGCTCGGCTTTGATCTTAAATATCGTGATCAGGGTGAAGGGGATTTGGGGCAGCGCCTGCTGCGGCTTGTCGGGGACTCTTTTAAGCATGGCGCTGTCTCGGTTATTGTGATTGGCAGTGATTGTCCGGCTTTGCCCGTGGATTACTTGGATAAAGCCGCCACAGTGCTTGAGTCCGGAGCTGATCTGGTTTTGGGCCCGGCCCATGATGGCGGTTACTATCTGATTGGACTTAAGCGGGTTGATCCAGCGCTTTTTGAGAATATACCCTGGGGTAGTGAAGTTGTCCTGGAGGCAACCCTTAAGGCCGCCCGTCGGCTCGATTGGCGGGTTGTGCAGCTGCCGCCGCTTGTCGATATTGATCGACCCGAGGATTTGATTTTGTGGCGGCAGGTGGCCGAGCCTCTGTTCAGCGTCGTGATTCCGGTTTTGAATGAGGCCGATACTCTGCCGAATGCTCTTCAGGCTCTTAAGTTTGAACAATTTCCCGGTGTAGTTGAAGTATTAGTGGTTGATGGCGGGAGTTGCGACAACTCTTTGAAGGTGGCGGAGAGTGCGGGTTGCCGGGTGTTCTCCTGTGAGCCTGGTCGCGGCCGGCAGATGAATGTCGGAGCTCGCGCGGCTCGGGGTCGGTATCTGCTCTTTCTCCATGCCGATACCATCTTGCCGCCCGATTATCTGAGTCTTGTATATTGTTGTATGTCTCGGCCCGGCGTCGCTGTGGGGGCTTTTTCTCTGGTTGTCGCGGATCGGCGGCCGGTTTTTCGTTTTTTGGAAAAGCTAATCTCCTGGCGGAGCCGTTTTCTCGGTCGTCCTTATGGTGACCAGGTTTTTTTTATGGAGCGGGCAAGGTTTGCTCGAGTCGGTGGTTTCTGGCAGGAGCCCCTACTTGAAGATGTCGACCTTTTGCGGAGAATCAAAAAAGAGGGACGACTTGTTGTTCTGTTGTCCACGGTCGAAACCTCGGCCCGGCGCTGGCAGCGCCTTGGAGTTTTTTCTACCACGCTTATCAACCAGTTGATAATGTTTGGCTATTATCTCGGTGTGCCGCCGAAATGTCTGGCTTGGCTCTATCGGAGGCACTTTTAAATCAGTGGGCCGTGGGCCGTGAAAACCGGTCGACTGTCCACTCCTGAGGGGTCGCTGAATCAGTAACTATTGGTTGACTTTTTTAGCTTTTTTCTTTATATTTAAAGACGCTTTTTTAAGCTGAAAAAATATTTGCTTTGTAAGGGAGAATCTTGATGCACGCTGTAATTGTTGCCGGTGCTGCCGGACGTATGGGTAAACGGCTTATTGATCTGGTTGATGCTCATGCCGAGGCTGAAGTAGTCGGCGCTCTGGAGTATTCAAAGCATCCTCTGCTGGGAAAAGATGCGGGAGAGGTTGCCGGTATCGGTTGGTTGGGGGTGCCTCTGGTGGGTAGTCTGAATGAACTTGCCGATAGTAATGCTGAGGTGATGATAGATTTTACCGCACCTCAGGCGACCCTTGCCAATCTGGAGTGGGCCGTAGCCGAGCAGGTTGCCATGGTTATCGGTACTACCGGTATGAGTGTTGAAGAGCGTGGTTTGCTGGCCGAGGCGGCTCGTAAAATCCCGATTGTCTTTGCTCCCAACATGAGTGTTGGCGTCAATGTTCTTTTCAAGGTTGTAGCTGAGGTGGCGGCTATTTTAGGGGAAGATTTTGATGTCGAAATCCTCGAAGCCCATCATCGTTTGAAAAAGGATGCACCCAGCGGTACAGCCGTGCATTTAGGAGAAATTGTGGCTGAGACCTTAGGTCGCGATTATCAGGCAGATGCGGTTTTTACCAGGCAGGGATTTACTGGTGAACGAACGCAACGTGAAATTGGTATGCAGACCCTTAGGGCCGGGGATATTGTCGGCGAACATACAGTAATGTTTGGGGGGATGGGTGAACGTCTTGAAGTCATCCACCGGGCCCATTCGCGGGACAACTTCGCCGCCGGAGCCGTGCGTGCCGCGATCTGGCTGGTCGGTCGTGAAGCGGGCCTCTATGATATGCAAGATGTGTTAGGGTTGAAATAAAAATAGGAATAAAGGGAGATATCTATGGAACCAACTGAGGTTCTGCTACCGGAGTCGATACCGGTAAATATTGAGGATGAGATGAAAAGCTCATACCTCGCTTATGCTATGAGTGTTATCATTGGCCGGGCCCTGCCCGATGTTCGGGATGGTTTAAAACCGGTGCATCGACGGGTGCTCTTTGCCATGCATGATCTTGGCAACGCCTGGAACAAAGCTTACAAAAAATCGGCCCGCGTGGTCGGTGATGTTATCGGTAAATACCACCCGCACGGAGATAGCGCGGTTTATGATACCATTGTGCGGATGGCTCAGGAGTTTTCTTTGCGTTATCCGCTGGTTGATGGGCAGGGGAACTTCGGTTCGGTCGATGGCGATGCCCCGGCGGCGATGCGTTATACCGAGATCAGAATGTCTCGCCTAGCCGGTGAAATGTTGGCCGATATCAATAAGGATACAGTCGATTTTGACAGCAACTATGACGAATCCCTCAAGGAACCGCTGGTTCTGCCAGCCCGTTTTCCCAATCTTCTGGTTAACGGTTCGACCGGAATTGCAGTCGGCATGGCGACCAATATCCCGCCCCATAACCTTTCTGAAGTAGTTAACGCCCTGATTAACTATATCGAGAATCCTGACGTCTCGGTTGTCGATCTGATGGCCCATATCCCGGGTCCCGATTTTCCAACCGGTGGTTTCATCTATGGGCGGGAGGGCATTGCATCTGCCTATATGACTGGACGTGGGATTATTCGACTACGGGCGCGAGCCGAAGTTGAAACTGATAAAAAGAGCGGTCGTGAACGGATTATTGTTACCGAAATTCCCTACCAGGTTAATAAGGCCAAGATGCTTGAGAAGATGGCCGAGCTCGTGCGTCATAAAAAGCTGTTAGGGATTTCAGATCTTCGTGATGAGTCCGACCGCCAGGGGATGCGGATTGTCATCGAAGTAAAACGTGACTCGCAAGGGGAGATCGTTCTTAACCAGCTCTTTAAACATACCAATATGCAGACCTCCTTTGGGATCACTTTGCTGGCCATTGTTGATCGGCAACCGGTGGTTCTGAATCTCAAAGAGATGCTGGTTCATTTTATTGTGCACCGTAAGGATGTTGTGCGGCGCCGTACCGCTTTTGATCTGGCCCGGGCTCGGGAACGGCTCCACCTGTTGGCTGGTTTTAAAATGGCTCTTGATAATCTTGATGAGGTTATCGAGATTATTCGGGCCGCGGTCTCACCGGCGATAGCCCGGGAGGAGCTGCAGTCCCGTTTTCGTTTTACGGAACGTCAGGCTCAGGCAATTCTTGACCTTCGACTGCAGCGGCTAACCGGTATGGAGAGGGATAAGATTATCCATGAACATGCTGAAGTGACGGCCTTGATTGTTCGGCTCGAAGAAATCCTGGCCAGTGAGAAACTGGTTCTCGAGATTATTGTTACGGAACTTGAAGAAATTCGTGATGCCTATGGTGATGAGCGCCGTTGCGAAATTGTTGATGACGGTAGTGAATTGCAGATCGAGGATCTGATTGAAGAGGAGGAGATGGTGGTTACCATCTCGCGTCAGGGCTATATCAAAAGAACTGCGCTTAATACTTATCGCAGTTATAGTCGTGGGGCGGGCGGTCGCCTGGGTATGGAGACTCGGGACGGGGATTTTGTCCAGCGCATGTTTGTCGCCTCGACTCA
>CAZUXG010000009.1:8816-36825 GCA_964623985.1 uncultured Thermodesulfobacteriota bacterium | reverse complement strand
AACCCTTGTCAAGTCTTTTTTTTGTTTTTTTCAATTTTTTACACTGAATAGTTACAAATTAAAAACATTCAGCGATCTCTTTTGTGGAGGTGGCATATGACTATGCAAAAAGGAGAGCTATGACTATTCGTGGCATTACCCCGGCAGAAGCTTATCACCATTGTGATCCTAAAGAGTTTAGTTTTAAAACCACGGCTGAGATTGAAACCCTGACTCATTTTATCGGGCAGGAACGTGCCCTCGAAGCGGTTGATTTCGGTATCGGTATGCGTCAGTCGGGGTTCAACCTTTTTGTTGTTGGACCGGAAGGTTCCGGTCGTCATAGTGTTATTAAATCATTCATCAATAAAAAAGCTGCCGAGGAAGCGCCGCCTCGGGATTGGTGTTATCTCCACAATTTCAAACATCCGCATCAGCCGCTGGCCGTGGCCTTTCCTTCTGGTCAAACTCTGGTTTTTAAACGGGAGATGCACGACCTGATCGATATGTTCAAAACCACCATTCCCACGGTTTTCGAAGGGGATGATTACCGGACGCGCAGCAAGGATATTATTAACAAACTGCAAGAAAAGATCGAAAAACTTTACCATGGTGTGGAGGAGCGGGCTAAAGCCGACAATATCGCCGTGCTTAAGGGGGAACATGGGGTACTGTTTGCCCCTATGGATAGTGATGGCCATCCGATCGATACCAAGGACTTTCTCAGCAAACCCAGAAAAGAGCGTAAACAGCTCGAAAAACAGCTCGAAAAGTACCAGGCCGAGTTGCAGCAGGCGAGCCATCAGGTCAGTATCCTGAAACGGGAGGCTGAAGAGCTGGGCCGAAAGTTGAAAAAGGAGACTGCCCGTTTGGTGGTTTCGCACCAAATAAAAAAGTTGAAAAAAAAATACCGTAAGCACGAAGAGCTTCTCGCTTACCTTGATAATGTCGAGGAGGAGATTACCGAAAGGGTTGATGATTTTCTCTACCGGCCGGAAGCGAAAAGCGACAACGTTCTGGCCTTTGCCGAAACCTCGATACCCTCCTTTGAACAGTATGAGGTCAATGTTCTGATCAGTCATGAAAACGGGGGAGCACCGGTGGTCTATGAGGATTTACCCACCTATCAAAACCTGCATGGCCGGATTGAACATAAAGCCCGGATGGGGGTGCTTTCGACCAATTTTACGCTGATTAAGCCGGGCTCCCTGCACCGGGCTAATGGCGGTTATCTGATTCTTGATGCGCGCCGTTTGTTGATGCAGCCTTTCGCCTATGAAGGACTCAAGCAGGCTTTACGGTCCGAACAAATTCGCATTGAGCCGGTTGAACGCCTGCTCGGTCTGATGAGTACCGTCACCCTTGAGCCGGAACCTATTGTTTTGGAGACCAAGGTTGTGCTCATCGGGGATCCCATGATTTACTACCTCCTTAAATATTACGATCCCGAATTCCCGGCCCTCTTCAAGGTCCAGGCCGATTTTGACCAGGACATGGATCGGACATCTGAGAGTCAGCAGCTCTATGGGGCGTTGATCGCGACTATTGCCAAAGAGAAGGGGTTTCTACCTTTGCATCGGAGTGCCGTCGTTCGGGTGATCGAACAGGCGGCCCGGGAAGCCGGAGATCGTGAAAAGCTTTCACTGCATATCCGTGATCTGGCCGACCTGATTAGCGAGGCGGGTTTTTTGGCCAAACAAAAGGGTAAAAAATCTATTGCGGCGTTTGAGATCGATGAGGCCCTGGCCCGCGCCCGGAAGCGGGGTGGACGTATCAAGGAGCGTTTTTTTGAGGCTCTTAAACAGGGCCTTCGCAAAGTTGATACAAGTGGTGAAAAGGTGGGTCAGATCAATGGTCTTTCGGTAATTTCGCTGGGCCGGGATTCCTTCGGTTGTCCAACCCGGATAACCGCCTTGACGAGGCCGGGTAAAGGCAAGATCGTCGATATCGAACGAGAGGTTGAGTTGGGTGGTCCCATCCACTCCAAAGGGGTTATGATTCTGGCTTCCTTTCTGGGTTCGCGCTATGTTCGGACCCTCCCTTTGGGCCTTCAGGCGAGCTTGGTTTTTGAACAGTCCTATAGCGGGGTTGAAGGCGACAGTGCCTCTTGTGCCGAACTCTGTGCCTTGCTCTCCTCATTGGCCGATGCGCCGGTTAAGCAGTCCCTGGCGATAACCGGGGCGATCAGTCAGCAAGGGGAGGTGCAGGCCATTGGTGGTGTAAATGAAAAGATTGAGGGCTTTTTTGATCTTTGCCGAATGCGGGGGTTGAGCGGCCGGGAGGGGGTTATTATCCCGGCCTCCAACGTGCGTCATCTGATGCTGAAAAAAGATGTGGTAGAGGCTATTGCCGCACAGAAATTTTTTGTTTATGGGGTAACTGAGGTGGATGAGGCCATCGCCCTGCTTACCGGTCTGTCGGCCGGTGAACGGGGGGCTGACGGCAATTATCCGGAAGCCTCGCTTAATGGCCGGGTCGAGGCAACTCTGGAGCGCTTCGCCCGGGATCTGCAGGCCTTTGCCAACGCCGACCAAGATGAAGGTTAAATTGCCGGACAATAGCGACTAAATCTGTGACAGAGTAAAAAGCCATATATTTGTTCTTGTCTCAAGCTATTTCTCAGACTCGTAAAAAATGGGATCACCCAGCTCTTCTAAGTTGAAAATGTTGAAGACATGATGGCCATCATAGTCAAGTACCCGCAAGTCGTCAGACTGATAAAGGTCGCCCATGATTACGTTCAGGTGCTGCCCATATTTTTCTTTTAATACAGTTTCAGAGACTTCAAAAGCGATAAACTTTTTAATTCCCTTTGTTGACAGTTTTTTGACAAAGATAGGATTTGTTAAAGATTCATACGACGTTAAGATCAGAATGGGTCCCGAACCTGTGAATAAAATACCGGCTTTCATAATACCTCCTCCTCTTAGTTGTTTAATAAGAACTGCACACGGGTCAGCAGTTGTTGGAGATTTATTTTATAATGTGAATTACGCTAAATTAGGGTTGTCTGTCGGGTTTGAATATTTGAAGGTAAATTATAAGTTTTGACTTGTCGGTTTATAGTCGTAATTATAACAAGCATATTGCCGATTGGCAAATTTTTTTAATCGTTGCAACAGAGCTGTTGTTTGACAACCGACACACCATTGGTTATAATAGTAAGCGGTTGGTAAGTGCATGAGCGGGGTGCGCTCGATGGTTTTGATCCGTGAGAAAACTCGCTACGGGGAGCCATTTTGTTTGGTAAAGTCGGCCAAGCCCAACTCTTAACCTCATCTGTTCTGACTCCACGAGGCGTAGTAAACCCCGTGGTAGTATCCTGAGTGCAAGGAATAATTTTCCGGCTCAGAGACTCAGGACGATGAGGTTTTTGTTTGCCCGGTATAGGGGCAATCCCAGTCCGCCAGTTTTGTCAGGTCATAGAGAATTTTGCTTCTCGGCCGGCTACACTAAAACCAATACCGACCAGGTTTTCAATGTTCTCAGAGATTTTGGTGCAAGCGGATCGTAAAAGGAGGCAGGGATGGAGAACAATCCGGTCATTAAGAGCTGTTACTACGCCCTTTGTCATACCCCTGATCTTGTTCGTTACGGTTCTAAACCCCGCCGGGAACTGGCTTTCAAACCCGCCCTTGGCACCAAGTTGGTGGCCTCTCTGCGGGACTATCACGAAGTCGTAAGCTATCCGCCGAATCAGACCTTTATCGGCAATTTGACGCCGGATGAGCTGGCCAAACTGCCTCGACCCTGGTTTAAAACTCCGGTCGACCTCAGACTTAAAGAGTACAAGGTCCGCGGCCCTTTCGGTGAAATCCTTGATCAAGAGAGTTTCTATGGCCTCCTGCAATGGGCTGATGTCCTGCAACCGTCGCTTTTTACAGTTTCGAAACCGGTTGCCTTAAGGTTGCGAAAGCGTCTTTTAGAGCACCCCCCTGGCGGGCGGATGCTATTGAAAGGGGCCCAGTGGCGAGCCCTTGCTCGGATGAAATGGGTTTGACGGAGGGGTTGGTTCTCCCCCTCTTTTTGGGTTCGGAACTCTATGGTTATTTCCAGGGTGATCGGCGTTCAGAAGGGATAGATGATAAGAACCTGGCGGCATTTGCCAACGCCGAGGTCGAGCGCGTCATGTTTCTCTCCCGGGCCAGCCTCTTTCTGGGACGTTGCACCAACCTTTTGGACGGAATCTCCTTTATTCTGGAGCTTAAAAATGAGATTTCTGAAGAGCTCTGGGACGATGAGATGGGGATGGCCGAACTCGAACTTGAGGATGAGGTTCAGGCCGAGATTAAGGTGATAATGGTGGAGGTTCGCGCATAAACCTCAAGAGGTCGATGATCGTCAGATCGCCGATTACCCTCTTTTCGTTGTCGACCACGGCGATCTCTTTGATGTTGAGTTCGATCATGCGGCGCAGGACCCTGGCGATCTCTTCGGTTGTGTCCGTCGTGATGGGTGTGGCCTGCATGATATCATTGGCGCTTGTCGCGGTGAGCATACTGATAATGGCGCGGGGATGGATTTGGTGCGTAAGGTTGTGGTAGAAGACATTCTTTACCAGCCTTCCTAACGAGATAGTTCCGACCAGTCGTTTTTCCTGATTGATGACGTAGAGAAGGCGCGAGTGGGGGAAGTGCAGCATGGCTTCGACGACCTCATCAATGCTTGCGCTAGCGGCAACCAGAGGTAATTCTCTGGCCGGTAGGCTTTTCATTAGGGTTGCAATAGTGTTTTGGTTTTGGTCATCGGTCACCGGTGTCATAACTATTCCTCATATCTTCAATGTTTTTTTAATTTCCCCGGCCCGTTGTAAGGCGAAACGGGTCAATAGGGGGGCCAGGAGTTCATTGATTAATACCGATCCCAAGACCCCGCTTAAAACTATGGGGAAAATGGGAAGTTCTCCCAGTATGTCTTTGGCCTCTAGAATCAATCCTACGGTGATCCCGGCTTTGGGCAAAAGGGCGAGACCGAGATAGCGTCTGGTTACCAAAGAGGCTCGGGAGAGCGTCGCTCCGAACCAGGACCCCAAAAGTTTGCCGATGAAACGGCTGATCATGATGATCAGGGCCAGGCTGCCGGCTGTCTGTAAAACCCCGAAATCGAGATGAGCCCCGGCCAAGGTAAAGAAGATCCCGAAAATGGCCTCTTCGAGGTTCTCTATCTGGATAAAAAAGTCGTGATGGTGTTCCACCCAGTTGACGACGGCAAAGCCCAGCATCATATTGACGAGCAGAGGTGAGACCTTGAGGGTTAGGGCGAGACCGCTTCCCAGGAAGATAAAACCGAGCATGACGCCGAGCATCGCTCCAGAACGCGGGACCAGACGGATCAGCCATCGGATAATGATTGCCAACAGAACTCCGATAGCCAGCGCCATGAGGATGGTGTAGGCGGAGGATGAAAGCAACTTTTGCCAGTTGAGTTTTTCCTGGTGCAGAAGAGTGCCGCTGATAGTCGTGGCGACGGCATAGAGGACGATCGTAAAACCGTCATCAAGAGCGACGATTCCCAGCAACGTCGAGGTGAAAGGGCCGCGAGCCCGATATTCATGGATGATTGCCAGGATGGTCGCCGGCGCGGTGGCGGCGGACATCGCGCCAACCATAAGGGCGACGGGAAAAAAGAGATGTCTTAACGAGTTTATGTCCGATGTTTGGTAAAAGAGGGGGAGGGAGAAGGTCAGAATGGTTGTCGTAACCAGCAAGGCACCCAAGGTCTGGCTGATAGTGATCCAGGTGATCTGCCGTCCCAGGCTGGTGATCTTTTTCAGTTCCAGTGAACCACCAATGGAAAAGGCGACGATGCCGAGATCAATATGGATGATAATGTTAAGTTCCTGGTGAACCAGATGGGAATGAAAAAGCCCAATTCCGGAGGGGCCGAACAGGATGCCGGTAACGAGATAGCCGCTGACCCGGGGGGATTTGCAAAGGTGGGCGAGCTCGCCGCCGGCGTACCCGCAAAGCAGAAGAAGCCCGATATAGAAGAGCGGGTGAGCCTCGTGAAGCAGAGTGGTGACATTTAAAGTGGTGACCAGCATGGGGTTCTAACCTTTTCCTCAGAAAACGGTCTGTTCCTCGATGGTTGTGGCCAATTTTAACCAGTTTACGGCGCAGTTTACGTTCCTCTTCCGGTCTCAAGCGTAATCGTCTCAGAAACAGGAGAGGTATTCACTAGTATTAGTCAAACCATTAGCGTAAAGCTCATGCCAGTTTTTCGACACCGGCATTGTTTCATATAATTTTGTTCTTCCGGCTTCGAGAAGGAGACGTTTTTTGTTCATAAAATCAGCTGCGCAATAGATCTGTTTGCCGGCTTTTGTTGAAAGAGCTTCTAACCATGCAGGTCCCTGCTGGTCACGCATGAGGTGGTGATCGAGGATTAAGATGTCTACATTACGAGCTAAACGCAGGCCATTTTCCCATGCTACTGTACGCAGCTCATCTGGGAGTGTCTCGATATAAAGTGGTGGGCCTGCAGCCAGGACTATATCTGCCTGCCAAGTGATGATAAAATCAATGGTCGCAGAATCCAACAGTTGAATGTCCGATGAATGCAGGAAAACTTTATCGCCCAAATTAATTCGAGTCATCATAACAGTGCCCAGTTTACTGCCTTTGGCCCCATGTGGCATGGCTTTTGAAAAGGTCATGGGACCATCTGAGATGCCTTCAGCTATATGAAAATTCGGGCCAAGGAGTTCCCTTAAATCTTGGGCGCGCTGTTTCATTTTCTCTCCAAGAGAGTCCATTGATTTACTCCAGCAGCAAATGTTCTGAAAGTTTTTTGGGAGCTGTCGAATTGCCAGTTGGTATGGATTTGCTTTCTGAAGAGGAATATGATCACCGTGGAAATGGCTAAACACAACATCCGTTGCAGTTTCCAATGCTGCAATGATCCGTTGACGTACTCGTTCACCTTCTGCAACCTGGAGTGGATGAGGTAGGAGGCCGTGACGTATATAGCCCAAGGCCACTCCCGGATCAATTAAGATCCGCCTTTTCCCCACCTTAACAAGACAACTCATGCCCCGAACCCCTAAAGATTCCGTGCCGATAATTTCAATAGATTTATTCACAAAGTATTACTTCCATCATTTTATCTCATCTGATATTTTTTGGGAAATTGTCTGGAAAATAAGGCCGGTTATAGAATCTGGCGCTGATACCATTATTGGGACTCCATTATCGCCGCCTTGCCGGAGCTCAAGATCGATGGGAATAGTGCCTAACAAGGGAAGGCCGGTTTCTTGACTGAGTTGCACTCCGCCTCCATGTCCAAAGATTTCAATTGGTTCTGTAGACTGACTACAGAGAAAATAAGACATATTTTCTACCAACCCGATAATCGGCTGTCCGATCTTGTTGAAAAGTCCGATAGCTCGACGTACATCTGCCAACGCAACTTCCTGTGGGGTAGTTATCATTAAAATTGAACAATGGGGAACAGCTTGAGCAATTGTAATTGATGGGTCACCGGTTCCCGGGGGAAGGTCAATAACCAGATAATCGAGTTCCCCCCAATTCACCTGATCAAGTAGTTGATTAATCACCTTAGAAACAAGTGGCCCACGCCAAATAAAAGCTTCATTTTGTCCAACCGTCATGCCCATCGACATAATTCGTAAGCCATATTTTTCCTTGGGCATAATCATCTTGTCCTGCTGCTTCAGTTCTTCAGAAATATTGAGCATCACCGGCACGCTTGGTCCATAAACATCGGCATCAAAAAGCCCAACCTTATACCCCTGCTTGACAAGAGCCAAAGCCACATTGACCGCGATTGTGGTCTTGCCGACGCCTCCTTTGCCACTTGCTACCGCGAGAAAATGTTTTACTTTTTCAATGCCTTTTAATGGAGGTTTGGGGAACAATCGTTCAATCTCTTCCCGGTTTAAAGTTGTGAATTCAATTTGAACGGAAGAAATCTCAGGCAACGTATCCACCACTTTTTCAATTTCGCGTATAAATACCTCTTTAAGGGGAGATCGATCGCTTTTTAATGCCAAGGTGAGTTTAAGCACATCATCATCAACTGATATATTGCGAATCATGCCGGTATCGATGAGACTCTTTTTTAACTTTGGATGCATAACGGTCTGCAAGGCTTCCCGGATTTGATTTTTGTTCATTATGGTTTCCCCTTTTTTTCTGATTGCTTTTTACGTCCCGCAGGAAGTACCCTTGGGGTGCGATGTTATCAAGTTTAAGAAAGTGTATTGCCGGCCACGGTGCGAAAGCCCGCGACCAGGTCAAGCAGTTCTGAAGTGATGACGGATTGACGGACATTACGGTAGCGACCGGTTAACTCCTCTAAATGTTCCTGGATGTTTTTTTCCGCTTGCTGCAGAGAGAGCAAGCGGCTGGCCTGCTCACTGGCCAGGGATTGGACTTGAGCTCGATAGATGGTGACAAAGAGATATTGCTGGATCAGGGCGGAAAAAAGTTTATTCGGCGGGGCAGCATTGTAGGGCAGGCTTCTGCCGGGCCACTTTTTTTGCATAAGTTCGCGCAGTCGCTGGTTATCCAACGGCAGTAACGGAATCTGGCTGGGCAAACCACCACTACCTGACTCATAGTGGTTAAAAAAAAGATCGATTCGTTTCATTCCCGGTTTTTGCCGCCAACGATGGAGAATCAGGATTATCTCATAGACATGGCGGTTTACCCCAGCCAGCGAACCGGGTGACCAGAGCGTTTTTGTCAGCTTATGGCCTGCGGCCTCTAAACGGGCCGCAATCCGGGCACCTGAGACAAGTACACAAGGTGGTTGCTGAGTTTTGGTACTTGCCTGGTTTTTTTGTAAAAATTCTACCAGTTTCTCGTTAAAACGACCACACAGTCCTTGATCTGATCCGAAAACAACCAAACCTTGCAGCGTTCCTGCTTCGCTGCCGCTATTCGGCAGGCCGGTTTCCCTGATTACGGCTTGCAGGCCGGAGTCAATGGTCTCCTGATAGGCATCAAGGGAGTGAGCTGCTTGCTCATACTGGCGGATATTTACGGCTGACAGGGTTTTCATGCTCTTGACAATGGACTGCAGTTTGCCACTGGTTTCGATATGTTTTTGTAAGGCGTGGAGACTCTCCATTATTCCGCCTTTTTATCTTCGGTCAGGAGGTTACGGCACTCGGCCAGGATCTCTTTCTGCATGGCCTCACTTAATTTTTTCCCGACCGTAATATCCGCACATATTTGGGGTAAACGGCGGGTTGCCATTTCGCATATTTTTTTTTCGGCCTGGGCCACCTGATCCGGTTGGAGGGGATCAAAAAGACCATTTACCAAGGCCAGCATAACCATGATCTGTTCAAAATCCTGGAGGGGGTGATAGCGTTTCTGGCGTAACAGTTCGCGCAAACGGCGCCCCCTTTCCAGAGATTTTCTGGTCTCTTCGTCCAGGCGGGTGGCAAAACGGGCAAAGGTCTCCAACTCTTCAAACTGGGAGTAGGAGAGTTTAAGTTCACCAACCAGATCACGAAAAGCCTGTTTCTGGGCTTTACCACCTACCCGGGAAACGGATTTTCCGACATCAACCGCCGGCAGCATGCTCTTGGCAAAAAGTTGTGGCGACAGATATATCTGGCCGTCTGTAATCGAGATAAGATTGGTTGGAATATAGGATGAGAGATTTTGCGCTTCCGTTTCAATAATCGGCAAAGCGGTTAGGGATCCACCCCCAAACTCTTGGCGTAGGTGAGTGGAGCGCTCCAGCAGTCGTGAATGAATATAAAAGATGTCTCCGGGATAGGCTTCGCGGCCGGGAGGCCGTTCCAGGAGAAGTGATAATTCGCGGTAACTGCGGGCATGACGGGTAAGATCATCATAGACGATGAGAACATCACGCCCTTGCTCCATAAAGTATTCACCAATGGTGGTGGCCGCATAAGGGGTAATAAACTGGAGCCCGGGACCATCCTCACCTCCGGCCACCAGAACCAATGTATAATCAAAAGCTCCGTTTTCCTGTAATTCATGGAGCACTCGTGCAGTGGCCGATTCACGTTGGCCGATGGCAGCATAGATACAGATCATATCTTTACCACGCTGATTGCAAATAGTATCCAGAGCGATGGCGGTCTTGCCGGTCTGGCGGTCGCCAAGGATCAGTTCACGCTGACCTTTGCCAATGGGAATCATGGTGTCCACCACTTTAATGCCGGTTTCCAGAGGGGTAATCACCGGATCCCGCATCATGATGGCCGGGGCCGGATGTTCAATCGGGCGCCGTCGATCTCCGCCCAGCGGCCCTTTGTCATCAAGCGGCACCCCGGCCGCGGTAAAGACCCGGCCAATGAGAGAAGATCCAACTTCCACATCAACCACCCGTTTCAGCCCTTTCACCTCCATTCCGGCCCGCACCCCTTTGGCCTGCCCAAAAAGGATGATCCCGGTAGTTTCATCCCCCAGGGAGGCAACCATGCCTAAGGTTCCATCTTCACATTGGACAAGTTCTTCAAAGCCGATAGAAGCGAGACCGGAAGCTCGGGCAATGGGACCGAGCAGCGAAATTATCCGGCCCACATCCTCAACCTGGATTTCCGGGGAAAAGGAAGATATAGCCTGGTCAAAGGCCTGCTGATTTTTGTGCAATGATTTTTCCAGCATTAAGAGAGAAACCTCCCTAGTTCATTTTGAAAGTCGTCAAGATATTGGTGAATATTCCACTCCATTTTATGGTCATCGGACGAAACCAGAATGCCGGCTATAAGAGTCGGCTCAGTCTGGAAACAGATTTTCGGTTGCCCGCCAAGGCGCAACCACAATACTTCCCGGATCGCATCCTGTGAGCTCTTCGTAAGAGAGAAGGCGGTGGAAACCTGCAACCGTTCAGGATTTTGTAATTGCCGGAAAAAATCCGCTTCACTCTCATGTTCTGTGATCAGAGCACAAAAACGCGAGATCATGTTCTCTTCAAGATCGGTCTCGGCCAAGTCCCGAAAAGCACTTTGCGCCAGGCGGTGAAACTGTCCGGCAATCTGGACGCTAGCCTGCTTTAAAAAGAGAGCTTTTTCGCGGGCTAATTCATCTTGCCAGTGCATCCGGGCCGTTTCGGCTTCGGCCTCAACCTCCTGAAAAAGTTTTTTGCGCAAATCATCGGCCTCCCGGCGGGCTTGGCGCAACTCCTCTTTTCCCCGGTTTCTAGCTTCTTCCTGCAAGGCTAGATACTGTTGTTTTTCTTTTTCCGCCGTTTTTGTAAGCTTTGCCGCCTCTTCCAACTCATCTTGAACCTTTTGCTGCCGTTTGTTCATGGTGTTCAGAACCGGCTTGTAAAGAAATTTTTTCAGGAGCCAAACCAGGATTAAGAAATTGACAATCTGGGCGGCTACCGTAAACCAGTTGACACTCATCCGGCTCCCTGCGCAATAAGGTAGTTCCAGAAGGGGTTGGCAAAGATCAGGATCATAGAGATGACAAAGGCATAGATCGCGGTGGACTCAATCATGGCCATGGAGACAAACAAAGTTCGGGTTATGGTCGCCGTATGATCCGGCTGTTGAGCAATGGCGCGTAGGGCGGCGGCCGCCGCCAGACCCTCACCAATGGCGGAGCCAATGGATCCAATGGCAATACAGAGCCCAGCCCCCAGGGCCGAAGCCATACCAATCAAAGCAATTTCCGTCATTTCATTCCTCCTCTATTTTTTAGTTTCCAATGGTCAGTTTTATCCTTCATTCTTTTCTTCTCCTTCCATAGCCGAAGCAATATAGACCAGAGCCAACAACGCAAAAATATAGGCCTGAATAACTCCGGTCAAGAGGCTTAAGACCTGCATGATTACCGGTACAAAAAGCGGGGTGATAATCAAGAGGACTATGCCGATTACAGTGCCGCTCATGACATTGCCGTAGAGTCTGACGGCCAGAGCAAAGGTTCTGGATATTTCACCCAGGATGTTAAATGGCAGCATCATTACAGTGGGTTTGATATATTCGCCAAGATAGTTTCCTAAAGTTCTGGTCGTCAGGCCGTAAGCCGGGACGGCGACAAACACCAGGAGGGCAAAGGCGCAGGTGGTTGATAGAGAACCGGTCGGCGGTTGGAAAAATGGGACAAGTCCCAGAACATTTGAAACCAGAATAAAGAGAAACAGGGTTCCGACCATGGGCAATAAGCGGTGGGCCGGTCGATGGGTGATCTCTTCAATATGGTCAACCATGCCCTGGACCAGAACTTCCAACAAATTCTGTCCGGCTGAAATGGTTGTGGAACTGCTTAGACGCCGGGTAATCCACCAGCTGCCCCCGACCATGAACAGCATAATGAACCAGGTAAAGAGAAGGGTGGCATTGATCTGTCCCCAGCCCCAATCGATCAGGATATAGAGATCTGGTGAATATTTCATGATGTTTGCAAAGATTCGGGCCGGATCTGTTTTATGGAGAGAAAACGGACTATCATAAAACCGGTTAACAGGGCCACTATCCGCTGCCAGTCTCCATTTCCAAGCAACCAAAAACCGGCTACCGCTATGGAACTGCGCACGAGAAAGCTGAATCCCAGCCAGAGGCTCCATGATTTGGTTTTCGTCAGCCTGTTTAAGGTCAGCCAGAGGCCGCCAAAATAGAGTGCGCCAATGATTATGCCAGCACCCACCATACCTATCAATATCGGTATACGCATTATTTTTTTCCTCCTTCTCTGGTAATCCAGCGCCAGGCCACCAAACAGCCGCCGGCCATGCCGATGAGAAGGCCGCTAAGCGTCCAGGATATTTGACCATGATACAAATTGTCGAGTCCGCGTCCCAGAAGGGTGCCGATCACTGTGGGAATGGCAATCGTCCAACCCACAGTGCCGAACATCCCGAGTCCAAAGAACAACGAGCCATGCTTTTCTTTGTCGGCCTTGAGGCGTTGGTCGACTTTGTGACGGATAATTTCAGGCAGATGTTCCTGGTGTTTTTTTGGCATCGCCCTTTACTCCTTTCCGAGTTCGGCAAAACGCCGGATAACGCCATATTCTAAACCAAGCAGAGCACTGCGGGCCTTTTTTTCGAGATCGTCAATTTCCTTAAACTTCTCTTCTACGACTCGGTGCAATTGGGTTAGATCATCACCCTCAACCGCGTTACGACAGGAAATTCGTACTGATGAACCAATTTTTACCAAAGTGCCGTGATCCACGGCAAAAATATGTTCTTGTTTTCCGCTAGTCAGTTGCATAATTCCCGGAACCAATACCGCGACATAATCGATATGAGCCGGCAACAGGGTAAAATGTCCCTCCAGACCTTCGGCCTTAAGCTTTTCAACCTTGCGGTGTTGACAGTATATTTTATGGGGCAGAATCAAAGAAACCTCCATCATGCTTTTTTGACCTCGTCAATGGCCCCGATCATATAAAGACTTCTTTCCGGAACCTGCAAAAACTCACCATCTAAGATACGCCGGCAGCCATCCAGGGTGTCACTCAGCTTGACCAAACGACCTTTTTTACCGGTAAACCGGGAGGTGGTAAAAAATGGCTGGGTCAGAAAACGTTCAAGGCGGCGGGCAATGGCCACGGTTTGACGATCACTTTCCGAGAGCTCCTCGAGGCCGAGCATCGCAATAATATCTTTGAGATCCTCATATTCGGCAAAAACCTTTCGCACCTGATGATTGATTCGGTAATGGTTCTCTGAAACAATCTCCGGGGTCAGCATATTTGAAAAGGAGACCAGAGGATCCATAGCCGGATACAAGCCCTGGCTGGCCCGCTTGCGCGACAGCACTACCGAGGCGGAAAGATGAGAAAAGGTGTGAGATGCAGCCGGATCGGTGAAGTCGTCAGCCGGAACATAAACGGCCTGAACCGAGGTAATAGAACCCTTTTTGGTCGAGCAGATACGCTCTTCCAGTTCAGCCAGCTCAGTTGCCAGGGTCGGTTGGTAGCCGACATGAGAGGGGATATATCCCATCAGACCGGAAACTTCACTGCCGGCCTGAATGAAACGGAAAATATTGTCAATCAGGAGGAGAACATCCTTTTTTTGCGAATCGCGAAAATACTCGGCCAGGGTGAGGGCCGCGTGACCGACCTTAAAGCGGGCTCCGGAGGGCTCATTCATCTGGGCAAAGACCATGATTGTCTTATCCAGTACCCCGGCCGCAGCCATTTCCCGATAAAGCTCTTCCGCTTCCCGGCAACGCTCGCCAATGCCGCAGAAAAGACTAATGCCTTCATGACGACCGGCAATATTATTGATAAGTTCGGTAATAATAACGGTCTTGCCAACCCCGGCCCCGCCGAACATCCCGGTTTTGCCACCTTTTTCTAATGGCGCCAGGAGATCAATAATCTTGATCCCGGTTTCAACAATTTCCGGGGTCACGGTACGCTGACTAAGTGGTGGCGGGGTAGCGTAGATGGAACGTTGCTCAACCTCTTTCAGCGGTTTCCCTTTATCAATGACCTCGCCAAAGACATTGAGCATTCGACCAAGTAACGCTGTACCAACCGGCATAGAAAGAGATTCCCCATAACTGAACACCGCCTGTTCACGTTGCAAACCGGCCACCGGGGTCAGGGCAATGCTGCGCACCAGCGTCTCTGAGAGATGACCGGCGACCTCCAGCATTATAGCCTTCTTGTCCTTTAACTCAATCTTAAGGAGGGCCTGCATGGGGGGCAGGGGCGGCGTAAAGCAGACGTCGACAATAGAGCCGTTCACGGCCACAACCCGGCCTCGGTATTTTTCAGGTTCATTAGCTATCATGGTTTAAGAAATCCTCAGCACAGAGATATAGAATATCGACAAGGGTAAGATCGCCGATTAAGCGCTCTTGGTCATCCAAGACGGGTATCTCTTTAATATTTGCCGAAAGCATCCGTTCAAGGACAGGTTCGATGGTTTCAGAAAGATGGGCTGTAATAACTGGTCGATCGATAAAATCCGTGGCCGTTTCCGAGGTCGCCATGCTTATCAGATGGAGGTTGTCGACGGCTTTGTCAATGTGGTGAAAGAGCAGATGTTTCGCCAGATTACCTAGGGATATTACACCGCAAAGGTGTTTCTCATCATCCACCACATAAACCTGACGTGCATGTTCAGACCCGGCAAAAGCGGTAATGATCTCTTTTACTCCGGTCAGGGGGAAGACGTGAGCAATTTGCCGTTGACCGACAGCTTCAATAAGTTCCGCAACCGTGGCGGAGAGATTTTTTTGTTGAATTTTTGTCATGCTTATTCCTTTAGAATTTCACCTGCCTTCTGCAGGGCATATTTGGCTGCCAAGGGGCCAATAATCTCAAAGATAATGGAAGTCGCGGTGATGGTCGAGAGAATCTGTACCCCGAGTACCTCCGCTCCCGGAATTTGATCAAGTTCCTGTTTGACCAACAGGGCCAGGCCAATGGCAACCCCAGCTTGAGAGAGGATACCAAAGCCGAGATAGCGGCGAATTTTTTCTTCTATTTTGCAACAACTTGCTCCCAGCCAGACCCCCACAAATTTGCCGCCAACCCTGGCAACAATATAGATTAGGCCAAGCAGACCAAGAGCGGGTAGGGTAGACAGATTAAGGTGTAATCCTGCCAAACCGAAAAAGAGGACAAAAATCATTCCCATCACTTGTTGAAGTGGTGCCCGGGTGTCTCTGGTAAGATACGTTTCACTGACATTAACAAAAAGAAAACCGACCATCATACAGACCAGGATCGGGGAGAGATGCCAGCGCTCAGCCAATCCGGCACCGGTCAAGATGGCCCAAAAAATAATAATCAACCGGTCAGTTGAGTGGGTGACTTTGCAAATGATCAAGGAAAAAACCCCGCCAAGCAACCCGCCTAAGGCGATACTGAAACCGATTTCTCGTAATGGTTGCCACAATGCGACTGAAATAGCAAATGAAGCCGTACCCGAAGATGCAGCTAGGAATACTTTGGCCGCGGCCAAAGCGAAACCAAAGATAATAACGGCAAGTCCATCATCAAAGCCAACCACGGTATAAAGGGCCTTGGTCAGTGATCCTTTGGCATTGTATTCCTGAATTACCGCTACGGTACCGGCCGGAGCACTGGCCGGGGCCATGGCCCCGAAAAGCAGGGACAATACAGGGTCTTTTGTTAACCAGAAGATCGCCCCTGTCACCACCAAAAAGGCCATCAGTGACTCCGCCAGAATAATAATGACAATCCCTCGACCCATTTTTTTTAATGCAGCAAGCTGTAGTTCCGAGCCAATAATAAAGGCGATACAGCCCAGTGAAATAGAGGTTATGAATTCAAGCTGGTGGAGTTGGGTCTTGTTCAACACACCCAGGATCGACGGCCCCAGCAGAACCCCGGCAGTCAGATAGCCGATCAGAGCCGGCAGTTTCAGATAGCGGGCCAGTTGGCCACAGAAATAACCGCAAAAAAGCAGAAGGCCGAGGCCGGTAATAGACGATAGGTGAATGTTTGCCAGCATATTTACCTGCAGACGCCTAAATGTGGAGTTATTTTTGAGCGAGTCCTAAGTACTTTAGAGACCCGTTTAACGATGACAACTTGGGGTAGTCGATTTCCGAGATCTTGACGCCCAGCCGCTTTTCGATATTCAAAACGAAGTGGAGAAAATCAATTGAATCCAGCGGATATTGGTCGCGAAAATTTTTCTCGTGATCCAATGTTTTTGCGTTGATCTCTGGTGCAACTTCCAGCAATGCGGCAAGGATTTCTTTCTTGAGCTGTTTCTGGTTCATAATGACCTCTTACAAATTTAAATCGAGCGTCGGCAAGTCACGTTCCGGCAACCCCAACGCCCTGGCGCGCAGCAGTTTTCTCATGATCTTGCCGGAATATGTCCGGGGCAGCTTATCACAGAACTCAATCTCGCGAGGAGCTACAGCCGGGCCCAGAGCTTTACGCGTTTGCGCATGCAGATAGCACTTCAACTCGTTACTTGCGTTATAACCCGCGTTCAGTACGACATAAGCCTTGACGGTTTCATTAATGATGGGATCTGGAATTCCAATTACCCCCGCATCAGCTACCGCATCCTGGGCAAGAAGTACGCGTTCAATTTCATAAGGGCCAATCAAATGGCCCGCTGACTTTATAGCATCGTCTACCCGTCCAATGAACCAGAAGTATCCATCAATATCCCGTCGTACGATATCTCCGGTCAGATACCAGTCATTGATAAAGCAACGGTGGTAGCGTTCTTCGTCATCAAGATAGCCCACAAACATCGATGGCCAACCCCTGCGCAAAGCCAATTCCCCGTTTTGCTCAGGGACATCAATCACCTTTATTTCAGACTCAGAAAGGTGTTGGATAACAGCGCTCTCAACACCGGGCAGAGGTTTCCCCATTGAACCTGGTTTGATCTCCATTCTTGCGTGGTTAGCAATCATGATGGCTCCGGTCTCGGTTTGCCACCAGCTATCATGAAACGGGGTTCCAAAAACCTCTTTTCCCCACAAAACGAGCTCCGCGTTGAGGGGCTCACCGACACTGGCTGCAAAACGTAGACTTGAAAAATCATAGCGACAAATCAAATTATTTCCGAGACGCATCATCATACGGATAGCGGTGGGGGCGGTATACCAAACATTTACCCGATAGTTTTGTAGGACTTGACACCAACGCACGGGGTCGAACTCTGCTTCGTCAACCAGTAAAGTTGCCCCGATGACAAGTGGGGCAATGATTCCATACGAAGTTCCCGTCACCCAACCGGGGTCGGCTGTACACCAGAATATGTCACCCGGTTGCAGGTCGAGTGCATATCTGGCACTGGCACAATGAGCCACGACCGCGTTATGCACGTGCATAACACCTTTAGGTTTTCCCGTAGTGCCACTGGTGAAATGCAAGAGTGCCGGGGTTTCGGGCTTGGTGGGTGAAATTGTAAAGTGGTCGCTAGCCCGATTGAGCAATTGCCAAAAATTATCACAAGAGGGAGGAATATGTTGATCCTGATCAACAATAAGAATATATTTCAGGCCCGGCAGCGATTGGCGCAAGGGTTCAATTTTATTTTCATAGAGCCATTTCGATGTCACCAGGACCTTGGCGTTGCCTGAAATCAGGCGGGTGCGAATCGGCTCGGGGCCATACACCGTGAATAAAGGACAAACGACAGAACCTTTCTTCAGGGTGCCAAGCACTGTGATGTAGAGTTCAGGGACACGTCCCAACAGGGTGAAGACCCTGTCACCGTCGGCCACCTGCAATTGTTGTAATACATTGGCAAATTGATTGGTCAGTTTCCATAAGTCAAGATAGGTAAAGTCACGAGGTGTATCGCTCGCGTCAAGACAGCGGATCGCCACCTGATGGCGATAGCCACCAACGGCATGCCGATCGACGGCCTCATGGGCAATATTGAGCCCCCCATTGGGCAAGCCGCTTAAAGCAGTCTTTGCCTGCTGCCAAAATAAATCAGTGGAGGATGACATCTTGCTTCCGGACTGTGGTTGGTTGGGTTTTGGCATTTGCATATTCACAATCAAATAAAATCATTCAACTTGGGTTAATGTAACATTACTGTGCCGCTGCCAGGCTCTTGCGAAACAACGAAAGTGAAAGCAGAAAAAAGACCATGCCGATAACCGCAATGGCAAGCAGACGGGGCCACACCACATTTATTCCCGCACCCCGGTAGAGAACCGCCTGGGCCAGGTTGACAAAATGGGTAGTAGGCGCCGCCTGCATGATGTTCTGAATGATATCAGGCATGCTTTCGTACGGGGTAACGCCGCCGGAGAGCAGCTCCAAGGGCAGGATAATCAGAATCATCATCAAGCCAAGCTGAGGCATGGTGCGCGCTACGGTACCCATGAAAATTCCCATTGATGTGGTGGCAAACAGAAGCAACATGGCGCCGAACAGAAACAGCGGCACCGAGCCGGCAATGGGGACCTTCAACATCCCCTGGACGACAAACTGCAGAGAAAGACCAGCCGCCAGCAAAACCACCAGACCCATGGACCAGATCTTCGAAAGCATAATCTCCGCCGCCCCAAGCGGCATCACCAGCAGATGCTCCAGGGTGCCATGTTCCCGTTCGCGAATCAGCGCCGCGCCGGAGAGGATAATGGATAACAAGGTGATATTATTAATAAGCTCCATTACACTGCCAAACCAGGTGTCGGTCAGGTTGGGATTGTATTTCATCCGTACGGCAAGGTCGATGGGCAGTCCGGGATCTCCTCTAAAGCTCTGGATGTAGTTGGCAAGTTCCCGATTGATGATATTTTGAATGTAACCTGCGCCGATACCGGCCTGGGTCATCCGGGTGGCATCGATGTTGACTTGGATCTCCGGTTGTTTTCCGGCAATAAGATCTCTCTCAAAATCCGGCGGGATATCCACCACAAAAGTGTAAATCCCCGCGTCCAGACCCGGATCCACATCATCCGAGGCAATCAACTCCGGCAGCTTGAAATAAGGTCCATAGAAGGCGTTGACCAGTCGGCTGGAGAGTATCGACTGATCTTCATCGACAAAAGCGATGGGAGCCTTGCGCAGTTGTACTGATGCAGATGTCGCGCCGATATAGATACCGGCGGAAAATATGTAAATGATTAAAAAAAACAGTATCTTGTCATGCCAGAGGCTGCGCAGTTCCTTGATCCCCAAACGAAAAATATTAAGCAGAGGTTTCATGGTCACTTCTCCTGCTTTTTCAGCAAAACCAGACTGAGCAATATCAGCACTGGAACAGCTGCGGCCAGAGCCGCGAAATCGCTATAGAGATCGCCAAATTCCAGGGCTTTGCTGAAAATGCCCCGGCTGATGTTGATAAAATAGGTGACCGGAAACACTGTTCCTACCACCGCCCCGACACCTTCAAGCGACGATACTGGAACTTTCAGTCCGGAAAAGTTGATGGTCGGAAGCAGGGTTAAAATGGCAGTCCCGGCAAGGGCCGCGATTTGGGTGTTTGTAAAGACCGACATTAGCAGACCCATACCGGTGGTGGCTGTCACAAAAATGAGCGCGGCCAGGCTCAGGATCAGGAAGCTGCCCTTCAGAGGTACACCAAAGACAAAAACCGCCAGGGCGACAAGACCGAAAAAATTGATCATACTGATAATGATATAGGGCAGTTGCTTGCCCAGCAGAAACTCAAGTCTGGTGACCGGGGTCGCATAGAGATTGGTAATCGAACCAAGCTCTTTTTCACGGACGACGCCCAAAGCTGTCAGGATTGAGGGAATAAAGACCAGCAATAGCGGGATGACCGCCGGCACCATGGCATAAATACTTTTAAAATCCTGATTATAGCGGTAGCGCATCTCGATGTCGGCAGCCGAGACCGCGGGCACTTCACCCAGGGTACGGCGGGCCAGTTGCCTGAGATAATCATAGTTCATCCCCGTCATATAGCCGTGGATCGTCTCCGCCCGAAACGGCATCGCACCGTCGATCCAGGTACCGACCTTGACCCTGTGCCCGCGTTTGAGGTCTTTGCCGAAACCAGGTGGAATCTCCAGCGCCACGCTCAACTCATCGCTTGCCATACGCTGGTCTAATTCGGCCGGGGAAGAAATGGGCGGATGTTCAATAAAATATCGCGAGCCGGAGATGTTTTGAATATAGTCACGGCTCTGCGGGCTCCGGTCCCGATCCAGTACCGCAAACCGGATATCCTCGACATCCAGGTTGATCCCATAGCCGATGATAAACATCAGGATCACCGTGCCCAGAAGCGCAAAGGTGAGTCGGATGGGATCGCGTATCACTTCCAAGGTTTCACGGTACGCGTAGCCGAAAAGCCGCAACAGGCTGAAGACACTCGGGTGACGGCGGTTCCGGCGCGATGGAACAGTATCAAGTTTAATGTCAGCGGCATCTGCCTTTTCTCCGCTGGCCTCTTCCAGATAATCGATAAAGGTCTCTTTCAAGCTCGTTTGGCCACGGGCTTTGACCAAGGCAGCGGGTGCGTCACTAACCAGTACCTTGCCGGCGTGCATCAAAGAGATACGATCACATCGTTCACCCTCGTTCATGAAATGGGTGGATATAAAGATAGTCACGCCGTCGTTGCGGGAAAGATCAATCAACAACTCCCAGAAGCCATCCCGCGCCACCGGGTCAACTCCGGAAGTCGGCTCATCCAGGATCAGCATCTCGGGTTTGTGGATCACCGCTACTGCCAGCGAGAGCCGCTGCCGGATACCCAGGGGAAGCCTGGCAGCAAGGTCGTGCTCGTATACTTTGAGATCGAAACGTTCGATCATCTCGTCCACCCGTGCCGGAATCTGCTCTTTCGGCAGGTGAAACAGTTGGGCATGGAGCACCAGGTTCTGCCGGATCGTCAGTTCCGAGTACAGTGAAAATGCCTGGGTCATATAACCGACGCGATTGCGGATTTTCGGATCATGCGCTTTGGTCGGCTGACCGAAAAGCCAGGCTTTGCCCTCGGTCGGCGGCAGCAACCCGGTCAGCATTTTCATGGTCGTGGTCTTGCCGCAGCCGTTGGAACCCAAAAAGCCGAAAATCTCACCCCGCTCGATCTTGAAATTCACGTGATCCACCGCGGTAAAATCACCAAAACGCATCGTCAGGTTTTCGGCAATGATAGCCTTTACCCTCTCATCCTTGATAATTCGCGGGGGAACCACCAGGGTTTTATGTCCCTGGCGTTTTTTCTCCGGCAAGAGTTGAATAAACGCCGCGTCCAGATCACCGGTTCCGGTTTGTTGAAGCAACTCCTTCGGCGTCCCGGTGGCCAGCACCTTGCCATCATCCATGGCCACCAGCCAGTCGAAACCTTCGGCTTCCTCCATGTAAGCGGTGGCAACGATCACACTCATCCCTTCGCGCCGCGCCCGAAGGCGCTCGATCAGCTGCCAGAACTGGCGGCGCGAAAGCGGATCGACGCCGGTCGTCGGTTCATCCAGGATCAGCAGGTCAGGATCGTGAATCAGGGCGCAGCAGAGCCCCAGTTTCTGTTTCATTCCTCCGGAAAGTTTGCCGGCGGGACGGTCTCTGAACGGTGCGAGTCCGGTGCTTGCAAGTAGTTCCTTGATTCGTAACTGACGCTCTTTCCGGTCCTGCCCGAAGAGCCGGCCAAAAAAATCGACATTCTCGAAAACGGACAAGGACATATAAAGATTTTTACCTAATCCCTGCGGCATATAGGCGACGCGCGGGCAGATCTCAGCCCGGTGGCGGCTGCTGCGCATATCACCCTCAAGTACTTCCACTGTACCATCCTGGATTTTGCGAACACCTGAGATCAAAGCCAATATTGTCGATTTACCAACCCCGTCAGGACCGATAAAGCCAATCATGCAGCTGGCGGGGATATTCAGAGTTACATCATCGACGACGGTAGTTTTGCCGTAATAATGACCGAGGCCGGTAAGTTGGGCAATGGCGTTCATTACTTTTCAGCCGCCCTTTGAGGCGCGTGGTTCGGAAGCCCATTCAGCTCTGGCGGCCACGGCGCGGATTCGTCAAGACGGATATACGCCACCCCAGGAAGTCCCGTCTTAACTTTTTCAAGGTGTGCCTTGAGCAGTTCGGGATCGATCTTCACCTTGATGCGGAACATCAGTTTTTCACGTTCGGTTCGGGTCTCGACCGCTTTAGGCGTAAACTGGGACTGGGGCGAAACAAAGGAGACTTTTGCCGGGATGGCGACATCCGGCAAGGCATCGAGCACGATACGTGCCTGAGCCCCGAGGTTGACACGGCCGGCCTGTGCCATCGGCAGAAAAATGGTCATATAGACATCGGTCAATTCTAGTAAGGTCAGTACCTTGCCGCCGCTACCAAGCACTTCGCCGGCTTCAGCCAGTCGGTAAAGCACCCGGCCATTGATCGGTGCACGCAATACACAGTCATCGAGATTCACCTTGATGGTTTCCGTTTGGGCGATGGCTGCCTTGATGGCGTCCCCGGCACTCAACACTTGGGCCTCAACCGCAGACACAGCGGCTTTGGCCGTCTGGACCGCGGTTTCGTGCTGCTGCAGTTGCACCAGCGAAATGTTTTTGTTGACATAAAGGCTTTTCGAGCGCTCCAGATTCTTTTGGGCCAGTGCAAGTTCACTTTTACGTTGCGCGACAATGGCTACAGCATAGTTTTTGTTCTGTCGTGCCTGTTCCACTTGGGCCTCTGCCAGTTTCAACCGGGCTTTCAACTCATTGGTATCAAAACGGGCAAGCACTTGGCTGGCTTTGACCATATCCCCTTCCCGGACCGAAATTTCAGACAGTCGACCGGGAAGTTTGGTGGCAATGTCCACCTCGGTCGCTTCGATTCGCCCGTTTCCGGAGGCAAATGCTTCCGGGAGAGTCGGTTTATTAAAATAACCGCCGTCAAACATCAATGCGGCAATCACACCGGCGGTTATTGCCGCATACATTATCCACTTCATCGTTGTTTTATTCATCTTATCTTCTTCCTGTCAGATTTCGTCAACAGAGTTCATCTCATTACTATGGAACTTATCGTTGTTTTAGGCTTTCATCGCCGCCGGCGATGAAAGCCTCCAGCCGTTCGCTCACCAGGTCACGGCGCGGGTCGTCCAGAAAAAAATCGAACTCGCCGATGTCGCGCTGCAGGGACATCAAATCCAGCAAAAATTTATAAACCGCATTGGCTGCAGATTGATCTGCGGCCAGGCTCGCATTCTGGGCAATCAGGAGGTCCGTCATGGACCGTGTCCCTTCGGTATAGTTTTCTCTCACCAGCTCGAAGCTCTTACGGGCCGCTTCTGCCGCCTGGGCAGACAATTCAATCGACGGGTAACTGGCACGAATGGCGTGCAGATCTCCGCGTATACGTTGTTCTATAGCTTCCCGGTTCCCCTGGTACCGGACCTTCAACTGCTGCACGTTCAATTCTGAGCGCGAGCTGCGGGCGCGACGGGCGCCACCCTCAAACAAGGGTAGCGACAGGTTGATACCGGCCTGCCAGTTTGTTTGATCTTCAAGACTGAAGCCGGCCGCCGGATCACGGGTTTCATCGAACGTGCGGGAGACCTCACCGATCAAGATAATATCCGGCGACCAGTAGGCACGCTGGTCGGATTCAAGCTGCCGCGCCTGGGCCGCAATCTGCGCCTCCAACTGAGCCAACTCCGGGGACAAACCGAATGCTTCAGTGATAAAAAACTCACCCATTAAATCATATGCTCTTTCATTGGCGATACTGTTCAGCAGCGCTTTGCGGCTGATCAACAGACTCGGGTCGTCGAGCGTCGCGGGTTCGGTTATAAAGCGGTCGCTTAGCGATCGGTGCAGGATGCGGTTGAGCCCATCCCGCGCCTTTTCAAGGTTGGCATTGGCCTGTAAGACATTCTGACGGATCGTCGCCATCTCGCTTTCCCAGCGATAAACATCCGACACATCAGCCGCACCTACCTGCACCCGATTTCTGGCCAGTTCCAGATTGGTTTGCGTCAGTTTCAGGTTGTTTTGCTGGATACGAAGGTGGGTCTGCGCAATCAGGACATTGAGAAATGTCGTCGTTGCCTGCTGCACGATCTCCAGTTCCAGGGTTCGTTGCTGGGCCTCCCTGGCAACCTGCAAGTGCTTCTGAATGGCCAGATTTGCCAGGGTGCTTTCGGAAAACAGGATCTGCTCCAGCTTGATCGAACCGGCCGTACTTTTTTCGGCATAAAACCCGCTTTGGACAAAGACGTTGTCGTCATTATTCTGAAGGTAACTGACATTCCCAAAGATCCGGGGGAAAAGAACCGAACGCGCTTCGGCGATATTATTGCTGCCGGCCTGTACTCCAAGTTGGCCCGCCACGATAGTGAGATTCGCCTTTATCGCCTCCTGTGCCGCCGCCGAAAGACTCATCGGCGGACTTTCTGCTTCCGGTTCGCGGTTCAGCAATACGGCCTTTTTTAACACCTCAAAGTCAGGTGATACACCGATTGCGCGCGCCGTCTTCATATTAATCGTCAGCTGACGCTTTTCCTCAAAAATCACCGGTTGCGTGCTCGCCGGCGCGCCATGGAGGACCGCCTCCATGTTGAGCGCTGTCCGGCGGGCCTTGCGGGAAAGATCGGCAGTCGCTTTTGCCGACATGAAGATGCCCTGTTCGACAGTAATCCCATCTGCAAGCGTGTAACTCGGCAGGTGCTGTTCAATCAGCCCGGCAATGAGCTTCTGTTTCGCTGTCCGATTCAGCCTGGGGAGGGGGGCAATCATCACGGCCTGGACAACGGCGGGGATTTTAGCCGCCAGAGCTTCGTCCGCGGTTGAATTTGTAATGAAATGCAAGACTATACCCTGACTCCTTGCCGTCTTGATCGTCCGTTCGACGGCTTCGGGGAAAAAGCGATATTGCGATTCATCAGCCAGTAAGGCAAGATGGGTAAACTCAATAACATTAAGGAACGTTTTCAGTTCTGCGTCAAATTGTGACTCGGTGGTCAGATAATTAAGGTTTTTGACGCCGCTTACGTTGCCACTGCGAGATATGCCGAGCAGATCCGGGTTAAACACGAATGGTGCGAAGGTGGGTTTACGCAAGTTGCTGCTCGTGGCAGTGAGTTGACTCGACAGCAATCCCAAGGCCAAAACCATGTCGACTTCCGGGTCATTTTGCAAGCGCATCACCGCGGCGGTGATCCGATCCGTTGACCACTGTCCGTCAAACTGTTTCGACTCGGGAAAGCTAATCATAAATTCGCCTTCGGTCAAATTCCTCAGTTCATCGAAAAAGAGCGAACGAACCTCTCCAAGCCCTTCCATCGGACCGTCTGTAAGCACGCCGATCGTAACCACAGTTCTGTTTTCCGCCAAGGCATGCGTACTCATCAGCAACATGGTGACGATAAGTGGGAACAGTTTTTTCATTGCCTGGGTCCAGTCAATAGATACGTAAACGCTTACGCTTCCTGACCGTTGTTGGTTCTGTTTTGACATTCGCATTCTCTCAATCAAGCTTCAGGGTTACCAACATGATGCTAAAATCTTCAGGCGATCGTGTCCGGCTAAAACCCATTACTTCACAAAGTTTCAACATGGTCTGATTACCAGCCAATACATCGCCATGAAGTTCACCGATGCCGCGCTTACGAGCGTAGTCAATGATCCGCCGCATCAGAAAGACCCCCAGTCCCAAACCGGTCATCTCATGATGGACGATGATCGCGAACTCCGCTTTCTCGTTATCAGGATCAGCGATGATACGAACAATTCCATGGATATTAGTTTTGCCTGGAATGCCGGATTCAGTCAGGATTAAGGCCATCTCCCGATCGTAGTCAATTTGGGTAAATCGGGCCGCGCTGACATGGTTTAAGATTTTCATGGGCAGAAAAAACCGCAAACGAATCTCTTCCGGAGTCAAACTCGCAAATATCCGTTGCAGTGAAGGTTCGTCTTCAGGCACGATGGGACGCAACAGCAATTTGCGCCCATCACCAAGCGGTACTTCTTCTTCCAACGCTTTGGGATAGGGACGAATTGCCAGACGTTTATGGGCATGACCTGAGGTGGCCTTGACTTTGATCCGTGTATCAAGGCCAATGACTCCGTTAGCATCGACCAGCAAAGGGTTGATATCAAGTTCGACAATCTCACCCATATCGATAACCAACTGTGACAAACGTACCAAGGTCAGTGCTATGGCTTCGAGATCAGCCGCCGGCTGATCTCGATAGCCCTCAAGCAACTTATAGACTTTTGTGCGTTTCATCATTTCTCGGGCAAGATGCAGATTAAGCGGCGGCAACCCCAAGACCTTGTCATTAATCACTTCAACCGCAGTTCCGCCGTGACCAAATAAAAGTACAGGACCAAATTGACGATCCTCGAAAACCCCAATAATCAATTCTATGCTGCCTGGACGCCGCACCATAGGTTGGACAGTGAAACCATCGATACGTGCATTGGGACAGATTGATTTAATCCGTTTGAGCATACCTTCAGCTGCTTCTTGAACAGCAGTTGATTGTTCAAGGTTCAGGGCAACACCGCCGACATCGGATTTATGGGTGATGTCCGGCGAAAGGATTTTAAGGGCAACTGGTTGCCCAATTTCTGCGGCCGCCTGCGCGGCCTGAACGGGTGACTCGGCAACCACTGTAGGTACACAAGGAATCCCGTAGGCAGACAACACCGCCTTGCTTTCCGGTTCAGTCAGCCAGGCACGTCCTTCCTTTAAGGCGCTGTTGATATAGTTTTTTGCCGTTGCCGTATCCGGGGTAAACGCTTCGGGTATCGAAGGCGGGGTTTGCATCAATAGTTCCTGATTGCGGCGGTAATCGACCATCTGCATGAACGCCCGAACCGCTGCTTCCGGGGTATCGTAGGAGGGTATTCCATGATTCATAAACAAGCGGCGGGCTGGCCTTGCGGCTTCTTCTCCAGCCCAATTTGTCAGGACACAACTTCGATGACGTTGATTGACCGCGGTTGTTTCAATTACTGCCTGGGCTGCCTCGGTAGCGGAAGCGACTGCGGTAGGACAATTAAGAACTAATATAGCATCAACATTCTGGGCTTCTGACAAGACCTCGAAAGCGGCACCATAGCGACTGCCCGGAGCGTCACCAATAATATCCACGGGATTGCCATGTGACCAGGTTGCCGGCAAAACATTATTAAGCTGGGCGATTGTCTTATCGGATAACTCGGCCAGGTGACCACCGTACTCAATCAGAGCATCCGTTGCCAGAACTCCTAGGCCACCACCGTTGGAAAGGATCGCCAGACGATTACCGTCCGGCAAACGTCCCGCAGTCAAGGACTCCACAGCTTCGAATAATTCCTCTAAACTACGCACTCGCAACATACCGGCCCGCCGGATTGCGGCGTCATAGACTTCGTCCATGCCAGCTAGAGCCCCGGTATGGGATGCGGCGGCTCGGGCTCCTTCAGAATAACGTCCGGCTTTTATGACGATGACTGGTTTCGATCGGGCTGCGGCCCGGGCCGCCGACATAAACTTCCGAGCCTGGGTAATTGATTCGATGTATAACAAAATCGCTGTGGTTGACATATCGTTAGCCAGATAGTCAAGCATATCACCGAAATCGACATCTGCCATGTTGCCCAGCGAAACCAGGTGAGAAAAACCAATTTTACGAGATTTAGCCCAGTCTAATACCGATGTCACAATCGCTCCCGACTGTGCCACAA
>CAZUXG010000009.1:0-8716 GCA_964623985.1 uncultured Thermodesulfobacteriota bacterium | reverse complement strand
CGAGATTTAGCCCAGTCTAATACCGATGTCACAATCGCTCCCGACTGTGCCACAAAGGCAATGTGGCCTTGTAGCGGAGAGGTGTGGGCAAAACTCGCGTTTAAGCCAATCCCTGGCACCATTACTCCGAGACAGTTGGGCCCATTGATACGCAGAAGAGAGGGTCGTGCAGCATCGAGCATCGCCTGATGAAGCTGGTGATGTTCTTCTCCAACAGTTTCGGAAAAGCCGGCACTGATAACGACAGCCGCCCGTGTACCTTTCTGAACAAGTTCGGTGATGATCCCGGGGACGGTAGCCGGAGGAGTGGCAATTACCGCCAGATCCGGTGCTTCAGGGAGACTGGCAATATCTTTGTGTACGCGAATCCCACCGATAACCCGATGCTGAGGATTGACTAGATCGATAGGACCATTAAAACCACCAGACAAGAGATTGTTGGCAAGCACGGCTCCGACCGATTGCGCCTCGTCACTTGCTCCGACAAGAACTATGGAACGTGGTTTGAACAAGCACTTAAGATTGCGTATACTCATGAACACCTCAAATTATAAACAGATAGTTTTCTGGTAACGGCTTCCTAGTCATCCTTCCCTTTATGAAAAGCATCTTTTGCCCCCTGCAGCATCCCTGAGATAGCCCCTGTCGCGATATCCATAGATCTCTTTCCGAGCTCCACAGCCTGTTCTGCTATGATACTTGTCACTTTGCCGGCAGCTTCGACGGTTGTCTGGGTAACCTCTTTTCCGGCCTCCTTCAGTCTTTCAGCAACTTTTCCCATTGCCTGACCGGTCGTTTCCCTGAGTACTGAAGTTGTTTTTTCGGCATGTTCAACTAGCTCGGTTAATATAGATTTTGCCGTGTCTCCTGAGTTTCCGGCTACTCTGAGAACCGTCTCGGCAAAAAGCTCTTCGATGGTTTCAAGGTCTTTTTTTGTCCGGACCAGATCATCGTGGATAAATTCTTTGCTGGTATCGCCAATCGATTCCACGGCCGCAGCAATTCCTTTTTGAGCCCCTTCAAAGGCGCCATGAGCAACAATCTTGATTTCCTTGCCCATCTCTTCGGCACCTTCCACGGCACCAGAAATGACTTTTTCAACGATCTCTTCCATCCTGCCCGCTCTAAATCGGCCCTCTTTCAGGGCCTTTTCAGTTGCCTCACTGGTAATATGAGCCACAGTTTCTTTTACATCTTTGCCGACCTTAATGGTCTGTTTGACCGCCTCTTTAACCGTATCCCGAGTCAGACCGAGCAGCCCAGCACTCTTGAGTTTGGCATCGTTCAGGGCTGTCTCAATATCTGTTTTTACCTTCTCGGTGAAATTTCCTGCGGCCTCTCTTGCACCCTCAAAAGTCTCATTCAGTCCCTTGGCCAAGTTCGCTTCTTCTTCCCATAATCGTTTTTTAACCTGACCGAGTTCCTTATGAGTGGTATCCAGAATCTGCGACTCGACCTGTTTGATACCGTCCACCGCACCGTGCAGTGCGGCAGAGATTTTTTCCTCGTTGGCATCTTCAATCTCCACCAGAGTTTGAATCGTAATTGTTACCGACTCCTTCGAGATCTCACGCAGATTTTTTACATCAGCCCTCAATTTTTGGGTGTTCTGTGCGACACCGTCACGGGTAATCTCATAGACCCGGTGTGTGGTTAGTTCACCGCTTTCCTTGGCTTTCTTAATGTTTTTAATGAGTTGCTGTTTCATTTCCTGGAACATGGCTACTTACCTCTCTTTAGTTTCTCTCAATTTTTCAGCGATACGATCCCGCATTTGATTTTCTGATATGCTTTGCACCTCCTGATACCTGCCGTCGTAATTCTTCCAACTCTTCCAGTAAATCCAGGGCCAGAGCAGCACCGGCCATATTGACCTGGAGGTCACGAATCAAACGCTGGGCAGTCTGTACACGATGAATTTCCCTCAAGCCGAATCTCCATTGACGGGGAGAGGAGCCGGCCGGAACAATCATACCTTCGTCAATCATCTCCAGGATCAGTTCTGTACTCTGGCTGCAGAGATCACTTAATTCCTGGAGCGTATAATTGGTATTTTCATCAAGCAGGATTGAGGTATAAATAGACACTTGCTTTTTCATTTTAGTATCCTTTCAGGGACTGGCGGGGATTCATCGGCATGGTTTCAGCCATATTCCGATAGACCTCTTTTTCCTTATCCGTTTTTGCTTCCGGGATAACTATTTGCAGGGTGACAATCTGATCTCCGCTATGGCTGGCGCTACAGAGTCCGCGACCTTTCAAACGCAGCTTCCTGTCACTTTGAGAACCCGCAGGAATATTTAATTTCACGGTGCTGCTCAAGGTGGGACACTCAACCGTTGCACCCAGGGCAGCCTCCCAGGGGGTGACCGGCAGAGTCAGGTGAATATTTCGTTTGTCAGTACTGAAAAAGGGATTTTTTTCGAGCGAGATTTCCAGATAAAGATCACCATGGGCAGCGCCTCTAAGGCCCGGCATACCCTGGCCCTGGAGTCTTATTTTTTGGCCTTCAATCACCCCTTTAGGAATTGTAACCGTAATGGAATGATGACGGTTGATTAGTTGTCCCTGATCATTGATTTCTGGTTTGGACAGGGTAAATGTTTTCTTGGCACCATGCCATGCCTCTGCAAGAGTGATGATAATGCGGGCATGATGGTCTTCTCCTTTGTTTGAAAATGATCCAGCCCGGCTCTGTCGAAACTGTCCGGAACCAAAGAGTTGTGAGAAAAAGTCACTGTAATCTGCCTGTTTTGCTCCGCCAAATCCGGCACCGGAAAACTCAAACCCGGAATCCCAGTCCGACGGCGGCTGGAAGTCCTGTCCCGATTGCCAGTTGTTGCCGAATTTATCGTAGGCCGCCCGTTTTTCAGGATCACTTAAGACCTCATAAGCTTCACCCACTTCCTTGAATTTTTGTTCGGCATCAGAATCTTTATTGACGTCGGGATGGAGTTTGCGGGCCAATTTTCGGTAGGCTCGTTTAATTTCATCCTGTGGTGTATCCCGTACAATACCAAGAGTTTTGTAGTAATCTTTATATTCCATCTTTAACGCTTTCTTCTGAACCAGCATAACGACTGTAAATGTACAATATAGTATAATCCTCCGCAGGAGAATGTCAAACTTATCTTTAATAGCTTTTTACAGCAAACGACCTCTTTTTATTCTTAATTTAGCTGGCTGTGCACCCAGGGAAATTTCTCGGTGGGTAGAGAGAGACTACAGCAAAGGCACCCAGACATCCGGGAGTGGCCCCCAGGAAAGAGGCTCGGAAATTTTAAAAAAAATATCGAAGCCGCACTTCTAGTTTATTGCGGTTGAGTTTTTCGCCATACTCACTGGATTTACCTCCACCAAGATAGGAAAAACGCAATCTCATTTCCCAGTTCGTTATTCCTGTATAAACAACTTCCGGACTTACTGAGAAACTGCTGTCATCCAGATTAACAATAGCGGTGAGACCTGGTGACAGGTAAAGTATATCATAGGGTTCCTTCTGACTGAATTTGGTATAGAGATAGTTGCGGCCAGATTGCGGTCTTCCATACCCCTTTATGCTGAGATCTTGTGCTTTACTTAGAAGGGAGTCATCTCTTGCTGCAAGAAATTGATTTTCTCCTTCGCTAATAAGCTGAAAAAAATGATCCATCTCTTCTTTAGAATAACCGGCGTCGTTATGATAATATTCAATGATAGAAGTCAAATCATTCTCCGATAGATAGCGCAACCCCAGGAGCCAGGATGTTGCTGAAACTTCCTCGACCAGAACCGAGTAGTCGGCCAGGAGGCGTACTCTTTCTTGATTCGGGACATAGGCAAACTCCCCGTGGATTTCAAAATTGGTAGCCAGATTTCGGGAAAAATCCAGGCCGTAACGGGTTGAACGACTGTTGCCTGAATAATAAACCAGATCGATGTCCGTGTCGTAATACAGGAGATATAGCTTGACCGCCAGGTTGACATTATTGATTTCGCCAAAGTCTTCATTTACCTCATCCCATACCGGCAGGATCACTGTGGTCAGGGCTGCGGTCTGCAATGACCCGGCAAAACTTTTAATAAGGTCGATTTCACCGGTGATATAACCTTCCAGTGCCTCTTCGGGATCGTTTGGGTCTTTGCGACGGTTAATAAAGCCGACAGGATCCCAGGCATAGCCTTTTCCCCATTTGTATGCCTTTTTACCCAATCCCCCAGTTAAGAGAGGCACCGGCCTGATACTGACATAGGCCTCATAAACATCTGTCATATCAGCCCAGCCCAGATCATCCTGTTGGGCTGCAGCCTTGAGAGTCCAGTTTAGACTGGCTATCCCCTGATCATATCGCCCATCAATCTGTAAGCTGCCACTGAAACGATCCCGGGTCGAGAGGGAGGGGTCAGAGAGATTTAAGCTACTAAAGGCTGATCCCTGATTGATGTCCATGTGTTCCCATTTAAGCTCCGCGTAACCTCCCCACTGTAAGGGCTTTTTCTCGATTTCATCGAGCTCAAAGCTAAATTCATCCTCACCATGGACGATTATCGGAATAAGCAGCAACAGACTAACCAGCAAACAAACAGAACCGTAAATCAGCCTGGAGGGTAAAAGCTGACCCCGGGCGGCTAAGTGCCATGCAGTAAGGCCCCGGTCAGCGAAGTTCATCGACCCTGGACATATAGTTGAGGGTAAATACCTCATCTGCCAGCTCACGTTTATTGACCTTGGCAAAGAGCATCACCGATTTATATTCTTTATAAAGCGGGCTGCTGGTCTCCAGCATTGACGGTCTGACAAGTCCAGCGCCAAAATCCTTTATTTTTGAATAATGGAGGGTCTTGATCAACATGCCGCTTATCGCGTAACAGTCAATGCTGGTCGGCAAAAGGGTCGTTTTATCTATCTTCATCTTGAGACCGGCATAGGCCACAGATGGTGATTTGGCCTTGAGGTCTAGAAGGTATGAGTCGCCCTGATCGGTTACCTTCTCGGCCTTATATTCAAGATTATAATCAAGGCGCAGGATATCCGAGTTATTAAAAATACCGCCGACTACCGATTGCAGGCTGGTGATCCGGATCGGTTTTCCCACATTGGGGATATAGAGCCACATATTATCACCACGCCGTAAGGTGGCACGGCCCTTTTCGCTGGCTGGTGACAGGAAAAGGGCCACCATTTTATCCGGCCCCTTTTTCACCGTATAGAAGACAAACTCTTTCTGAGAACCGTCGGGTTCTATATTGATCAGTTTTCGATACATCTCATAGGACTGAGGCTGCATGTTTTCATCTACCTGACGCAAGATTTCATTACCGTCAAGGGCGCAGGCTGCAGCCACCCAGACCGAACTCAGAAAGAAGGTGAGGAAAATAGTCTGTTTAGCGATTTTGAATAAATGTCTGTACCACATTGGCTGCGACTCCTGTTTTTTGGATGTATAGGATATGTCGTTCCTTGAGAGCTTGTTCCATTTTATTGCCAATATTCCCGGCGATAATGATGGTTACTCCTTTTTGAGCAAACAATGAAGAAACGATTCTACGAACGCCCCTGGTCTGCTCTTTGACGGGATTGTTTATGGCCTCAAGAAAAGTAGCTTTGCCATCAAAGATCAAGAAAAATGGAGCTCGCCCGGTCTCCAGACTTATGGCCGCATCTTTTTCCTGCCCGGTTGCCGCTACGGCAATCTTTGTTGATTCAGCATTCGCGTTTTGGATAATGGAACAAAAAAGAAGGAAAAATACCAAGGCAATAAGAGTGCTTTTTGTTTGTGAGTTTCTTGTTTTCATAGTTTCTCCTTTTAATGTTTTATACATGCCTGAGGGCGGTTATCGGATCCATTCTGGCGGCTTTCCAGGCTGGCTGCAAACTGGCAAGAACTGAGATGGCTATAACGATGAAGGCCACGGTGACTACATCACCTGCTCCAATAGTGGGTGAAAGCAACAGGCCTTTCTGACGACCAAAATCAAAACTTATCTGGGCCACATTCATGCCGGCAATGGTAACGAGACTGATGACAACGCCAATCAAGGTGCCCAACAGGCCAAGGAGAAATCCTTCAACGACGAAAAGCGCTAGTATTTTGTTCGGAACCGTGCCAATGGCGGCAATGGTGCCGATTTCGTTGATCCGTTCAAACACTGCCATAATCATCACATTCATGATACTTACCAGGACAATGGCCACCAGCATGATTTTTATAAAGAGGGTCATCAGGTCAATCATCCGGGCGATATTGAAAAATGGTGACAATTTCTGCCAGGTATGAACCTCAAAAACCGGTTTATCCAGCTTGTTTTTTATTGGGCCAAGTGCAGCCTTTATCCGGGAGAAAACTTTGGCCATATCCTCAATATTATTAAGGCGGATGGCAATTTCACTGATCTCATTGTCCTGGATGCGCAGGAGGCTTTTGGCATCATCAATATGGATAATACCATCCCGGCCGCCCGGGCCGGAGATACCTTCCAAAATACCGCGAACCACAAAAGATTGACCATTTACCGAACCATCTTTATTGGTGGCTACCAGGACAATAGTGTCGCCGATTTTAACCTTCATACCTTTGGCAATAAGTTCCGGTACCAAAATTTCTCCCTTTGTCAGTAATCCCTCTTTATCACCTTTGATGATACGCTCAACGAGCATGGGCACGGTTAGCATCTCCCGGGTCGGATTCACCGCATTTAGACGAATATTGGTGGTTTCCTTGAAATTGCTGAACATGGCACCGAGCTTGATGCGCCGTGAGTAGGCTGCAACCTCTTTGCTGTCGTCAAGGAACTCTTGTACCCTGACCACCTGTTTTTCCTTGAGGTTACGATCCAGAGGCAGGCTGTCAATGGAGGCAAGGTAGCCCTTTTTATGGATCTGCAGGTGACCCAGCATGGAGTCGGTTACCTGACCGATCATCATGGCCTTGAAGGAGCCTGATACGGAAATAAAGAGCAGCACCGCTACAACGCCCAGAGTGATCAGCATGGATGTGAGAATGGTTCGGCGCTTATAACGGCGCAAATTGCGGATCGCCAGTTTGAAGATATTAAACATGGTTCCCTCCCGATTTTTGCAGAAGTTTGCCATCTTCCAGGGTGAAAATAATTTCGACATTCTCCACAACCTTGGGATCATGGGTCGAAAAGATAAAGGTCGTGCCGAATTCATCACGCATATTTTTCATAAGTCCGATAATTTTATGGGCGGTCTTACTATCAAGATTTGCGGTTGGTTCATCGGCAAGGACCAATCGGGCATTGGTTACTAAGGCTCGGGCTACTGCCACCCGCTGTTTCTGACCGCCGGAAATCTGGCTCGGGAACTTATCAGCCTGGTCGTTCATGCCAACGGCTTGCAGTAATTTATGAACTCGTTGCTGCCGCTTCTTTTGGGGCTGGTTTTGCACCATCAGCAGGGGATATTCAATATTTTCCGCTACGGTGAGGACGGGAATCAGGTTAAAATCCTGGAAGATAAAACCGATGGTTTCTCCGCGAAAATGGGCCGACTGCACACGGTTCATGGTGCTGACATCCTCGCCGGCCACAATGAGTTTTCCCCCTGTTGGAGGGTCAAGGCAACCGATCATGTTCAGCAGAGTGCTCTTGCCACTACCCGATGGTCCGATAAAGGAGACAAAGGATCCAGGCTCAACAGAAAAGTCCACCCCCTGAATAGCCTTCACTACAATATCCCCGGCAATATAGGTTTTTTCAAGTTTCTGAGCCACAACTAACGACATAGGCATTTGCCTCTTTTTAATTTCCATTTTGGGGTTGCAATATTTCCAGAATCAATCCCTGAATCAGGGCTCCGACTAACAGATAGAATGACAGAACAATCGTAAAGGCCAGGCCGAAATAGTCAATCATCATCGGTAAAAGGGGGATTTTTATGGTTCTGGAGGCAAAAAAGACGACAATGAATGCGTCCTTCATACCATGACTGCGTAAATCTTCAAGCAAGGGGTACCAGATATACATCGGCCCATGGCTGATCACCCCGGCTGCCAGGGCCCAAAACCAACCCTTGCCACCACTCTCCTCTCCCAGGTGCCTGGCGACTTGTTGGGGCTGTAAAAAAAAGTTGAGCAAGGAGGTTAGCAATATAACCATGAGTAAAATGGGGACAATATTCACCAGGGTTTTGCCACTCTTCTGCAGAGCCAGTTGAGCAGCTTGACTGTTGCCGATAAAAAGCAGACCATAAAAAATAAGAACGATGAGCAGGAGATATTTACCTCGAAAGACAAAAGGTTTATCCTGTTCCTTCATGTTAACACCTGGACGGTAAGGGTGGTCAGCGTCGCAATTAGCATGGTAAAGACAAAGGCCAGGATATTTCGATACAGGGTAAAACGACCGCCAAACACCTCCACTTCAGCCGGCAGATGGCTTAATCCCAGGGTAACCCAGGAGATGACAAAAGCACTCACTGCATAGAGCGAGATTCCTTGGTTGAGAAGTTCTCCGCCCAGCAGATAACTGACCACCGGATTGCCGGCGGCGGTGGCACCGGCCAGGGTGCCGATCAAGGTGTCGATAACACCATTGCCCCTGAAGAGAGTCGCAAGCATCTTCGGCGTCACCAGAACCTGAAAAAGACCGACCAAGCCGATGATCCCTAACAGGAGAGGGCTTATGGCCAGGAAGGAAAGAGCGCTTTTTTGCAAAACTTTGCGAAAAGTTGGCTTCTGTGGTGATCGTTTATTTTGTTCCTTGTTCATGATTG
>CAZUXG010000008.1:0-39058 GCA_964623985.1 uncultured Thermodesulfobacteriota bacterium | reverse complement strand
TTAAAGAAAGCTGCTTGTTGGAGCAGGCTTTTGTTAAGGATACTGATCTTTCAATCGAAGAGTGTATTAAGCAGATGATCACCAAGACTGGAGAGAACATAAGTATTCGACGCTATACTCGTTTTGTTATGGGTGAAGGTCTTGAAAAAAGAAGTTGCGACTTGGCCCAGGAAGTGGCCGACCAACTTAAATAGTGTCAACCTGTATTGAGAGCGGCTCATTGTCTAGATTACCTTCTAAATTGGTTTTTCGGCGAGTTTTGCTGAAACTTTCCGGTGAAGCCCTGATGGGGTCCGGTGAGTATGGTATTGAGCCCTCGGCAATTTCCGGCTTTGCTGAGGAGATCGTCGAGATTCAAAAGCTTGGTCTGCAAACTGCAATTGTCATCGGTGGAGGTAATATTTTTCGAGGTATAACCGCTTCCGCCAAGGGCATGGATCGTTCCACAGCCGACTATATGGGGATGTTGGCCACCGTAATCAACGGTCTGGCTCTACAAGATGCAATTGAGCGTCACGGTGTGAAAGTTCGGGTTATGACGGCGATCTCCATGCATGAGGTTGCCGAACCCTATATTCGCCGCCGCGCGGTACGTCATCTTGAAAAAGGTCGAATTGTTATCTTTGTTGCGGGAACCGGCAACCCTTTCTTTTCAACCGATACGGCGGCAGCCTTAAGGGCTATGGAAATTCAGGCTGATATAATTCTCAAGGCTACCAAGGTTGACGGTATCTATGACAGTGACCCGGTTACTCATCCTAAAGCCCGACGTTTTGATCAGCTCAGTTACCTTGATGTCCTACAGAGAGGTCTGAAAGTTATGGATGCTGCGGCAATCTCGGTCTGTATGGATAATAATCTGCCGATTATCGTCTTTAATTTGACTGAACGAGGCAATATCAGACGTGCCGTATGCGGTGATGATATTGGTACACGGGTAGGCAATTAATTTTTTACGGCACCATCAAAGAGGAGTGAAAGATGAGCCTGGAGATGGTTACTGAAGTTCGCGCCGAATGTAAAACAGGTATGCAAAAAACGATAGGGGCTTTGAAGCGAGAGCTGGGTCGGGTGCGGACCGGAAGAGCTTCCCTGGCGTTGCTGGACGGTATAAAAATCGATTATTTCGGTACCCAGACACCTTTAAATCAAGTTGCTTCACTGGCTATACCGGAAAGCCGTCTAATCTCGATACAGCCTTGGGACAACTCTGTAATCCCGCTCATAGAGAAAGCCATTAATAAGTCGGACTTGGGTATTAACCCCACCAACGATGGTAAACAGATTCGTCTGGCAATTCCCCGGCCCACCGAGGAACGTCGCAAGGAACTTGTTAAAATCGTAAAAAAGATTGGCGAAACCAGTAAGATTTCTTTGCGTTCAAATCGTCGTGATGGTATCGAAATGCTTAAATCTTTGGAAAAAGATAAAGATATCACTGAAGACGAAAATAAAAAGGGGCAGGGTGAAATTCAGAAGCTGACCGACGACTTTGTCAAACAGGTTGATGATGTTGTAGTCGATAAAGAGAAAGAAGTGATGTCTATTTAGGATGTTTAACGTAATATTTAAAGTGTTAATTTAAGTTGGCCGGTCGCTTATTTTCAGGATGACGACCGAATAAAAACCCGCAATTGAAGTAGTATTTGAACAAAGCTGATTGATTGCGGAACCTTAAAATGGAGGGAAGAATGTACGTAATTAATAGTGATGAATGTGTAGCTTGTGGTACTTGTGCGGAAGAGTGCCCGGAAGATGCAATCAGCGAATCTGGTGAAGTCTACGTAATCGACCAAGAAAAATGTGTCGAGTGCGGTGCTTGTATTGAAGTGTGTCCGACTGATGCTATCGAAGAAAAGTAATAGTTTTTCCATTGCTGGATAAAAAAAGGGCTGTCATCGTGACAGCCCTTTTTTTGTTCCTTCTTCAGTCTTCCTTATGAGTGCAACATTTAAGTTGACTTTTCCTTGCGGGAAACGTAGATATTGTCATCTTTAGTAAGGGTTTAGAAAAAAGTATATTTTAGGATAAAAGATGTTTGGTATAGGACTGACGGAAATAATTATTATTCTGGTTGTTGCTTTGCTCGTTGTCGGGCCCAAGAAATTGCCGGAACTGGCTAAAACTCTGGGACGCAGTCTGGCTGAATTCCGGAAAACGGCGGATGATTTTAAAACGAGTGTCTACCAAGATGAAGAGACTTCTGCAAGTGACCAACATAGAAGTGCAGAGCTACGCCAGATCAGCAAAATTCAGTCTCCGGAAGATCCTCCAACCCCGGTATCCAGCAAACCCAGTGAAAACCGGGAAACCGAACATAAGTTTGCCGAAAATAAAGGTGATAGCAAGAGTGCAGAATCAGAATCATGAGTTCTAGGGAAACTGAAAACTCTGCAAAACAAGATCGTGAGATGCATCTCACCGATCACCTTGAGGAACTTCGTAAACGCCTTATCGTTGCTTTTGTCGCAATTGCAGTGGTTACGGTTGCCGCCTATTTTTTCTCTGAAGAACTCTTCCGTCTGCTCATGGCTCCATTGCTTGAGGCTATGCCGGCGGAAAGCGGTTTGATCTTTACCAGTCTGACTGAAACCTTTTTTACATATCTTAAGATTTCATTCTTGGCTGGTTTTTTCGCCGCTTCTCCAGTAGTGATCTACCAGGCTTGGAAATTCTCCGCCCCGGGTCTCTACGCCCATGAAAAACGTTATGTTTTTCCATTTGTTTTTTTTGCCAGCATATTCTTTATCGGCGGGGCCTTGTTTGGATATTTTGTGGTTTTTCCCTTTGGTTTTAAATTCTTCATGGGTTTTGCCACCGACTTCATAACACCGATGCCAACTGTAAAAGAGTATTTCTCTTTTGCGGTGCGTCTCCTGTTCGCTTTCGGGGTTGTCTTTGAACTGCCGGTGATAACCGCTTTTCTGGCTCTGCTCGGTCTGGTTAGCTCCCAAACCTTATCTGATAAACGTAAATATGCAGTCCTTGGGTCATTCGTGGTGGCTGCGGTTTTAACTCCTCCCGATGTCGTCAGCCAATTGATGATGGCCGGACCGATTATCATACTCTACGAAATGAGTATTATTATCGCTCGTATTTGTGGTCGTAAAAAAACGGAGGATGTTGAGGATGGTTGATTTTTAAAAAATGGATATTCTCCCGCTTTACGACGGCTTGCCCAAAACCCGTCAGCTACGACAGTTACTGACGGGTTTGAATAATGGAGATCTAGCGATAATCCCGACTGATACCAACTATGCAGCAGTCTGTTCTTTAGGCAGTAAAAAGGGGATCAATCGCCTTTATGCTCTAAAAACCGGCCGTCATGAAAAAAAAATTACTCTTTTGTGCGCCGATTTAAAAGATATTAGCCTCTATGCCAATGTTAGCAACCCTGCATATCGTTTGATGAAAAGTTTGATTCCCGGTCCTTATACTTTTATCCTGCCGGCTTCTCGTTTGGTCCCTAAAATGGTGCTTACCAAACGTCGTACCGTCGGTATCAGAGCCCCGGATCAAGCGGCCTGTTTGACGATCCCGACTGAGCTCGGCACCGCCTTACTGGCTGTCAGTGTCAAAGATATCTCAAGCCTGGGAGACTCGGTATCCCAGTTAGAAAGTGCCTTTAAAAATGAAGTCAGTTACCTTTTTGATGCCGGGAGTGTCGATTCAGAGTCATCGACAATTCTTGATATGACCGGCAGTCAGTATGAAGTTATTCGTCTGGGTAAGGGAAAAATCTGAAATAAACGTGAAAAGGTTGACGAAAGCCGGAATGATTTGCTAAGAAGATTTAGTCTCTTCAAAAATTTATAACAAGGATATATCGATTATGAGCAAGCTGATTAAAATATTGGTGGTTCTTGTTCTTTTTTTTGGCGGTGCAGCTCTGATTGCGGCAAGTTACTATTTTGCCCCTGTGATAAAAGCCAACCAGCGTGGCGTTGTGATGACGGGTGAGGCAGATCAGGGAGAAAATCTAACCGTTCTGGCACCGGGTAAACATTATTGGTTTATCTCAGGATATAATCCGATTACTACCACCCTGACGTGTATTGAGATAAGCGAAAAAGAGCTTTCTTTGGCGGATTCCGCTAGTGGAGAAAATTCCGGACTATTGCTGGTAAGCAAAGATGGCGATGAAATTAAGGCCGATTTTACGGTTTGGTATAGAGTGGTTCCAGCTCAAGCCGGATTGCGCCTGACCGCCTTAGGTGATCGTGATGTTGATAAAATAGTTACCGATATCGTTACCGCAACAGCTCGGGAAAAGGCTGCGTATCATGATGCTGGAACCTTTTATGACGGCAAGGTGCAAGCCGGATATGTTGAATCAATTAAAAAAGATGTCAACCAACAGTTAGCAGCTCGGGGACTGGAGCTGACTGTTTTCAAATGTAATAGACTCCATTTTTCAGACTCATTGCTAAAAAAAATTGAAGAGGTTAATAAAGCTCAAACGACCATTGAAATCAATAAGGTCAAGGTTAAAGCTGCTGTGGTAGCTGCCCAGGTAACGGAGGAAGCTGCCAAAGGCCGGAAGCAAGCTGCATTACAGGAGGCCCAAGCCCGCAAAGCGAGCGTCATAATGGCCTCAGAAGCCCAGGTAATCGCGGCGCAAAACTGGGTGACGGCGGAAAAAATTAAAGCTGAAGTGATGCTGGTACGAAGCCAGGCAAAAGCTGAAGCGATGCAGGTTGAAGCTGCGGTAAAAGTCTTTTCCGGCCCGGAAGGCGAGCGTTTCCTGCGTTATCGAATCGCCGATTCACTGGCTGAAGCATGGTCGCAACGTAACGATATAAATGCAGCTTCCGGCGGTCTGGGTCTGGATGGCATAGCTGCCGGTATCACATCTCTTTCGGCTCCCGCAAAGTGAAGGTTCTTCAAACTAAAGAGTAAAGATGGGGGGGTAGATTTATGGATCTGCCCCTGGTTATTTTTTTGAACTACCTTTTCCTTCAAGGTCTGCTAGAATCTGATCCAGACTCTCTTCATCCTCCATGTCAAGTTCCAGTTCAATCATATCTTTATCCGTAGTGTCGGATGGTACGTTGAGGCTGATATCATTTTCAAGATCACCTGCCGATAACTCAAAAGGGATATCGTTTTCCAACGGCTTACCGGTTACCGGTTGATCATCCTTGTCCTCATCTGCAAATAAAACAAATTCGTTTTCTTTGCTCTTCTCCTCATTTTGAAGCTCTTCGCCTCTTTCACTGTCGGTCTTGAAAGAGGGAGCTAATTCCAAATCTTCAACGCCACTGCTGGAGTCTGGTTCAATATTTGGCAAGAGTTCTTTATTCTCTGGGCGGGGCTGCAACTCATCCATACTGCCAAGGATTTCAAGCTCTGAGCTGAGTCCCGAAGAGATATCCTCAGAAGAAGCTTCGCTGAGTTGTTCCTCTGGAGTTGGGGGTGCAGGAGAAGCCAGCTCTAAGTCGTTGGCCAGCAGAGAAAAGTCGGTTTCAGGAAAAGACGAAACTGCGGCGGGTTGGGTTTCTTGCACTTTATCTACTTCAGGTTCTCCAACTTCTATAGGTTCATTTTCTAACCCGCTAAAAAGGCTTGGTTCGTTCATTTTAAGATTGAGAGCTTTGCGACTGTCATCAAGAAGTTCTCCACATTTTTTGCACGCTTTAAGATAGTCAAAACTGGTATAGCCACATTTAGGACACTTCACAAGAACCTCCCGATCCGGTCTCAAAACACAAAAAAAATCATCTATGGATGGCAAGGTAAAAACTTCAGATTCGAGAAAAACCCAAGGGCACTTCCTTGTTGGCACTCAACAAAGAAAGAGGAGTTTTTACAAAGCCTTCACAGGTTACCCTTTATAAATTGTACCAAAGTAAGGGCTGCGACGACAGCGGTTTCAAGGCGCATAATTCGCTTACCCAAACTGGATATCGTATAGTTATGTGAGCGCAGAAAATCTATCTCATTTTCGCTGAAACCACCTTCGGGACCCAAAAGCAGTCTCACTGCGGCATCTTTATTCAATTTCCACTTCTTGACCGGCAAGGCGTCAAAGGCCCGGGGGTGGAAAACGATCCGGTCAACAGATAAAATCTTATCTTCATGGGCTTCTTCCAAATCTGCAAAATCTATTGGTTTGTCAACTTTGAGCAGATATGGATTGCCGGATTGTTTAAGACTGGCAACTGCAATGTGTTGCCAATGTCGGCACTTTCTGCAAAGCTTTTCTTCAGAACTGATATTTACAACAGTTCTGGAAGTTATCAAAGGTGTAAGCTTAGTAACTCCAAGTTCAACTGCTTTCTGAATAATACCATCCAGCTTACCACTTTTTGGCAGAGCAACCATAAGCTGCAAAGGTAAAGGTTTGGGATAAGTCTCAGTTTTTGTAATTTCAACCCATAGCACCTGTTTAAGGTTGTCAATCGTCGTGATTTTGCCTCGATAGCATTTCCCCCGGCCATCAATAAAATCGATGTGATTACCGATTCGCCGACGCAATACTTTTATCTGGTGCTGAAATTCATCTCCCTCAAAAAAAGCCTTAAGCCCATCTATAGATTCTGTGTAAGCGAACTTCGACATTAGTTATACGCTATTTTCGTACCAGGGTAAATTCCAGGTTGTCAAGTTCAGGAAAAATAATTTTTGAGCAAATTACATCCTGAATTGTATAAAATAAAAAATGGCTCAGTAATAGCTACTTGATGCGGGCAAAAAGGTCGAATTCATGGCTCGTGTGAATCTCTACATCGACGATTGTGCCTGGTTCGGCATCACCTTCAGTAATATAGGTCAAGCCATCAATCTCGGGTGCTTGAAAAGCGGTTCTTCCCTGAAGAAGAAGATCACTCTCCTGACTGAGTCCTTCGATCAAGACTTTTCTTGTACAACCAACTTCCGCTCGCAAACGTTTTTCAGTGATACCCTGTTGGATATCTAGTATGGCCTGTAAACGTTCCTCTTTCACGGTTTCAGGAATCTGTTGTGAGAATTGGGCGGCCCGGCTTCCTTCCTCCGGCCAGTAAGAAAAGGCGCCTAAATAATCAAAAAAACCTTCTCCAACAAAATCAAGTAATTCTTTGAAATTTTTCTCGCTCTCCCCGGGGAATCCGACAATAACTGTACTGCGCAAGAAAAGATCAGGCACCTGCTTTTTCATGGATTCAAGGGTTTGACGAATATTTCCGCCTCGGTCATGACGGCCCATAGCTGTTAATATGGGGTCACTGATATGCTGAATTGGGATATCTATATAGTTGCAAATTATGCTTTCTTGGGCCATCATCTCAACCAGTTCAGTGGTTATCCGGTAGGGATAGGCATAAAGTAGTCTTAACCAACCAAGTGAAGGTATTCGACATAAAGCTTTGAGCAGGTCAGTAAGTTGAGGTTTCTCGGCAAAATCATTACCGTAGGCGGTAATGTCCTGAGCGACAAGATTGATCTCCTGAACTCCGGCGGCGACCATCTGTTGGGCTTGATAAATAAGGGTCTCAAGTGGTACGCTTTGCTGTGGTCCTTTGATGGTCGGAATCATACAGTATGAACAGCGATTATTGCAGCCTTCGGCGATTTTAAGATAACTATAGGCCAGAGGCGGGGTAATGTGTTGTTGAACAGAGTGGAGCTCGCTGTAGCAGGGGGGGCTGATTTCACAAATTGTTTTATCTGAATCGGAACATCTTGTAAATTTCTTTATAGCGGCTGGTATTTTATGGAAGTCCGACGTCCCGAAAAGCAAGTCAATCTCGGGAATTTCTTGAGAAAGTGATATCCCATATCTTTGTGGTAGGCATCCGGTAACGACCAGAAGACGGCAAGCGCCATGCTCCTTAAAACCGGCCATCTGTAAAATAGTGTTGACCGCCTCTTCAACCGCTGGCTGGATAAAAGCACAGGTATTAACAATGATTATCTCAGCATCATCAGGTTCGGAAAGGAGCTGAAAACCTGCTTTGAGAAGGAGGTAGATAAGTTTTTCGGCATCTACCTCATTTTTAGGGCAGCCCAGATTAATGACAGCGGTTTTCAACATAAAGTAAACCTTCGGTTACGAATCTGGGATTTGTAACCGAAGTTTAGTGATGGGGTTTGCTTACGAAACTTTAACGATATCAATCCAGTTATTGACATCAGCTTGTGTGCCATATTGAGTTCCGGTTATTTCATCAAAAAGTTTTTGTGAAAGTTCTCCAACCTCGCCATTATTGATAATCGAGTCTTTATCCTGATAATGGATGGAGCCCACTGGTGAAATGACAGCCGCAGTTCCCGTACCAAACATCTCTTGCAAACGGCCGTCACTGCCGGCCTGCATGACTTCATCAATGCTGATCTGTTTTTCAACAATTGGGACATCCCAGTTTTTAAGGATTTTAATGGTTGAATCCCGAGTCATACCGGGCAGGATGCTGCCATTTAATGGGGGAGTGATGACCTCGTCATCAATCTTCACCATGATATTCATAGTTCCGACCTCTTCCAGCCATTTTAATTCGTGGGCATCAAGCCAGAGAACCTGGGTAAAGCCCTGTTTCTGGGCCTTTACGGCCGACAGCAAACTGGCGGCATAATTACCAGGGGTTTTAATGGCGCCGAGACCACCGCAAACAGCCCGCACATACTCATCTTCAACCATGATTTTTACCGGATTGAAACCTTCGGCATAATAGGCTCCAACTGGTGAGAGAATAATCATCAATTTGTAGGTATGTGAAGGACGGACACCAAGAAAATGATCGGTTGCGAAGATAAAAGGTCGGATATAAAGAGCTGTTCCGTGGGCCGCGGGCACCCATTGGTTATCAATCTTAAGCAGTTTTTTTAGACCTGCGAAAAGCTCTTCAACATCTACTTCAGGAATACAGACCCTCCTGGCTGAATCGTTAAAACGTCGAAAATGATCACGGGCGCGGAAGAGGTTGATATGGCCATCACTGGCACGAAAAGCTTTCATGCCTTCGAAAACCGCCTGACCATAGTGAAGAGCCATCATTGAAGGATCGATCTGAAAGGGTCCGTAGGGTTCAATACGGGTATCATGCCAACCCTTTTCCAGATTGTAGTCCATAACCAACATATGATCACTGAAATGAACCCCGAAACCGAGCTCGTCAGTAGTCGGAATGCTTTTGCCATTTTCACTTAATTTGATAGCTATGTCCGCCATTTTCTAATCCTTCTTCCTTCATTAATATTGATAAAATTAAACAATTTATTAATCAGTTAATTCGGTCATAATAATTCGGTGTTTTAGTAAATCCATCTCTTTAATGGTTGCCTGAACCGTTAGGCGATCACCGAAAAGTCCAACTAGTTCAACTCCGCCCTCTTCAAGAGGGGTTATGAGTGAGACATCTTCCATAAGAAGTTTTTCGCCGCCGACTTGGTCAAGCAGGTAAGCATTTGATTGGCACATAATAGCAACTCCATTTCAGACATTCTACTGGTTTATACTGCGTCATTGAAGAACTGTAAAATTTTCTTTATCACAAGGGGTTACATTAGTGCAAGCCTTGAGGAGTAGCAATCATTAAAAATTTATCAATACTCTAAGGTTTGAAGTTGACAGGACCTCAATAATCAAATAAAATGTTGCCTACAACTGGAATTTACAACAATATTAACAGGCATGGTAAAGGATAAGGTTTTTAACGATGGGATTAGTTGTACAGAAATATGGAGGAACCTCAGTAGGTTCTATTGAACGGATCAAGAATGTGGCTCGGCGGGTGGTGGCCACAAAAAAACGTGGCGATCAGGTTGTTGTCGTACTTTCGGCCATGTCCGGCGAAACTGATCGCTTGATTAGTCTGGCCAATGAAATAGACCCTGAGCATAATCAACGTGAGTATGATGTACTGGTCTCCTCCGGAGAACAGGTTTCTATTTCATTATTAGCGATGGCCATTGAAACTCTAGGAGAAAAAGCGATCTCTTATCTGGGTTCCCAGATCACTATCAGAACCGACAATGATCACAGTCGAGCTCGGATCATGGATATCGATGGCAGTCGGATCAGAAATTCTCTGGACAAGGATTCGATTGTTGTGGTTGCCGGTTTCCAAGGGGTTGATGCACACGGCAATATTACAACTTTGGGACGAGGCGGCTCGGATACCAGTGCTGTGGCCGTCGCTACGGCTTTGTCAGCTGATGTTTGTGAGATCTATACAGATGTCGACGGTATCTATACAACCGATCCCAACATCTGTAATCAAGCTCGTAAACTCGATCGGATCTCTTATGATGAGATGCTTGAACTGGCGAGTCTCGGAGCCAAGGTTTTACAGATTCGCTCAGTTGAATTTGCCCAAAAATATGGGATGCCGATCCACGTTCGTTCGAGCTTTTCCGATAATCAAGGAACCATTGTCTGTAAGGAGGAAGAAAATATGGAGCAAGCCATTGTTTCCGGTGTCGCATATAACAAAAATGAAGCTAAAATTACAGTTTGCGGAATTCCTGACCGGCCCGGGATCGCTTCGTCTATCTTCTCCGCTATAGCGAACCAAGGAATTGTCGTCGATATGATTATCCAGAACATCTCGGCTGAAGAATTGACCGATTTGACGTTTACCGTACCAACCCTAGACTATGATACTGCGCTTAAGTCATTGCTGGAAATCAACCAGGAGATTGGCGCCCGGGATATTAATGGTGATAAAAATATTGCCAAGGTCTCAATTGTCGGGATTGGTATGCGTACCCATGCCAATGTCGCCGGCCGGATGTTTTCAGCTTTGGCCCGTGAAAATATCAATATTATGATGATCAGTACATCCGAAATCAAGGTCTCCTGCGTAATTGCTGAAAAATATACGGAACTGGCAGTGCGGGTCTTACATCAGGAATTTGAACTGGCTGAAAAGACCAGAATCGAAGGTTTATAACATTATGATAAAAATATACGACACAACCCTTCGGGACGGAACTCAGGCTGAAGAAATTTCATTGTTAGCTGATGACAAGGTTCGGATTGCCCGCCGTCTGGATGCTTTTGGCATCCACTATATCGAAGGTGGCTGGCCGGGATCAAACCCTAAAGATTTTAGCTTTTTCAACAAGATTAAAAAGGTTGAGCTGAAATATGCCAAAGTGACGGCTTTTGGCAGTACCCGAAAACTGGAAAACCAGGCCGAACAGGACCCCAACCTTAAGGCGATTATCGAATCCGGTGTCCAGGTGGCCACCATTTTCGGCAAATCCTGGGATTTCCATGTTCTTAATGCCCTCCATATTTCCTTGTCTGAAAACCTCACGATCATTGAAGACTCGCTGGCTTTTTTGAACCAACACATGGAAGAGGTTTTCTATGATGCCGAACATTTTTTCGATGGCTTTAAAAACAATCGCGATTACGCCCTTGATACCTTGAGAGCGGCACAACGGGGAGGGGCTCAATGTCTGATTCTCTGTGATACCAATGGTGGTACCTTGCCCGATGAGCTGATCGCAATTATCGATATTGTCCGACAGGAATTGGGAGATAAGATATCTTTAGGTATTCACACACACAATGATTCCGAAACTGCTGTTGCCAGCTCTCTACTGGCGGTACGCCACGGCATTACTCAGGTTCAGGGAACTATAAACGGTTTCGGTGAACGTTGCGGCAATGCCAACCTGACCTCCATCATTCCCAATCTACAGATTAAGATGGGCTATAACGTGATTAACCCGGAAAATTTAAGTCAACTTGCTTCGCTATCTCGTTATGTTGATGAGATCACCAACAAACGTCACAGTCGTCACTTGCCTTTTGTTGGTCGTAGCGCCTTTGCCCATAAAGGCGGCATCCATGTCAGCGCCGTTCAAAAAAATCCTTGTACCTACGAACATATAGACCCGGAAACGGTTGGTAATAAACGGCGGGTTTTGGTCTCTGATCTTTCCGGTCGCAGCAATATCATCTATAAAGCAAAAGAGTATAACCTCGATTTAGGCTCTAAAAAGGATACTGAAGAAATCTTGAAACGAATCAAGGACCTCGAAGAGAAAGGTTTTCAATTCGAAGGAGCGGAGGCCTCATTTGAACTACTGGTGAAAAAAACGACCGGCACTTATAAGCCGATTTTCACCTTCAAGGGGTTCCGGGTCATGGTTAACAAATTCAGGCATGACCGCCCACCCTTGACTGAAGCGACTGTAATGATTGAGGTTGGTGGTGTCATTGAACATACAGCTTCGGTCGGGGAGGGCCCGGTTGATGCTCTGAATCTGGCCTTAAGAAAAGCTCTGGAAAAATTTTATCCGGATCTCAAAAACGTCAAACTGGAAGATTACAAGGTCAGAATACTTTCGTCTGACAAAGGTACCAGCTCGATTACCAGGGTCTTGATCGAATCAAAAGATGATCAGGGCAATAAATGGGGGACGGTAGGGGTTTCAAACAATATCATTGAAGCCAGCTGGCAGGCCTTGGTTGATGGAATTGAATACAAATATATGCAGAAAGGGAGCGGAAATGCGACAACGCACAGCCATCCTGACCATCAGTGATCGTGGTTCCAGGGGTGAGCGTCAGGACTTAAGCGGGCCGGTTTTACGGGAGCGGTTAGGGAAGGCTGGTGGCTTTATCGTCGTTGATGAAAAGATTGTCAGCGATGAACCTGAAGAGATCAAAGCCGCTCTCATTAAGTGGTGTGACAGTGGTAATATTGCCCTGATTCTGACAACCGGTGGCACCGGTTTTTCACCTCGCGATCTAGCCCCGGAAGCAACTATGGCGGTCATTGAGCGCCCGGCGCCCGGTTTTGCTGAAGCGATGCGTCTTGAGAGTCTTAAAATCACCCCTCATGCCATGATTTCACGGGCAGTTGCCGGGATTCGCGGTACAACTTTGGTTATCAATTTTCCCGGCAGTCCCAAAGCTGCCCGGGAATGTCTTGAGGTTATTTTGCCGGCTCTGCCGCATGCTCTGGAAAAACTGGCCGGTGACCCTTCCGATTGTGGCTCATAAAGAGACGGATAGAGCGATTGTTTATTTTTACTCAGGCCACTATAAAAAATCTTCCCGAAATTCTGGCAATCGAGCCGGCATCTTTCAATAACCCGTGGAGTGAAGGAAGCCTTAAAAACAACCCTTAGAATTATCGAAAAGAATGGTCAAATTCATGAAAATCAGGCCGAAATAGTCTGGGCCAATCGTAACTCAGATGAGAAAATGACATTCGGTTTTAAATTTATCGATAACGAAAACAAGGTGTTGGACATTGTATCTTTTTAATACGGAAATAGTTTGCAAACAAAAGCTGTCTCAAGACATCTACCGCTTACGCATTAGGGCCACAAAAGATTTCTGCCGGGCGGCAGAACCGGGCAAATTTGTCATGCTCGGTACCAACGACAATCTTTTCGATCCACTACTGCGACGGCCCTTTGGTATTTGTCGCTGGGGAGAAAACTGGTTTGAGGTTCTTATCAAGGTTGTCGGTAAGGGGAGTTGTCAGTTAAGCAGACTTGAGAAAGGGGCCTCAGTGGCCGTCCACGGCCCTTTGGGAAATGGTTACCCGAACGACAAACTGGAGAATAAACAAAAGTCTCTCTTTTTAGTTGCCGGAGGTATGGGCATCGTGTCTCTCGCCTCATACCTCTTTTCCGCTTTTGACGGCAACCAATCTTTAGACGAAACCTTTTTGCTTTACGGGGCTGCAAGCAATTCAGAGTTGATTCTGCTGAACGAATTGACGGCTGCCACCGCCCTTGGATTAAAGATACAAACGATTACCGATGATGGTAGTTGCGGTCGTCAAGGGTTGGTAACTCAACTGCTGACTAACGAACTGCAACATCATCCACAGAGCCAGGTTTTTGCATGTGGGCCAGAGCCCATGCTGAAAAGTGTTCAACAGGTTTTACAAAAAACCGAATGCAACGGTTTCTTAAGCCTTGAAAATCGCATGGCTTGTGGTTTTGGTGTCTGTTTAGGGTGCGTGCAGATGGTGCTTTCTGAAAACAGCGACACGGGCGTGAAAATGGCAAAAGTTTGTACTCAGGGGCCGGTCTTTCCGGCCCAGCAGGTGGTTTTCTGATGGTAGATCTTAAGGTTGAAATTGCCCCGGGAATAGTTTTGAAAAACCCGGTGTTGACAGCTTCTGGAACCTTTGGTTATGGTCGTGAGTATGCTCACTATTTCGATATATCGAAACTTGGAGCAATAATAACCAAAGGTTTGTCCCTGCAACCTAAAACTGGCAACTCGGGCGATAGAATAACCGAAACCGCCTGCGGTATGCTCAATGCCATCGGATTGGAAAATATCGGCGTCGAACGTTTTCTGTCAGACGAACTCCCTATTTTACAAAAATTAGACGCAACCGTAATCGTCAACATTTTTGGAAATAACCAATCTGACTACGCGGCCCTGGCCGCGAAACTGGATGACGTTGCCGGGATTACCGCGCTTGAAATCAACATCTCATGTCCGAATGTCAAGGCGGGCGGGATTCAGTTTGGAACCGACCCTGAAACCGCCGCAAAACTGGTAGCCGCCGTTCGCAAAAAAACCTCACTGCCCTTAATTACCAAACTCTCCCCCAATGTTAGTGATATTGTTGCGGTTGCCAGAGCGGTGGAGGAGGCCGGGAGTGATGCTCTTTCGCTGATTAATACCCTGCTTGGCATGGCCATTGATCTCGACCGAAAAAAACCGGTCCTTGGTAATGTGACGGGCGGCCTTTCCGGGCCGGCCATTAAACCAATAGCCCTGCGCATGGTCTACCAAGTAGCCCAGGCTGTATCAATTCCGGTTATCGGAATCGGCGGTATCGTAAGTTCCCGTGATGCGCTGGAGTTTCTGTTGGCCGGGGCAACTGCAATTGAGGTAGGTACAGCAAGTTTCATCAATCCCCGAATCGCTATTGAAATTGTCAAAGGAATTGAAAACTATCTCGACGATCAGGAGTATGACAGAGTAACAGATTTCATCGGGTCACTGACAAATAGCCTAATTTAAACAATCGTTACAAAAATTAACCACCGGCTCCTAAGAGATTGGTGGTTTATTTTTGTAATAATTTATCGAGATCGGCAAATGGCTGGTAGGTGGAGGATGGTTTTTGCCGACGACTCGATGCCCTTTTGTCGGGGATTACTTCCTCTTGGTATTTTGAGTGCTCGTAATCATGGCAGTAGAGGCACAGTAACTCCCAGTTGCTACCATCCGGCGGGTTGTGGTCATGGTTGTGATCCTTGTGATGTACGGTAAGCTCGCGAAGTTTTTTACCGCTGAATTCACGTCCACACCGGGCACAGATCCACGGATACATTTTTAGTGCCCGCTCCCGATAAGTCAGTGCGCGCAGCTCTTTATGGTGGCGCAACTCGGCAAGGGTATCTTCCAGCTTATCTTCTTCGTGGGGTCTCTTTTGTGTCATGCCGTCCGCGAAAATTGGGGTAAAGGGTTGGGACGCATTCCGGGCTGTTGCCAGGGCTGAAGTTGGTATCGGTTTTCTGCCCAATATAAGCTTTAATATGTTGCCAAGATTCCATCTGTTATATTTTGGAGATCACTAACTAAAGATTTTTTCGATGTGCCTCATAACGATTTAGATAGGCAACGATATCATTTTTGGTAGGTTTTTGAGGGAATTTGAATTCAACTGCCGAAAGATAACACCTCTCAAGAGTTGCTTCACAATCTCCGATCTCCTCGCGAATCACTCGGGCCATAAAGTCTCCTGACAACATTTCTTCAGGAAGTTTTGCCCATTTTGAGTAAATTTATGGTTAAATAACTAACTTATTGCAATAGTGTCCCAAGCCGAACAACGGGGGCATTTCCAAACCATTTCATCAAGTTGATAACCGCACTTTCGGCAACGATAGGATTTCTCAAAGCGCAGTTGAGTGGAAAAAAAATTACGCACCAAAGAGTTATAGAGTTCTCCGCCAACCCCAATTGAAGTATGAATTTCGTTTATCAGTTTACTGACCAGGGAAAAGACTTCGGCATCCCCACTTTTTTCTTTCATGACTTGTTCAAGACGGCTGCCGGCCTCTTCCAGCTCCCCGGACTTGATCAGCCAACCTATATAGGCGAGGTTAAACTTTCTATTTTTGCTATACTCTTTGAGGTGACGTGAGAAGAATTCTTTTTCAATCTTGTTTTTTTGCTCTTCAGGCAAACCGGAAAAGCGACTTATCACCAGAGTAACAAAATCAGGATTCAGGATAAAAGCCCTTTCCCAAGCGTCCCGGGCCTCTAGTAATTTATTTTCACTCTTTAAAAAATCTCCATAATGGAGCCAAGCATTGATACAACTATCATCGAGCTCTAAAGCCTGTAGAAAAAAATTAAGGGCTTTCTCCTTTTTTCCTGAAGCTTTCGCAACCTTAGCAACCTCTGTGGTCAAGTGGGCAATGATGTTGAGTTCATTTTGGATGGCTGACGATGATTGATAAAGGGCGAGAGCTTTTTCCCATTCCCGCAAGTTTACGTATAAGGAAGAGAGCTCCCGGCAGGCGGCGGTATTTTCCGGATCTTGGGCCAAGATCTTTTCGAAAGTGCGGCAGGCTCGATCAAGTAAGCCGGCCCGTTTATAGTCAAGACCTATTTCAAAAAAGGTTTGCCGGCGCACATCTTCTGGAAGGTTGGGGCGCAAGAGAATATCCCGATGTACACGAATAGCCCGTTCCATTTCGCCGGAGTTACGAAAAAGCTGTCCTAAGGCCAGATAAATTTCAGCTGTCGTTGAATCAATACGGGCTACTTTGACAAATTCGGCAACCGCTTTGTCGGTTTCGTTGGCAATTACATAAGACAGCCCCTTGAAATAGGTCCGTAAAAGAGGCGCCTCTTCAGCGGGTAGTTTATCTTCTTCCAGGGTTTGAGAGCGAGCCCCCCTATTAAGTGTTTCGAAACAGCGGCACCAGAACGCTAAAAGCCTTTTTCTTCCCCAAAAAAGGAGAAGTAGAACTATCAAAGATAGCAGTGCTGCACTCAGCAAGAAAGATAAAGGCATAGAGGGCGTTATAAATTTCTGACCGGCTCAAACATGTTTGTCAGAGTTGTCATTTGCTGGGGGTACAATTGCAGAAGGTTCAAGTGAGACACTGCTTTCGGTTAGAGGTTGATTACGGAATTTTGCAAGTTCACTTTCAAGTTCTTTGATACTTTTTTTCTGTTTTTTTAGCTGACGACGGTTTTTTAAAATGCTTATAATATCAAATATGGCCACTATAAGGGCCCCCATAAAGAGCGCACAGAAAACAACTATATAGAGCGGGGGTGATTTAAGCAGAACAAATTTACCGATTCCATATTTCAAGTCTACGCCGACCGATAAAGCGGCATTATTTTGAAAGATAAAAACCAGCACCAACAACAGAAAAACCAAAATTACAGCAATTTTAAAATAGCGCATCTGTAAATCCTCTCAACAGACTAAAAAGTTAATCAACTGCCAAAAAAAGGCTTCAGCATTTCATACGATGAATCAAGGTGTTGAGGTAATACCATGGTGTCGGCAATAACCGGCATGAAATTATGATCTCCATGCCAACGGGGAACAATATGGAAATGGAGATGATCCGCCATCCCGGCCCCGGCGGCGGCCCCCATATTAAGACCAACATTAATGCCGGCCGGATGTAGTGCTTTCTGCAGGATTTTAATTGATTTTTTTAAGAGCAGCATTAAGTCAATATAGGACTCAGCCTCAAGCTCATCAAGATCGGCAGCATGCGAAAAGGGAAGTACCAGCAGGTGACAGTTACTATAGGGGTAACGATTTAAAAGGACATAGCTATGCTGAGTCCGTTCCAATATCAGGTTTTCACGATCATTCTTTTCTTCCTGAAGACGACAGAAAAGACATCCCGTCTTTTTTTCGTCAGGCATCTCTTCGAGAATGTAGCCAATCCTCCAGGGCGCCCAGAGAGTCGATTGTGACATCTTCTATCGACCTTTCTATATCAAGGTTAAAAAAGTGCCGACACTTGCAATAATCATAATTAACGATTATCATGTTTACTGTCTCTTTGCCACAATTTTCTTATTACTGGCAAAGAAAAATTTTCACATTTGTCACGAGGAAGAAAAATGATTACATTTGACAAAGATATGGAAAAGGAAGCTGTTCTGGAGGTTGCTCGCCTGATGGCCGTCGCGGCGCGTACTGCTCCTAAAGGGAAGGGGGCAGATACGATTGTCACGGCCCTGTTGACAGCTGATGAGAAAGACCGGGTTGCCAAAAGAATGGAAAAGATAGCTGAAGAAGAAGATATTCCTTTCTTTCAGCGGGATGCCAATAATATCTACCAAGTACCGGCTGTCCTGGTGATCGGCACAAGTTTTAAACCTCTCGGTGTACCCCACTGCGGAGATTGCGGCTATGCCGACTGTCAAGCCTGTCGTCAGGAAGGGGAGGGGCGCTGTAACTTTAACGTTATTGATCTCGGCATTGCCTTAGGCAGCGCCGTATCGGTTGCAGCATTTCACCGTATTGATAATCGGATCATGTTCTCCTGCGGCAAAGCGGTTCTTGAACTGGGTATGATGCCGGCTGACGTAAAGATGGCGTATGCTATTCCTCTTTCGATAACGAGTAAAAACCCTTTTTTTGACCGTTGACGGTAAAGTGAAAAATCTGAATTTATCATGCCGGATTCCAGACCAAGTCCAGGGCCGACTCTGAACCGGAACCTAAATTATACAGAAATTACCGGGTCCCGACTGGACTCCATCCGGGACGGAATGACATTTTAAAAGAATCTTGGGGCTTTTAACTGTGCTCTAAGCGGTATTTAAGAAGTACTCTTGGCTTGTTCATTAAACTGGCTGGGGCGGAAATCGACTAAATTGATGCGGATTTCTGATTTTCCCTGCCAGATATTTTCCTCAGGGGTAAAGGCAAGATCAAGATTTTCACCGGTCTGCGGACAAGTGCCGATGAAATTGAAAGCGATACCCGGCAAACGAGTACTTTTTTTATCTGCAAAAATAAATTTCATATGTCTTCTTCCGCTCTGACCGATCGATGTAGCCTTAACTAATTGCATTGATGGCAGGATGAAGGCCGGTTCCGGATTGCCTTGACCAAAGGGTTGCAGCAATTCCAACTCTTTGAGTAATTTACGGTTAACCTCTTCGGGTTTGAGAACACCATCAAGCAGGATATCTGGAAGTTCTGCCTGCAAAGGTCCGGAATCAATAATAAAATTTTCAATTTGCATGCGCAGATTGGGGATATTCTCTTCCGTGACGGTCAATCCGACAGCCTGTTCATGGCCGCCAAATCGGATCAATTGCGACTGGCAATGTTCCAGGATCTTAACCAGATTTAGACCCGGAACACTGCGTCCCGAACCTTTCCCAACTCCATTTTCCAAAGCAATCAGAATTGTCGGTTTACCATGACTTTCAGCTATCCGGGATGAAACAATACCGACGACTCCCGGATGCCAGTTTTCTGAAGCCAGAAGAATAGCTTTGGCAGAACTCAGACTTTCATCCCTGGAGATAATTTCATCAACTTCATTCTTGATATCTTTTTCAATCTGCCGACGACGTTCATTACATTCTTCAAGATGTTGAGCATGTCTTGTGGCTACAGCTTGATCTTTTGTTAAAAAGAGTTCAACCGCAGTTCCGGCATCGGCAATACGGCCAACGGCATTTACTCGTGGAGCCAGACGAAAAGCTAGATCACGAGCTTTTATAAGTTGACCGCGCTGAAAATGGCATGACGCAATCAGGGTCCGAAGCCCACGCCGGTAGGCCTTATTAATCTCGGCGAGACCAAAGCTTACGAAAATGCGGTTCACGCCGGTTAAAGGCATCACATCCGCAACCGTCCCCAAAGCGACCAAATCGAGATATTGGAGCAGGTTTACATCCTTGGTTAAACCGGTTTGGCGTAAACGTTTCCGCAAGGCCATCATCAGATTAAAGGCAACTCCGACACCGGCCAACACCTTGTCCGGATAGCGACAATCTTTAAGATGAGGGTTGATAATGGCAAAGGCCGGAGGAATTCTTTCAGGGATTTGATGATGGTCGGTGACAATTATATCAAGCCCTAGATGATTTGCCGCAACAATCTCTTCGTAATCGGAGATTCCGCAGTCCACCGTGATAGCCAGATCGGCGCCCGATAATTTTGCCTTTTTGACACTCTCCAGATTAAGTCCATAGCCGTCCGTAAGTCGAGAGGGTATCGAGTAATCTGCTTGAAAACCGGATCGTCTCAGATAGTCCACCAGAATTGTGGTAGCTGAGATACCATCCATATCATAGTCACCAAAGACAAAAATTTTCTCTTGGCGTCGAAAAGCCTGAACCAGACGGTCAACCGCCTTATCCATGCCGGCCATCAAAAAAGGATCAGGCAGATTGTGCAATGACGGATAGAGGAAATCATGGGCACTTTGGGGATTATTGAATCCTCGGTTAATGAGGATTGAAGCCAGCCGAAAAGAGATACCAAGCTCTGCGCAAAGAGTCTTAAGCAACTCAGGTTGAGATTCTTCGATTTTCCACATTCTGGATTGATTATTTGGCATGGTCATATTTGTGTTCTTTTCCTTAGACCGGTAACCAGAACGCCGGAAAAAAGTATTAATGTACCCCCCAACCAGGTTGACCATGAAGGGGCTTCATGGACCAGCAGAAGCCCCAGAAAAACCGCCGACAAAGGCTCAAGGTAACCGATAATAGCAGCATGTTGGGCTTTGATATGTTTTAACCCTGAGATGTAGAGTAGGGGGGCCAGAGAGCAATGACTGACCCCCAGACCAATCAATAAAAGCCAAGATGAGGCCGGCATTGTAAACAGAGGATTGAGTGCAAAAAAAGGTGACAAAATAATGAGGATAAAAAAACCTTGCCAAAAGACCAGAGAAAGGGGTGCAATTAGGGTGGTCAAACGTTTCGCAAAAACCAGCGTGAAAGCGTAGGCTAAACCGGAAGCAATTCCATACAGGGATCCTGTCAAATCAACCACAGAGGGGCTGAAATGCCAACCCGGCGCAAGAATAGCCGCAAGGCCAAACAAAGCGACAATGAGCGGCGCCAATAGACGTATTTCGAATTTTTCCGACAGTAAAAAAGGCGCTAGAAACGCCACAAAGAGCGGGGCCGTATAGTGGGTAAAGACAGAGATGGCAATCGATGTTCGATTGAAAGCGGCAAAATAAAAATAATTGTTGAGCAGTAGACTCAAGGCGAGAAGAGCCAGAAGAGGGTAGTGCAGACGAACACCTGTAAGATTTTGCCTGAGCGATCCAACCCTGCAAAAAGAAATGATAAAAATAGTCGGCAGGGAAAAAAGAGTCGTAAAAAATACAATATGGAGTGAATTAAGTTGAAGCTCTTTAACTGCGACCCCCCAAGAACTCCATAATAAAAGAGCCCCGGCAACTTTGCAATAGTTATTCAGAGGAGCCTCATCGGCAAGAGTATTTTATTTTAATTTTTTTTTCGACCAGTGGGTGCACGAGGTCTGATACGTCGCCACCCAAAGAGGCAAGTTCTTTAACTATTCGTGAACTGACATAAGTATAGAGAGCACTTGAAGCCATAAAAAAAGTCTCAATTCCGGGGGCCAGCTTACGGTTCATTAAAGCCATCTGAAATTCATATTCAAAATCTGAAACCGCCCTGAGTCCGCGAATAATAACATGGGCATCTCTGTTGACAAGGTAATCGATCAAAAGCCCCTTAAAGGTTTCAATCTTGACCTGGGGATTTTGGGAAAATACATCCCTGATCATACCGATTCTCTCGTCCACAGTAAAGAGAGGGGTCTTTTCCTGATTGTAGGCCACAGCAACGATCACCTCGTCGAAAACAGCGGCACTTCTTTCGATTAAGTCGATATGACCAAACGTTACCGGATCAAATGACCCCGGGAATACGGCGACTGAATTCTGATGCTGGATTGTTTTGTCTAAAGAGTGTGACAACGTGATTCTCCAACAGTTTTATTAACAAGATTAGAGGATATAAAAAGTAAGCATAGAGTGACCATACTTTTTCTGCTTCCAAATCGACATTTCACGACATTCAGGGAGGTTTGCATTGTATCGATGCTCCAACACGGCAACCGCATCAAAGGCTAAAATATTTGCTGTGCAGGCCATATCTATGGCATTTACACCAAGCTCAGGGGCATTGTAAGGTGGGTCTAGAAAAATTATATCAAAATGTGCTCCTGAAAAAGAGAATTGTGATAAAGCCTGAGAGACACTCATGTGAAAAATATTGTCGGCGCAAGGGATATCCAGAAAATTAAAATTTGCTTTTATAAGGTTGCAACTTTTAATATCTGAATCAACGCAATATGCTGCTTGAGCGCTACGGCTCAAGGCTTCAAGAGCCATAATGCCGGTACCCGAAAACAGGTCAGCTATTACTTTTCCGGAACAGTAACCAGGGCCCAATATTGAAAAAAGCGCCTCACGAACCATAGACTTACTGGGTCGAATGGCCGGGTTTTTAACAGGGTTGACTTTTCTTCCTTTGAAGATTCCGCCAGTAATCCGCATACACTGCAAAAGGGTATAAATTTATAAGGTAAGAAGATACAAGATTCTTCTTGCCTTGTAAGATGAAAAACCGATCGAAAACCAATAAATGTTGTTAACTGCGAATACCTTTTTTTGAGGCTTTTAATGGGTTGATCTTCTTCTTAATCTGCTCAACGTCACGTTTGATGTGGGTTGCCATTGTACAGGTTCCATTAAACCATCTATTTCCCGGGTCTGGAAAGCATATACAATAACTTATTTCATCAATAACGGTTATTTTTGCACAGCCTTCACATTTGTCGATAATCGGTTTGCAGCTGCCGTCGGCAAAAGAACAGCCGTTGGCTTTCATCAAAAAACATTCATGTCCTTTTCTTACAGTCTGGCAAATCATGTGCTAAATCCTCCAATGGGGTATGATAATTTGCGGGAATCCCTACTGGATGAAGGGTAAATTGTCAAGTTAAAAAAAAGCTGTATATAGTGACCGGGTGATAAAAATATAGGTTGACAAGAGCCGTGAGGTAGTATGTCGAGTCGTCAGATATATCTCTCTATGGCTTCAAGGATATCGGCACGGTCAATCAGGTTGGAGGCAAAATTTAATTGTTCGGTATCGATAATAAGGACTTCAGAGAGGTCATAGTCGGCTATCCAGTTGACATAAAGTCGATTCAGACGCTTCAAGTATGCATTGGTGATCCGTTTTTCATGAGGGGCGGAACGAATTTGTATTCGTTTTAGAGAAGCACCAACCGAGGAATGAAGATAGATAAGAAGGTCGGGAGCCGGTAAAATCTTAAAGAGGCTTTGGTAAAAATCGTAATAGGTTCTAAAATCAGTTTCACTCATCTTGCCGGATTGGTAAAGGTTGCGAGCAAAAATTTCGGCATCCTCATATATTGTCCGATTTTGGATCACTGAATGAAAAGTTGCGGAAAGTTTTTGGAAATGCTGAAATTTTTTAGCAAGAGTGAAGATCTGGGAGTGAAATGACCAGCGCGACATATCTTTATAAAAATCTTCAAGATAAGGGTTCTCATCAGAAATGTTTCGTAATGGAACCAACGGATAACTGGCACAAAGAAACTCGATGAGCCGAGATTTTCCGGATCCAATGTTGCCGGCAACGGCGATATTTTTTTTCATAATTTAGTTAGCAAAAAAAATCATGAATATTTTGAGTTAATGAAATACATCATTAACTATTAAATTTAGTTTTAAAATTTTCGATGGTTACTTAGTTAAGAATAATTGATGGTAACAGGATTACTAAAGTGCTGTCCAGTATTAAATCGTACTGGTTTTGGAGGAGGAGCGCTGGCGATTCTATCCTGCCTCAAAGTTAACATAATACATCTTATCAGAAGTTGTTCAATACAAAACGTTTTGAGTTGGGATAAATATGGAGAGTGATTATTTGCGTGAGGAAAATAAAAAGTATTTTAATTCAAGTACTTAGCTAAATATACCACATGCGCTCTTCAAACTCCGGGCCCGGAACTGTGATATGTAAATAGCCGCTGGCAGGAATGCGTTGAACATCATGCTCGTGCTGTTTTATGGTAATTGAAAAATTAAGATCTTGGCCCGCTTCGAGCCGAATTGATCGAAATGGAATTCCTAACTCAAAGATAGAATCAATCGCAAAGCGCATAGCTTCTTCATCCTGAGAGCCCTCCTCAATGCGAGCCTGTTTTTTATTGGCAAAATTATCGTAGATCATAATCAGGCGTTTAGCATCATGAAGGTAGCAAGTTTTATAATCGACTTTCTTTTGTTGGCTGTCGACAATATTTATAGCGAGATTATATCCATCTTCAGCTAGAAATTTACGTTCAATATCAACGCGCAGGAAGAAATTTTCCAGGTTGAAGCCGTAAAATATACCTTTTACCAAGTATTCTGACCGATGCATGGCTCCGCCCAATTGGGCGATATCATAAAAGGCTGCTCCCTGCCATTTATAGTAACTGCTTACATCACCATCGATTCTCGGGTTTATGAAAGTGCTGATTTCGGTCTTTGGGTGCAAGGTTTTGTCGGCCTGAATGATTGGTTTGTGCAGATACTCCGGTACCCTTTCACCTAAACAGTCATACACGGTCATTAGGTGCCGGCGAAAAAGCTCATCAAATTCGGCATCATTTTCTGAGCTGTGGTCATCCCCATACCACCAGCACCAGTCACTACCTTCTGCAATATAAATGTGTTCCCAGGCTTTATTAATGTTTTCCTTTAACTGTTTATCGGAATTTTTCTGTTCGTTGCACTGTTGTTCAAATAGTACCAGAGCACGCCGGGCTTGCCCAAGATACTCCCAGGCAAGATTATCTTCCTGGTGTCCTATCCAGATTCTGAAGTTGCGATTAATCCACGAACCCGGGAAAATTCGTTTAATTAGCGGCGCGGGCTCTTTACGTCGAGAAAGATAGTCACTTATGGTCGTCGCTTCAATATCCGGGCTATCATTTAAGCGTCCGTAAAGCTCCCGCAGAAAAGGAACACCATCTTCAGGATAGTGCTCCCAAGCATTTTCACCGTCTAGAATTATGGCTACGGCCCCCTCGCAGACCCGGCCCCCCATGGCTTGTCTGATTTCCATCAGGCGTCGCATAAAATCATCCGCTGCCTGATGTTCATTCCAGTGCGAATAGACAAAACCAATAAGATCAGAGAGCAGCTGATCACGAAAGATAACATCAACCCCACCACTCCCCTCTTCAACCCTGTAAGAACGATACCATGAAGCCGGATCTTTAACTAGTTCATTCTGGTTGCGTTCAGCCTCGCGACCAATAGAGTTGGCCAGGATACCTTCATCGGTAGCGATCCACTTAATGCCGGCCTGATGAAAGTAAGGTATGATTTCCTGACAAACCGAACCCTCAGAAGGCCACATCCCGACCGGACGGCTGCCAAAATATAACTCGTGACGTTCTACTGCTTTATTAATTTGAATGGCAACATCCTCGGGATGAGAAAATCTGAGCCGTGGCAAGGGGTCCTGCGGCTGTGATATCGTCGCCAAATTGGTGTCATAAAGCAGTGGCAGGATGGGGTGGTAATAGGGAGAGGTTGAGAGTTCAATCCGGCCACTCTCTTGGCGACTGCGGTAGGTAGGAATAATTTTACCGAGAATCTGCTGCTGTAGCTCTATGAGGGCTTGTTTGTTGGCTTCCGTAAAATTTCGACCACGCTTGATCAAGCTGGATAGGAGATCGTGACTTTTGCGAAAAACCGGATCAATCCAAACCAGGTTATACCAGACTTGCAGGTCAAGAAAATCCTGCTGTGAAAAATAACGCTGGACCTCATAAAGCGAGCTTAACGCCGGATGAAACCCACGCAGTCTGAGAAGTTCCCAATAGCGCGGATAGGGTTTGACCATATTATCCCAATGCGCGTGAAAAAATGAACCCAGCAAAATAACTCGTTCTTCAATGGTCAAAGAGTCAGCTTTTTTCAAGGAAAGATCAAGGGCTTGGTCGCTTAAGCTACCATCAACATAACCCTGTAACTGATCCAGCAAGGAGGGTACGAGATTGAAGTTTTGTCGGACCTTGGGAAAATCATCCAGGATGGTTACCATGTCAAGATAATCTTTAACACCATGCAAACGCACCCAAGGCATCATGGCGCGTCGGGCTTCAGCATCCCGATAATCGGGTTGATGCATGTGCCAGAGAAAGATCACCTTTAATGGTTGAGAGCTCATCTTTGATGCCCCAAATTTACAGGGATCCCCCTTCTGTCATCTTACGCAAACGTTTTACTTCAGCCGCTTGCAACCAGCGCCAGGAACCTTTTTGCACCCCTGCAAGGGTAAGGAAAGCGAGCCGGGTTCTCCTTAAAGCAACAACTGAAAAACCCAAAGCCATCATCATTCGACGAACCTGCCGGTTGCGTCCTTCACGAATTACCATCAAGAGTTCACTTTGCCGGCTGTGGCTGTGCTTGATTTCCGCCCGGAAAGGTTGAGACGGACCATCTTCGAGCTCAACCCCACCTCTTAAAACTTCAAGATCACTCTTGTCAAAATATCCAGCTACAGTTATCTGATACTCTTTTTCAAATTTATAACGAGGGTGCATCAAATGGTTGGCAAGCCCTCCGTCATTGGTACAGAGCAACAGGCCCGAGGTGTTGATATCAAGACGACCGACCGGGAAAAGCCGCTCTTTGAGATCTGCGTAAAGGTCTTTGACCAGAGGCCGGTTTTGAGGATCGTCCATGGTGGTCACATAACCGATCGGTTTATGCAGGAGGAGGGTCTTTTTGGGAACGCGATAATCTAAGGTCAATTTCTTCCCGTCGATCATAACTTGATCGGTCGACGGATCAATCTTGAGCCCTTGCCGGACTACAACTTCTCCATTAACGATCACCCGACCTTGAGAAATCATGGTTTCAGCCCGCCGTCTTGAGGTCACCCCGCAATCAGCAATATATTTCTGTAAACGAATTTGTTTTTTTATCTGAACCATATTGTCTTAGCTCAGTTTGACTGCAGCTCTGACTTTTATCATAGTCTCCTGGGTTATCGCTTGGGCCCTTTCGGTACCGTCGGCGATAATCTCATCAAGCAACCGCGGGTGTTCTCGATAGTAGCGTTGTTTCTCGTGAATCGGGGCCAGGCCGGTTATCAGGTTACGTAAAAGAATTTTTTTGCAGTCCACACAGCCAATCGCGGCCCGAGGACAGGCGGCACAGATTTCATCCACCTCTTCCGATTTTGAATAGAGTGGATGCAGGGGGAAAAGGTTGCATTTTTCTGGATCGCCGGGATCGTTGCGTCGGGCCCGCTGAACATCAGTCACCATTGAGCTGACTTTTTTCTTTAAGGTTTCTTCGTCATCAGAGAGATAAATGGCGTTATTATAGCTTTTGCTCATTTTGCGGCCATCAAGACCAGTTACTTTGGAGAGTTCGGTCAGGATCGGTTCAGGTATCGGAAAGATTTTACCATAAAGATGGTTAAAACGGCGCGTGATCTCCCGGGTCAGTTCGACATGGGGAAGCTGGTCAACCCCGATCGGTACCAAGTTAGCCATGTAGATTATAATATCAGCGGCTTGCAGGACCGGATAACCGAGAAAACCATAGGTTGCCTGTTCATCTCCCTGCCCCTCCGTCTGAGAATCTTTGTAAGTCGGATTGCGCAAAAGCCAGGGCAGCGGTGTAATCATCGAAAGCAGAAGATGGAGCTCGGCATGCTCCTTGATATGTGACTGGATAAAAAGGGTTGCCTTCTCCGGATCAATACCGACACTCAACCAGTCGATAAAAATATCCCTGGTACTCTCTTTGACGATTGCCGGGTCTTGGTATTCACTAGTCAAGGCGTGCCAGTCAGCGGCAAAAAAGTAACAATCATAATCATCTTGCAGTTTGAGCCAGTTGGTCAAAACCCCATGGTAATGTCCGAGATGGAGTTTACCCGTTGTTCGCATACCTGAAACAACTTTCTTTTTTGCAACTCCCATAAAAACCTCATGTAACACTTTAAGTATTATTGTTAAATTTATATACTCAAGGGATAATTGTAAGAATGGTTAAGAAAAAAACGGTTTCCCCTCAAACTATCATCAAAAAGAGATAACTCCGTAAAGAAGTAGCCCGGTTAATGCCGATAGCAGGGGAAAGAGAAAAAAACTCAAACTATCACTGAGCACCAGAATAAGTAGCAGAATGGCCCCATAAGAGTCGATTTTTTCAAGGTATCCGGCCGACCGTTGCGGCAGAATACCGGCCAAGATACGGCCGCCGTCTAAAGGTGGGATCGGAATTAAATTGATAAATCCCAAGGAAAGATTAACCACAACTCCAGCAACTATCATCTTCTGGAACGGGACCATGAGCCATGCTCCCTCAATGCCCACATTTCCAACTATGGAGTTGTGGAGATGATAAAGTAAAGCACAAAACAGGGCTAACAGGAGATTGGCCAGAGGACCAGCCAGTGCTATCCACATAAGATCCCGACGTGGCGAAGAGAGGTTTTCAGAATTTATCGATATTGGTCGGGCCCAACCGAAAGCTTGAGTTATGAAGAAAACCAGGGTTCCGATTGGATCAAGATGAGAAAAAGGGTTCAACGTCAAACGCCCCATCAAACGAGGCGTAGGATCACCCAGACGGTCGGCCATCAGTCCATGGGCATACTCATGAACAGTTAGACCGAAAAGAATCGGGACAGCATAAATTATAATCTTCTGGACTATTATCTCCATGGTAACGCCTTATAACAATAAAGAACTCCACAGTCAATATTGATATATGTACAGACCGAAACTCTTCAAGCCCACAAAACAAGACCCCTGTCAGATAAAATTTGCCAGGGGCCTTGTTAAAAAAACGATCTATCTTATAACAAGATCTCATAACATGAATAAGTTAAGATCAATTCTGCGGGATGAAACAGGTATTTTTCATCTTTGCGGTCAGGTTGTCCGCCATCAGCTCAAGTTCCTTTTTTACTTCAGCATCGGGGGCTCCATGACCGACGACCTGAGGTGGAATGATCTGGGACTTCATGGCTTCCAGATAACTGTTGATTTTTGGCGTGATATTAACGTTCCAGCTGTTCTGGTTAAAGGTTGCCACCGGATAGCCGTTTTTCTTTTTACTTTTGAAAAGCATCAAAAAATATTCGAGTCGGGGATAGATATTGGCATCATAAGTCGGGGCCCCGAAAACAATCCCTCCGGCATTGATCATTTCGCCTAAAACCTGTCCCGGTTCGGCCAGGGCGGCATCAAAATATTTAACCTCAAGACCGTTGTTTTCAAGGCGATGTTTGACAATGCTTCCCATTCCGTGAGTATTGCCCCACATCGAACCGACAATCATAACAACTTTGTCACCCTTGTCATTTTTGGCCCACTCCTGATAACGACTGATAATTGCCATTGGGTTACTGCGATAGACCGGACCATGTGAAGGACAGAGAACATTAATACCCATGCCACCCTTAACCCATTTATCGATCGCCTTGACAACGTGACCTAAGTAGGAAGCAACAATTGTCCCCAGATAACGTTTTGACTCAGACCAGTAAGCTTCAAGGTCAATCTCATCATCAAACAGCCCCTTATCAACCGCGCCAAAACCACCAAAGGCATCACAAGAAAATAGTACTTTATCCTCTTCCAGATAGGTGAACATGGTATCGGGCCAATGGAGCCATGGATAGTTGAGAAAACGTAAGGTGCGACCACCCAGATCAATGGTATCACCATCTTTAACCGCCTCAACCCGTGCCCCTTCTCCATAAAATTGATCAAGAAAAGTCTTGCCTTTGGCCGTCGCAATAACTTTTGCCTGGGGACAACTTTTGTAGATAATTGGAATAATGCCGGAATGATCAGGTTCAAGGTGATTATGAACTATATAATCGATCTCGTCTAAAGGAAGAATCTCTTCGACTTTTTTGATGAAGGGTTCGGCAAAACCATTACGGGAAAGTTCAATCAGGGCAGTTTTCTCTTTACCGCGAACCAGGTAGGCGTTATAGCTCATACCCTCAGGCAAAGCCCACAGCCCCTCAAAGAGCGGATTAGTGTGATCGTTGACGCCAACCCACCAAACCCCGTCGATAACCTTTACCGCTTTTCTCGTATCACTTTTGAAAGTGTCCATCTAATCCTCCAAACCGAACCCCAAAAATAACCAAACAAATAAGGGTACCTCGAAAAATTATAATTTTTCAAGACACCCATAAAACATAAACTTTGTCGGGCAATACAATTAAAAGAAGATAAAGTCAATACAGTTTACAGCCTTATTTTCTTTTTTTACAAAATATACACTACAAATGACCAGCTTCTTTATCAAGAAAGAGCGCTCCTTTACGAACTTTTGTATAATAGGTCACCATCCCCTTAACATCAGCTTCAAGGGCAACCAGATCCGTGACTCGATTTTTTTCAATTTCATTTAAAGGGCGGTAAAATTCGAGGTGCCAGATCATGTGCTCAACCGTATTTGCCAAGGTATCATGACGCTTCCACACAGGATGCAGGTAGGTGATTTCTGGAGAGTACCCTAAAGCGTTAAGATAGTTGAAAATAGTCGTCACATCCATCGCATCCCATTGATAATCTTCTTCATATATCAAGTGGTAACAGCGCTGAAAAAGAGGATTATCTCGAACCCCGGCCCAGTAGATCAAAGCCATATAGCGGCGGCTCATAGCCAGCAGATGATCGACGCTGTTGAGTTCATTCAAGATTGGACTCATCGACACAAAAACCGTATCATACTGCCGAGACGCCTGAAAATCATAAAAATCCTGACATTCTATGATTAGATTATCGATCTTTTCCTCCTCCTTCCGCAACCTTACCCGCTCTAACATCTTACTCGATACATCAACTGCAGTTACCTGTCGGCAAAGTTCGGCAAAAGTGAAACAATGGGTACCGGGACCACATGCCATATCAACAACATCTAAATCCGGTCCCAGCATTTCACGTTGTAACAGGCCGTCCTTGATCCACCCCTGTTCGACAACGAAGGCCTCATCTTCTTCGAAAGTATGGTAATGTTTGGCCATCTGATCCCACTTTTTGCCGGTGGCGACCTTTTTGCGGGCCAGAGAGCGTTTACGTGAGAAAACATAATCACGCCAGAATTGAGGGGTTAAATCAATATGAGAGTGCAACAGTCTTTACCTCCATTAATCTTGAAAAATGACAATTTTCTTGAATGATATGGTCGATTATGTTAGTTAGTAGCGGATTGAAAACTTGACAATTTTCTTAATTACAAGGCAGACAAGAATTTTAACCGGAGGAATACACTAGGTATTTTGAGGTTTAAAATTTGAGTCTAACACAGTAATCGGAGAAATTAGCGGTTTTCTATCGCGCCCTAGTTATACATTTAGTTCTGCAAGATAAGAACCAGACGTCACCAGAAAGCGAAATTTTATATAAGCTTTTACAGGAGTTATGACAAGATGAAAAATGATTATCGCTTTTTACGGGCCTGCCGCCGCCAGGATGTGGACTGCACCCCGGTCTGGATGATGCGTCAGGCGGGCCGCTATCTACCTGAGTATCGGGCATTGAGAAAGAAACACTCCTTCTGGGAGATGTGCAAGACTCCAGAACTGGCGGTTGAGGTCACCTTGCAACCTTTACGGCGTATGGATATTGACGCTGCCATCCTCTTTTCTGATATTTTGGTACCTCTCGAAGCGATGGGTTCAGCAATTGAGTTTTATGAAGGACGGGGACCGGTTGTCGATAGACCAATCCGCTCAGCAGCGGATCTTGAAACACTCCATGTTATAGATGCTGAAGAGGCAGTGCCCTTTGTTATGGACGCGATTCGCATCCTGCGCCGCGAGCTTGAGGGTAAAGTTCCTCTGATCGGCTTCTCTGGAGCCCCCTTTACCCTAGCCAGTTACCTCGTTGAAGGAGGCGGTTCAAAACAGTACCAGCATGTCAAGACCTTGATGTACGCCAACCCTGATGTCTACCATAAATTGATGGAGATGATCACTGATACCGTTATTTCCTACCTTAAAGCCCAGATCGAGGCCGGCGCCCAGATCGTGCAGCTTTTTGATAGTTGGGTAGGCTGTCTCGGACCTCTTGACTATCAGGAGTATGTCTTTCCTTATAACCGCAAAATCTTTGACGCTCTTGATGTTTATGATGTTCCCAAAATCCATTTTGCCAACCAGGCTTCTACCCTTCTACCGCAGGTCGTCGCCGCCGGTGGCGATATTATCGGTCTCGATTGGCGCCAAGATCTTAAAAAAGCGTGGGAAATTATCGGTTCAGAACGCGGTGTTCAAGGTAATTTTGAACCGGTTGCCCTCTTTGCGCCAATCTCAGAAATCAGAAAACGGGTTAAGAGAATCATAGAGCAGGCTGAAAATCGCAACGGTCACATTTTTAATCTCGGTCACGGCATCTTGCCAACTACCCCGATTGACCATGCCAAAGCGATGATCGATGCGGTCCATGAATTTTCGGCCCGCTAGATAACAGGTACTATAAATCAGCGACTTATATCGGATTTCAGTATTATGAAATATATCAGTACTCGAGGCGGAATCGACCCCATTTCATTCAATCAGGCGGTAATGATGGGGCTTGCCAGCGATGGTGGCCTGCTTTTGCCGGTGACTATCCCTTCATTTTCAGCCACCGAGATAGAAGAGCTGGCAAATCTCCCCTACCCTCAGCTGGCGATGGCCATTTTCTCCCGCTTTATTGGCGATGATATCCCGCCGACCGATTTACTCAGGCTCATCGAAACCAGCTACGCAACCTTTTCCAATAAAAAAATAGCTCCTCTGAAAAAGGTCGGCGATCTCTATATCCAGGAACTCTTCCATGGTCCGACCTTGGCTTTCAAGGATGTCGCCCTGCAATTTCTCGGCAACCTTTTTGAATATCTTTTGGTTCGCGAAAAGAGGTCTCTAAACATTATTGGAGCTACTTCCGGCGATACCGGTAGTGCCGCAATTCATGGGGTTCGCGGCAAAAAAAATATCAATATTTTTATTCTTTACCCGCATGGCAAGGTCAGCCCGATACAGGAAAAACAGATGACCTCGGTGCTTGATGAAAACGTTTTCAATCTGGCGATAGAAGGAAATTTTGATGACGGACAACGAGTTGTCAAGGAGCTCTTTGCCGACCTCGACTTCAAGCGTGACTACCAGTTAGGAGCTGTAAATTCGATCAACTGGGCTCGTATTATGGCCCAAATTGTTTACTATTTTAGTGCTTACAGCCAACTTCCGATTGCCGCCCGCAAAAATTTTACCGTCGTCGTACCAACCGGTAACTTCGGTAACATCTTTGCCGGCTGGATGGCCAAAGAGATGGGTTTGCCGATTAAACGGTTGGTTCTCGCAACCAACGCCAATGATATTCTATATCGTTTTATCAAAACCGGGACTTATAGTAACGGTGAGGTGATGCCGACTTTGAGTCCTTCGATGGATATTCAGCTGGCCAGTAACTTTGAACGCTATTTATATTATCTTAACGACCGCAATCCGCAACAGTTAAAAGGGATGCTCGCTCAATTCGCTGATTCCGGCAAGCTCGTCATCAATTCAAATCTTTTTGAGAAAATGACAAAGAATTTTGCCAGTGTCCGGGTTGATGATCAGGCTATCCTGACAACAATTAAAGATGTCTGGCAAAAAACCGGTTATATTTTAGATCCGCACACCGCTACCGGAGTTAATGCCGCCCATGAATATCGGCTTCAAAACCTGACAGACACGGCTATAATCTGCTTAGCTACGGCCCATCCAGCAAAATTCCCCGACGCCGTCGAGCAAGCGATCGGAACCCCTCCCACGGCTCCGCCATCAATTACAGCACTGGCAAATCTTCCCTGCCGTTTCGATCTGATTACGGCTGAAACTGCAGCTGTCAAAGCCTATGTTATGGGGAAATTAGCCGGCTAACTCGACCATCTCTAAAAAACAACCAAACCTAGCTGGAAGTGAACGGGTTACCAAAGATTTACCGGATTTTTTAACTACGGAAAACGCAAAATACGCCAAAGTTTTTTTGCTCTTTTCGTAGTTTTAAAGAATATTTTAGCCATCTTGTCTTGAACTTTATTTGCAAGATGGGGAATTACATCTTTCCCGACCTTAAAATCGCAATTGCCAGCCAAGTACCCAATCCTCCCGCCAGAACGTAGCCGATAATCCCCAACAACGGATAACCAAAAACCTTAAAACCGTTATCAGCCGACATTATCAGTGAGGAGGCAATGATGATGGCTGATACCACCATCGTGAAAGAGATCCGGTTGGCGATTCGATCAAGATTCTTACTGAAGAGCTCAAGCCCTAAATGTTCAAATTCAAAACGCAGGTGGCCACGGCTTAATTTCTTCAGGATGTCCCGGGCCGCACCTGGAACAATTTCGAGCAGCGAGGAGATCTCTCGTAACTGAGAACTGACCATCTTTTGCAGATGTTCTGGTGAAAAACGTTTTTCCGCCAATTCCTGCACCAGAGGAGCTGTGTGACTAAAGAAATCAAACGAGGGATCAAGCTTGCGAGCCGTGGCTTCAACCGAGATGAGAACTCGCAACAAAAGCATAAAGTCTGGTAAAAAACGAATCTGATGAAAGCTTATGATACGCATAAAGTCTTGAACCAGATTCTGCAAACTGAGATCTTTTAAGGCGACCCCGACATAGCGGTCCAGAAGATCATAAAGGTCGGCTCTTAATTCTCTTAAGTTTACCTTCTCTTCATCTACTACTCCGATCTTGAACAAAACTCGCAGCAAGCCTTGGACATCCTGTTTCAATACTGAAAGCAACAGGTCGAGCAGAGCGGTTGCAAGTTCATCATCAAGGCGACCGACAAGACCGAAATCGATTGGTACTATAACGTTGCCAGGCAGAACAAAAAGGTTACCGGGATGAGGGTCGCCATGGAAAAGACCGAATTCAAGAATTTGCCGTAAGATAAAGTCGGCACCATTAGCGGCCAGCTGAGCGGGCTTGTAATCTTTTCCCCCACTTCTTTGCAATTCATCTATCTTAATGCCGTCGATCCATTCAAGGGTTAATACCTTGCTGCTACTCTGAGCCCAGTAGACGATGGGAATATGGACGGTTCGATCTTTGGCAAAATTTTTGGCAAAGCGGTCAACATTGCGTCCTTCAACATGAAAGTCAAGTTCAAGAAGAATATTTTTGGCAAACTCTCGAACCAGCAGATTCGGCTGATAGGGCTCCATCTCACTTATATGTTTAGCCGCCAATTCAGCCAGCGTATACATTATATCGATATCGGTGGTAATAAGCTCTTCGATTTCCGGCCGCTGCACTTTGACGGCAACCTCAGTGCCATCCGAAAGTCGGGCCCGATGAACCTGTGAAATCGAGGCGGCGGCAACCGGCTCTCTTGAAAACTCTGAGAAAGCCTCCTCCAGGGGAATTTCCATTGTGGTTTCGATCAGTTTTTTGACCTCGAAAAAGGGAAAGCCCGGAACCTTGTCCTGTAGTTTACGCAGTTCGAGAAGAATACCCGGAGGCACCAAGTCAGGCCGGGTCGAAAGTAGCTGTCCCAGTTTCACAAAGGTGGGTCCCAACTCTTCAAGGGCCAGTCGTAACCGCTCCCCTTTGGAGAACCGGATCAGGTCATCGTGTTTGAGACGCTGCAGGGTAATCAGGCTTTTGCCCAGAGCCAGATAGTAGTCGAGATTGAGTTGCTCTAAAAGACCGCCAAAACCATATTTGATAAAAACCGAGACGATCTGGCGGTAGCGTCTGATATTGCGATAGGTACGGTCGATGTGAAATATATCCATAGGACTGAAATGTGCAGAAGTTATTTTCTTGACGGCAAGATTATAACTATAATTAAAGGGACGGTTTAAATACCTAATCAGAAGATCAAAATAGCAAAGAGTCGGTAAAATAGCAATATTTGTTGCCATTCTGCACAAGGACTGTATTTATGGAACGCTTCTATTTGACCGTGGCGCGGGTTGCAAAAAAACTTTGCACCATATGGTTAAACATCGCATCCCGATGCTGCCCGACATCTATTCACGCCACTTTTACCGTTTCCTCAGGAGCTATCTTTAAGGTAACCACTCATCCCGCGCATCGTATTGCCTAGGAAATAGCGTTCCCGGGCATAGATATCGGGAGGCAGTTCTTTAATCCTGCGATAGTTTGGATCGTGTTCCAAAAGCCACTCGAAAAGTCGATCTTCAGCCTGCGCGGTCTCCCCCACTGCAGTTTCCTTGACTCCCTCAACCCAAAGATTGAGTTGATCTCTCCCAATTTTGAGATACTTTAATGCCGGTTCGACCAAACCATAATGGGCGATCACTAAATAGTGTGGAGCCAGCTCAATCATGCGATCGATTGAATCGAGAGCGACATTAAGTATAAACCGGGGCGGGGTTGCCGGACGCATATAGATACCGCTGGCCGCCGGACTTCGCACCCCGACAACCTCACCGGCAAAAAGTAGATCCGCAAAAAGAAAACAGAGATGATGCTGGGCGTGGCCGGGGGTCAGAAAGGCACGAATTTTGGTGTTGCCAAGCTCTTCGGCAAAAATGATATTGGCGACCGGAACCGGAATGATCTTGCCATAAACCTCAGCCATGTAACCTAAAACTTTCAATGAACCCTGCCAGAGTTTCTCTGGAGCCACCATATGTTTGATCCCTTGAGGATGACAGATCACTAACGCTTCGGGAAAGCTTTTCAGCAGCTCTCCAGTTCCCCCGGCATGGTCGATATGGATATGAGTAAGAAGTATATAGTCGAGACGTTCAACCCCCCGCTTTTCAAGTTCATCAAGAAGATGAGGAATTGTTGATAAAGGACCAGGATCAACCAGAAAAATAAATTCCTCTCCCTGGTAAAGCCAAGCACTTATAAATTGGGAAAAACCTTCAAGGCGAGGTTCGTCAAGATCGATACAACTTAAGTTTTCAAGATTCATTTTTTATCCTGCGCTAAAAAGTGACAAATCCATAACCAACCCGAACCGCACCGTAGGGACAAAGTTCCGGGCAGCAGTAACAGCGAATGCAGCGTTTATAGTCAATCACTATTTTACCGTCAACCAATTTCATAACCTGTGCCGGACAGTGCTCAACGCAGAGAATCGACAATAGATTCAGCCTTATACTCCGAGCAAAAATCAAAATAATTATGCTTTATATCAGCCAAAACTATTCCGGTTGTTTAGGCTCAATAAAAATAGACTTTCAAGCCTATACCCTTCATGATGCAAAATGGTAAAAAGTTGTATTTTATTAACCGTTGACTACTTCAATTGCACCTTGATAGTGCTACCCTTTCTGGTCATCAGAACTTTGTCTTCACGGGCCAGCCATCCGATTGCAATGTAAAGGTTAAACGGGGATATGCCTAAACTTTTTTTCAGGGTACCGGTTGTCATTTCACCATTCAACTCCAGTTCATTCCAGACTTTTCCGGCATCAACACCAATTTGATCAATCATCTTCTTCTCCGTAACCTTCAGGGTTTTGTGACTGCCAACGCCAAGCATCAACACACATTGAATGCAGATCACGTTCCGCCCGCCAGCCAAGGGTTTTACGGGCGAATGAGGGATCTGCATAACAGGTCGCAATATCTCCGGCTCGCCGGGGAACAATGGTGTAAGGGATCTCGACCCCGCTGACTTGGCTGAAAGTGTTCACAACTTCAAGAACACTATAACCAGTTCCGGTCCCCAGATTGCAACAGAGTAATCCAGGGTTGTTCTCGATTATCTCCAAGGCTCGAAGATGCCCCAAGGCCAGGTCAACAACATGAATATAGTCCCGCACTCCGGTCCCATCAGAGGTATCATAATCGTTGCCGAAGACCGAAAGCTGCGCTCTTTGACCAACTGCAACCTGGGAGATATAGGGCAACAGATTATTCGGAATACCGCGAGGATCTTCACCGATAAGACCACTTTTATGAGCGCCGATAGGATTGAAATAGCGCAGCAGTATAACATTCCACTGCTTGTCGGAATCTTGCAGATCCTTTAAAATTTCTTCGATCATCAACTTTGTACGACCGTAGGGGTTGGTAGGCCCCAAACCTGCCTGCTCATCGATCGGCACTTTTTCGGGATCGCCGTAAACCGTAGCCGAAGAACTGAAAATCAGATTTTTTACGCCATATTTCACCATCGAATGAAAAAGATTAAGACTGCCACTGACATTGTTTTCATAATAGGCCAGCGGTTTTTCAACCGATTCACCAACCGCTTTAAAACCGGCAAAATGGATAACCGCAGAGAACTTGCCGGTCGCCATTAAGCGATCCAGAGCCGGACGATCCAATAGGTCGAGTTCATGAAACTCTATCTTCTTTTTACATATCCCCTCAATCCGATCCGCTACCTTGCGTGAACTGTTACTGAGATTGTCGATAATTACCGCCTGATGCCCAGCCTGCAAAAGCTCCACAACGGTATGGCTGCCAATATAACCGGATCCCCCGGTAACCAGAACCCTCATCCCCCCCCCTTAGAACCCGGTTAAACCGGAAAAATTAACCTTACATTAACTACTAAACAATCAATCGCAAAGAGTATGTTGACAAATCTTCACTTGATGACTATTATTTTTATATTAATTTATTGTGAGATAATCGTAACTTACAATTTTTTAATACTCTAACTAAAAAAATTCCAGAAAAACTAACTCAATCTCAAAGGAGAGATCAGATGCTTGAAGTAAGTCCTGCCGCAATTGAACAGATTGCCGGCTATTTTACCAACCGTGAACCCGAACCGATCAGAATTTTTCTTAACGAAGGCGGTTGAGGAGGTCCCTCTCTTTCCATGGTCATGGATCAGGAACGCCCTACTGACGAGAGCTACAATATTGGCGATTTCACCTTTCTGGTAGATCGCGATTTTATGGCAAAAGTAAAACCTATCAAAGTTGATTTCAAAGATGTCGGTTTCAGTATCACGGCCAACATTGATCTAAGTCAAGCTAAGGATTGCTCCGGTTGTGGTTCGACGAGTTCCTGCTGCTCTTAAGATTAAATGAAAATCGGATTATTAAAAAAGGGAGGCTTGGCCTCCCTTTTTTAATAACTTGCCATTGGGGAT
>CAZUXG010000007.1:32315-41495 GCA_964623985.1 uncultured Thermodesulfobacteriota bacterium | reverse complement strand
GGGTACAGCAGCCCGAGCTCGTGGAATGTTGGTAAAAAATAGGCTGCATGCCCGGGACAGCCGGGCTGCATTGTCGAAACAATTTATGCCGCCAGAACCGGCATCTTCGGCGCTGGGACTCTGCCGGCTTTCGTCGAAAAAGCGAGAAAACTTGACTATTATGCTCATTTGGATCACTGAGGTTGGAATAGGCGAACCATTCCAGTGGCAAGATCTACGATCATAACGCCAAAGATAGTATGAAGATTTTCAGGTTTTTCATTGCAATACTTGTCGAAAGCCAGCAAAGAAGCGGGAATTGCTGTATATATATTGAAAACGAATTTATTAGCCAACTTGATCCAGCTAAATTCGATACAATTCCATAATATGTAATTGATGAATGCGATAAAATACTACAGGAGACTCAATGAAGATCCTCCACACATCAGACTGGCACTTAGGTCGCTCCCTTTACGGCAGGAAACGCTATTATGAGTTTGCGGAGTTTCTGGATTGGCTCGCCAAAACCATCGAAGATGAAGGGATCGATGCGCTCCTTGTGGCCGGAGATGTTTTTGATACCAGCACTCCAAGCAATCGGGCACAGAAACTATATTATCAGTTTCTCTGCCGGGTTTCCACATCCTGCTGCCGTCATGTTGTGGTCATTGCCGGGAACCATGATTCGCCGTCATTTCTGAATGCCCCCAAGGAACTGCTGCGGGCGCTGAATGTATATGTGGTAGGCTCGATGACTGAAGCCTTGGAAGATGAAGTGATCGTTCTTCACAAGGATGAACAACCGGAGGCCATCGTCTGCGCAGTGCCTTATCTGCGCGACAAGGATATCCGGACGGTCGGGCCCGGTGAAACTATTGACGATAAAAATGCCAAGCTTGTTGAGGGACTGAAAAAACATTACGCGGACGTCTGTAATATTGCAGAACAGAGACGAATCGAATTTGAAAAAGCCGGCCACGCCGGTATTCCCATCGTTGCGATGGGGCACCTCTTTACCGCTGGAGGAAAGACCGTTGACGGAGATGGCGTCCGTGAGCTTTATGTAGGCTCATTGGCTCACATTGGTAAGGATGTTTTCCCTTCATCAATCGACTATCTCGCTCTCGGGCATCTGCACGTTCCGCAGGCCGTTGGCAACGCAGAACACATTCGATATTGTGGATCACCCATACCGATGGGCTATGGCGAAGCAACTCAAAAAAAGGAGGTTGTTCTGATTGAGTTCAACCGCACAACTCCGAATATTCAGGAAATTCAGGTGCCTTGTTTTCAGCAATTAGTCCGTATTGTGGGGTCACTGAATGATATCCATGAAAAGGTGGAGCTGCTGAAAAAGGGAAAAAGCCGGGCATGGCTTGAGATTGAATATACAGGCCGCGATATCACCGGCAATCTACAGGATATACTCGATGAAGCTCTGGCCGACTCCGCCATGGAAATTCGGCGGATAAAAAACAAGCGGGTTATAGACCGCGTGATCAGTACGATTACCGAAAACGAAAACCTTGACGATCTGAGTGTCGGTGAAGTCTTTACACGCTGTTTGGATGCTTTTGATGTCCCGGATGAAGACCGGAACGAACTGACAGCATCCCATGACGAAATAATTCAGTCTCTTCATGAAGAAGACTTAAACGTGGAATAGAGAGGCTGATCATGAAGATACTTGAACTCAGATTTAAAAACCTCAACTCCCTTTATGGTGAATGGTTTATTGATTTTTCAAACCCGGAATATGTTTCCAACGGAATTTTTGCTCTGACCGGACCAACCGGTGCGGGCAAGTCCACCATTCTCGATGCGATCTGTCTTGCTCTTTACGGCTCAACACCCCGCCTTGGAAAAATTACCAAAAGCGGCAACGAGATCATGTCACGTCAGACCGGCGAATGCTATGCCGAAGTTGTGTTTGAATCCCAAGCTGGCCGCTTCCGGTGTCATTGGGGCCAACACCGGGCCCGGAAAAAATCTGATGGGAATCTGGCGGATGCTAAGCATGAAATCAGTGATGTAAAAACTGGAAAACCCATTGAGACCAAAAAGAGTCTCGTATCCGGCGTCATCGAAGAAAAAACCGGGATGGACTTTGAGCGGTTTACCCGTTCCATTCTGCTGGCTCAAGGTGACTTTGATACCTTCCTGAAGGCCGATGCAGAACAGAAATCAAAGATCCTTGAACAGATAACCGGTACAGAAATTTATTCGGAAATCTCCCGGCGTGTCCATGAACGACAGCGTGATGAACGGGAAAAACTGAACCTGCTTCAAGCCGCAACATCAGGCATTGTGATTTTGGAGCTCGAACAGGAAAAAGAGATTCGACTGGAACTCGAGGCAAAGCAAAAAGAAGAAACCGACCTTTCCGGCAAGTCAACTGAAACGGGAAAAGCAATTGCATGGCTGACCGGTATTAATGGTCTGAAGAAAGAAATCAGTGCACTCTCTGAGGAAGCGACCAAACTCCAGACCGACATAGAAGCATTCAAACCCGAACGGGAAAAACTTGATCGAGCCATAAAGGCCGCTTCACTGGATGGGGCGTATGCAACGCTCGCAGCAATCCGAAAGCAGCAGTCTGACGATCAGACCTCACTGAGTACGGAGAAAGAAGTCCTTCCTGAATTGGAATCTGTTACCAGAGAACAGGCCGAATCACTCAAATCAACGGAACAACAGACCATTAATGCCAAAAAGGGGCTGAAAGCTGCTGCACCGCTCATAAGACGAGTTCGCGCCCTCGATCAGAAACTTGCCGAACAGAAAAAAGCTGTTTTGGAAGGAGATGAGAGCAGCAAAAAAAATGCGGCAAAGATTGATGCTGACAAAAAGGCCAGACTTAAAGAGCAGGAAAAGCGGACCGAGGCTGCAAAGAATCTGGCCCTGGCTGACGGCTATCTCAAGGATAATGCACAGGATGAATGGCTGATCAGCGGTCTGGCCGGTATCGAAGAACAGCTGGGCAATCTACTCTCCAGACAAAACGAGATTACTCAAAAAGAGACCAATCACAAGAAGGCCAACACGGCTCTGGAGCAAACGATAAAGAAACTCGACGTATGCCGGGAGCAATGCAACACCCGCAAGCATGATCTCAAGAGCGCAGCAAAAAACCTCCAGCAAGGAAAAGCTGCATTAAGCAAATTACTGGGTGACCGGCTGCTGCGTGAATATCGCAGAGAAAAGGAAACCCTGCTTCGTGAAATGGTTTTTCTGTCAAAGATTGCAGAACTTGAAGACCACCGAACTAAACTGGAAGATGGCAAACCTTGTCCCCTTTGCGGGGCAAAAGAACACCCCTTTGCGAAAGGAAATGTTCCGGTTCCCGATGAAACCGAAAAGAAAATTGAGGCGCTCACCAAACTGATAAACAAGGCAGAAGATCTGGAAGCTGCTATTAAAAAACTTGAAGAAGCTCAGGGGACTGCTCGTAAAAATCTGGTGGATAGTGAAAAAATAGAAGTAACCGCCGCTAATTATAAAAAGTCAGCTGAGAAAACCCTTGAGGAGTTGCAAGATGGCTTGGGGAAACTCCGGGCTGGTTTTGCAGAACTGAAAAAGGCAGTATCTGCCAAACTCCAGCCATTTGGCATTAAGAAAATTTCCGATGACGATCTTTCATCACTGTTTGAGTCACTCAAGAAACGTCTGGACACATGGCAGACCCAGGTTAAGAAAAAGACTGCAATCGAGAAACAGATTGCCGCCCTCGACAGTGAGACAAAGCGTCTATATGCAGTCATAGAAACCCAAAACAACGCGTTGAGTGAGCTACAGAAACATCTGGAAACCCTGAAAAAGAAACAAATCGCCGGAAGTGATGAGCGGAAAGAATTGTATGGTGATAAAGAACCTGACGATGAAGAGAGTCACCTGAATAAAACCCTTGCTGATTCTGAGGAAGCAGAAAAGCAAACCAGAAACCGGCATACTGAGCTGCAGCAGAAATTAAACACTGTAAAGTCTCATGTCGAATCCCTGACAAAACGTATAGACCAGAGAGCTCCAGAACTGAAAAAGGCGGCAGCCGATTTTACCACAACACTAGTCCCTGCTGGCTTTTCAGATGAAAAGCTGTTCCTTAAAGCCAGACTGCCAAGAGAACAGCAGGATGCCCTGTCGGCCAAAGCAAAGGAACTGGATGACAGCCAAACAGACCTCAAGGCCAGACAAAAAGATCGCGAAACACGGCTGACCACGGAGATAACCAAGAAGGTTACCGACAAATCCCCTGAAGAACTGGGACCGCAATCCAAGGAGTATGAAGAATCTCTGAAAGAGCTCCGCGATGCCATTGCCGGTCTCAAGCACAAGCTGAGTGAAAATACAACCGCCAAAGAACGGGTTAAGGAAAAGCAGACTGCCATAGAGGCTCAAAAAAAAGAGTATCATCGGTGGGAAAAGCTGCATGGTTTGATGGGCTCTGCAGACGGTAAAAAATACCGCAACTTTGCCCAGGGGCTAACCTTTGAGTTGATGGTTTCACATGCCAACCGTCAGCTTGCAAAAATGACTGACCGTTACCTGCTTATTCGTGATGACGAACAACCTTTGGAATTAAACGTCGTTGATAATTTTCAGGCTGGTGAAATCAGGTCGGCCAGAAACCTGTCCGGTGGAGAGAGCTTCATTGTAAGCCTTACATTGGCGTTGGGACTTTCCAAAATGGCAAGTCGAAAGGTTCGAGTGGATTCCCTTTTTCTCGATGAAGGCTTCGGATCATTGGATGAGGAAGCTCTGGAGACCTCTCTCGAAACTCTTGCAAACCTGCAACATAACGGGAAATTAATCGGCATAATCTCGCACGTATCCGCTTTAAAGGAACGGATCAGCACACAAATCCAGGTTATTCCTCAAACCGGAGGAAAAAGTAAAATCCTGGGACCTGGATGTAATAGCACATGTTCATCAACTTTATAGAAAGTTTTCAAAATGATTGACCAAAGGGACAGATCGGATAGTGGCAGACTTCACAGAAATGACAGAGGCCGCCAATACTGCGAGCCGCCAGTTCATCGGCAGTAATCGGATCATCAGCAACCAGCCGGGGCAGGAAAATATCAAAAGCGGTAATTTTAAAAAAGAGGGCCGCAGCCGGAACCGCACAGACCGGCTTTTCGCCGAGATAACCGATAGTAAAATTATTACCCGGCTGAATCGGATTGCCGGCCTGCAGCAGATCGACACCAGCGTCTCGCATTGCAGCTTTAGTGGCATCGTCGGGATCAACCGAGGTACCTCCGGTAAGAATCAAAAAATCAGTATTTTGAGAGAATTGCAAAATTTTCTCCCTGATAATTTCGCAGTCATCCGGCAGAATTGTCCGGTCAATCAGATCGACCCCGAAAACCTTTAGTTTTTTCTCAACAATTCCTGTAAATTTATCTTCAATCCGGCCGTTGTGAACCTCGTTACCAGTAACAATGAGGGCTGCTTTACGGTTTATAAAGGGCTTTATAGTTAAAGCGGGATGTTTTTGCGGCTGACCAAGCGATATCTCCCGACCCAAAATTTCACGACACTCTTCGACAATCTCCAGCTTGCAGGTTAAAGGAATAATCCGAAATGCCGCAACCTGTTTCTCTTTTTTGACGACAAAGTTATTATGGATGGTCGGTAAAGAAGGGACACCAAGCCGGTTAATTGCGATAATCATCTCCGCATTGAGTTTAAAAAGCCCATCAATGGCGGCATAAAAACTGATCTTACCTTCACTAGGCTCATTATCATAAACAATATTTTCACCAGCCAGCAATGGCGCCAGAATCAGAGCCGCTTCATCTTCATGAACTTCCTCCTCATGTTCATCAAAAACGAAAATATTTTCCCGGCCCAGTGATTTCAGTTTTTCAATATCGTTCTCTCTGACAATATGCCTTTTTTTGAAGGCCACCTGTTTGATCTTCTTTTCAACATTGACTTCAGTCATATCATGGGCAATAGCCAAGCCAATCGCCTCTTCAACTTTTACTTTTCTCAATTTTTTTCAGATCCTTACTAAGCCAACAAATTTCGCCAGAGGCCTTTGATATCCTCTAGAATAATATAGAGGGCCGGAACCATGGCCAGGACGATTACGGTTGAAAAGAGAATCCCGAAACCTAAGGAGATCGCCATCGGAATCAGGAAGCGGGCCTGTCTTGAGGTTTCAAAAATCATCGGCAAAAGTCCGAAAAAGGTGGTCATCGTGGTCAGTATAATCGGCCGAAAACGCGAAATTCCGGCATTGACAATAGCGGCATAGGGGGTTGAACCTTCCTTAACCTGACGGTTGGCGAAATCGATCAGAACCAGCGCATCATTGACCACGACCCCGGAAAGGGCGACGACTCCAAACATACTCAAAAGACTTAAGCTATAACCCATCAGAAGGTGACCGACAATCGCGCCGACGATGCCGAACGGGATACTGATCATGATAATCGCAGGCTGGATATAACTGCGAAAAGGAATCGCCAAAATCAGGTAGACGAGGACCAAGGCGACCATCAGACCCTTACCGAGAGCGGCCATGCTCTCCATGCGGTCCAACTGCTTGCCGGCAAAGCTGTAGTCTAAGCCATGATACTTCTCCTGTAAGGCCGGTAGAATATCCTTTTTTAATGCAGCTCCGACCATATCGGCCCGGCTCTGCGGCGTCACATCACAAGTCACATTAACAATCCGGCGGCCGTCGCGGCGCTCAATTGTGGTATAGGCCTTCCCTTTTTTGATATCAACAATCTCGAGAAGTGGGACTTTGACCCCTTTGGGGGTTGAGATCAACATCTCCTCAAGATAGTATTCTGATTCTCTTTCTAATTCCGGAGTTCGCACCATAATCTTCATCTCGTTACGACCACGGAGCTGGCGAAAAACCTCGAAACCATAATAGGCGTTCCTGATCTGGCGGGCAACCTCGGAAGGCTCCAGGCCAAGCCGGTAACCGGCTGCCTTGAGGGTAAAGTCAAACTGATCTTTGCCCGGTGTAAAACCATCATCAACATCTGAAACCAGAGGAAAAGAGGTCAAAGCCTCAGCCAGTTCGGCGCTGGCTGCTGCGAGAACCTCGGTATCGCGATGTTGAAGCTCGACGGTCAGAGCGGCACCCGATCCGGGGCCACCCCGGTCGGCTTGGAATTGGAGGTTTTCAACCCCGGTGAGCCCACCAACCTGTTGACGCCAGCGCCGGGTAAAATCTCCGGTGTTAACCAGCCGATCTTCAGGAGGAGTCATATGCACCTTAATCCAGGTTGTATTGCGGTCAACGTAGGCAAGAATTCCTTTAAGCTGTTTTTCCCGTCCGACCTCATCGAGCAAGCGATTGGCACTTTCTGTAAGCTTCCGGCTAACCGCCAGGGTCTCAGTTACCGACACCCCGACCGGCAGGGTCGCCTGGGCATAGGCATAATCCGACTCAACCTTAGGAAAAAGGGTCATCCCCATGCGCCCACTCTTGACATAAGCGATGGTGATCATCAAAATAACAACCCCCACCATCATGCTGACATAGCGAAAACGTAAAGAGAACTCCAGAGAAGGACCATAAACATTTTTGATTAAGACCGCTATAGCATCGGAGATTTTCTGTTGTTTTCGAGAAACAAAAATTAAAAGAGGATTTTTGCTCTCTTTCTGATGCCCTAAATGGGCGGGCAGGATAAAGAGGGCTTCAATCAGGGAGATAAAGAAGACCGAGGCGACAACGACCGGGATATTGCGAAAAATCTTGCCCATAATCCCGGGCACAAAGTAGAGCGGCATAAAGGTAACAATATTGGTAATGATGCTGAAGGTCACCGGCACGGCGACCTCTTTTACCCCAGCGACCGCGGCTGCAAAGGAGTTGTAACCCCTCTGTTTGTAACTATAGACATTCTCACCGACAACGATGGCATCATCAACGACAATCCCCAAAGCGATAATAAAGGCAAAGAGCGAAACCATGTTGATACTGACCCCGAAAAGCGGGATAAAGAGAAGCGACCCTAAAAAAGAGATCGGAATCCCCATGGTGACCCAGAAGGCTAATCGGGTCTCAAGAAAAATTGCAAGCAGGATAAAAACCAGGCCTAAACCAAGATAACCGTTCTTGACCAGAAGAGAGATACGTTGCTTAAAATGTTCCGAACGGTCATCAACGGTGTCGAGATGAATCCCGTCCGGCAGAGTCTGCCGGAGTTTGACAATCTGTTTAAACACCGCATCGGCAACTTCAATCGGGGTCTGGTCACCGATCCTGAAAACATTAATCCCCAACGCCGGCTGGTCATTGTAGAAGACAAACTTGTCGGTATCCTCAAAATCATCCCGAATTTCGGCAATTTCTCCTAAAGTAACAATCGTACCATTGGCTCCGCTGATAATCGGTATCCGGGAGAACTCATTTTTAAAATCCTTTCTCTCGGTCATCCTGACCAGAATATCACCACCTGCGGTTTTAATCGTCCCACCGGGAATATCTTGGGCCGCGCTTTTAACCTTGAGAGCGATCTCGGAAAGTTTCAGATTGTAGAATTGTAAAAGCTCCTGCGAAACCTCAATACTCATCTCCAAGGGCCGTTCTCCGAGGAGTTCGACCTGGGTAATATCGGGGTCCTGGAGGATCTGGTCACGAATCATTTCAGTTACTTCACGCAAAACCTTAGGCTCATGCTCACCATAAACCAACACCGTAATGACCTGACGTTTATGCGATGGGATGGTTACCAGAGGTTCTTCGGCATCATCAGGAAAGGCGTAAATCCGGTCGACCTCATTTTTGATATCGGTGGCCAAAAGTTGGAGATCGGCATCGTTATGGGCTTCAACCCGAACCGTCCCGCCGCCCTCGTTGGCGATCGAGACGATCTCCTTGATGCCATCGACATTCTGAATCGCCTCTTCGATCGGCAGAACGATGCCCTCGGCCACCTCTTCCGGACTGGCGCCGGGATAGATAACCGAAACCACCACTTGATCAAGAGTAAATTCCGGGAAAACCTCCTGTTTGATCTGGGTGCCCCAGAAGAAACCGCCGACCAGAAGAAAGAGCATCAGCAGATTGGCGGCCACCGAGTTGCCCGCCATCCAGTGAATCGGCCCTCTTTCCAAAAGATCTTCACCCCCCAAAGGAGGTTTGTGAAGACTATTTTGCTGATCCATTACCAGACCTCAACGGTACATTTTTTTTCATTTTCAGTTTTTCATTTAATTTTTCAG
>CAZUXG010000007.1:0-32215 GCA_964623985.1 uncultured Thermodesulfobacteriota bacterium | reverse complement strand
TTTTCAGGCGAACTCTTTCCCCCTTCTCCAGGAACCATAACCTTGAGCAACATACCGCTGATCGGTGCCGCTACACTGGAGATCACAACCTTAGCTTGGGGCGACAATCCCTGGCTTACAAAAACACTCTCCAAGCCTTTCCAGACAACAGTTACCGGCTGCAGCTGCAATTTGCTCTCTTCATCAACAAGCATGACGATATCATTTTCGTGCAGGGCTGAACGAGGAATACGGTATACATTACTAAGGCTTTGCCCTTCAATTTCCGCCTGGACAAAACCACCTAAAAGCAGCGGCAGACGCCCGTTTTGCAGACCCAAAGGATCTGTAATCGCAATCAGGAGCCGGGCCATGAGACCGTCCTTGTCGAGATCGGGTGCCAGAGAGAGGATGCTGCCGACATAAGGCTCCTTCTGCCGGACCCGAATCAATACCGGCGAACCTCGCTTTTTCCCCTCAGGAAGATCAAACCAGGCAAGTTTCTCAACCGGCAGGGAGATCTCGGCCCAAAAGATATCGGTTGCCGCCAGAGTAGCCAGATTTGTCGTTGTTGAAACCTCTGAACCAAGATCTATATTCTCGGCCCGGACAATAAGGTTAAATGGCGCCCGGATCACCGTCCGATTGAGATCGACCCGCGCTCTTTCAAGGGCCGTCCGGGCCGACTTGATCAGCACCTCAGCCTTGGCCAGCTGCGGTTTGCGCAAGGCCAAATCACGACTCGACATATCGACATCTTGGGTCAGGCTGGTAATCAGCTCCCACTCCTGACGGGCCACCGTCTGACTCCCCTCTTCAATTCGCAGATCAGCCTTGGCCAAAGCCAGGGCGTCCTCTTGCTGGCGCAGATTAAGTTGATAATCAGTATCATCAAGTTTAAGCAGAATTTCAGCCTTGCCAATAATCCCGCCGGGAATAAAATCGGGATGCAGGTAGACCACCTGACCTGAAACCCGGGCCTGGAGGGTTATCTCCCGGGCCGCAACAATCTGTCCCTGAGCTTTGACCTGAACTCTGACCATACGGGGTGAGACTTCAATCACCCGAACCAAGGTTTCCATCTTTTTGGAAGCTTTGCGTTTGACCTGGGGCCGGGTTTTAATAATTAAACGACTAACTATAATACCGATTACCAAGAGCAGAATGATAAGACCCAGAGCCAACAGACGCTGCCACAATGACCGCCGGGGAAGCTTGGTATCACCTGCGAGGTTTTGGTTATTGATTTTCGACATGCGCTAAACCTTCCTTGCTAAATTCATCCACCCAAGATCCCCCTAAAGCTATATGAAGCGTTATCCGGGCCAATAAAAATTGCTTCTCCTGATTGATAATATCGTGTTCTAGTTGCAGAGAATTGAGCTCTTCATTTAAAACGTTGATAAAATCACTGCTCCCATTCAAATAACGCCGCCGAGCTTCGCGCAAGGTCTGCCGGGAGAGCTTAAGTTGCTTGCGAAGCGACACCAGGGTTGCCGAAGACTCCGCTTCCCGGGTCAAGGCATCCTCAACCTCAACCACCGCATTCAAAACGGTTTCGCGATAAAGTGCCAGTCGTTCATCAATCACGGCCCTGACCCTCTCAACTTCAGCCCGACGCCGGCCGCCATCAAAAACAGGACCGGCCAGGTTGGCAGCCAGATTAAGAATCCAGTTATCAAAAATGGAACTTAAGTCATCAGCAAAAAAGTTGGAGGATGCGGTCAATCTTAAAGCCGGCAAACGATCGGCCCGGGCCGCAGCAACCTCCCATTCGCTGGATCTCAAACGCAGACCGGCGGCCTTGACATCGGGTCTTGCGGCCAACAGATCAGCCGGCAAGCCCAAGGCCGACAAGGAGCCGACCTCGGGAAAGGAGCGTTCGCCAAGCACCTCATCATCAAGACTGGCACGCCCGGCCAGCAACGCCAGGTGCCGTTTAATAATCTCCTGATTCCTAACCATCGGAATCAATTCCGCCTGGAGCTTTTCGACAATCTGCTGTTGCTGGTAGATATCGAGAGCGGTTGATTTGGCTAGGGGAAACCGTAAAATAATGAGTTTGAGCAATTTTTGCTGGAGCTCCAACTGCTGGAGCAGAAGATCTTGGTGACGACGATTCCCGATCAACTCAATCCAGTTTTCGGCAAGCGCCCCACTGACACTCATAACCGCCGTCTTAAGATCCTCCTTTGAGGCCTCATATTTTTCCGTTTCACTTTTCTTTAAAGCTCGTACCCGACCCCAGAGATCAACTTCATAAGCGGCATTAAGCCCTAACGACCACTCATCATTAGAAACTTGTGGAAGGCCCTCCTCTTTCATCTTCTGATGGTCGACCGCACTGGAAAAACCCAAGTCAGGATAGTAATAAGCTCCGGCCTTAAGGACCTCATAGCGAACCTGCTCAAGCCGGGCCCGAGCCTCCAAAACCGTAAAATTTTCCGGCAGAGAATTTAGCATCAAGAGAGCAAGTTCTCGACTTTGGAAGGTTTTCCACCAAGCAATTTCGTGATCCACACTTTCCGAAAAAAGAGAAAACTCGGTCGGAAAATCTTCCGGTAACAACTCCGTGGTTTCCGGTCGCAGCATCGTACAGGCCGGCATGATCAAGATTAGAAAAAAAACTGTTAGTAGCCTTCTCAATTTAACCCTCCCTACCTTCCCAAACCCGTAGCCCGGCGCGGGTCGAAAGCGTCACGTACGGCCTCGCCGATGAACACCAGCAGGCTCAACATAACCGCCAGAACAAAAAAGGCGGAGAGCCCGAGCCAGGGAGCGTGGAGATTGGCCTTACCCTGGGCCAGCAGTTCCCCCAGAGAAGGTGAACCCGGCGGCATCCCGAAACCCAAAAAATCGAGTGCGGTTAAGGTTGTAATCGAGGCATTTAGAATAAAAGGTATAAAGGTAATTGTAGCAACCATGGCATTGGGCAGGATATGGCGAAACATAACCGTTAAATCACCGGCCCCAAGGGCCTGGGCGGCGCGCACATAGTCAAGATTGCGCCCCCGCAGAAATTCAGCCCGGACAACACCAACCAAACTCATCCAGGAAAAGAGCAACATAATGCCGAGCAACCACCAGAAATTGGGTTGCACAAAACTGGAGAGGATAATCAACAAATAGAGAACCGGCAAACCCGACCAGATCTCCATAAAACGCTGACCCAGAAGGTCTATTTTACCACCATAATAGCCTTGCACGGCACCAGCGACAATACCAACCAGAGAACCAAAAAGGGTCAGACAGAGCCCAAAAAGTACCGAAATGCGAAACCCGTAGATGAGACGGGCGACGACATCGCGCCCTTGATCGTCGGTCCCGAGCCAGTTGGCGGAACTTGGCGGAGCCGGAGCCGGAACTTTAAGTTCATAATTGATCGTATCATAATGGTAACGAATCGGTGGCCAGATTATCCAGCCATCGTTTTGCTCGATCAGATCAGTAAGGTAAGGATCACGATAGTCGGCTTCGGTGGCGAACTCGCCGCCGAAATCGGTCTCCGCATAGGAGACCAGAACCGGACAAAACAATTTCCCCTGATAGGCGATCAACAAAGGCCGGTCATTGACGAAAAATTCGGCACCCAAACTGATAAAAAAGAGTAGTAAAAATAACCACAAGGACCAAAATCCACGGCGATTACTGACAAAACGTTCCCAACGCCGGCGATTCACCGGATTAAATTTAATTTCGGGTAAAACTTTCAGACACTCTTCTGACGCCATCAAAATTCGCGAGCCTCAAAATCTATACGCGGGTCGACCACCATATAGCAGAGGTCGCTGACAAGGTTGGTCAAAAGACCGATCAGGGTGAAAATATAGAGAGTTCCAAACATCACCGGATAGTCACGCCCGATGGTCGCCTCGAAACCTAAAAGACCAAGGCCATCAAGCGAAAAGATAACCTCGATTAAAAGCGAGCCGGCAAAAAACATGCTGATGAAAGCGACCGGAAAACCGGCTATGATAATCAGCATCGCATTACGGAAAACATGACCGTAGAGCACTTGATTACGGCTCAAGCCCTTCGCCCGAGCGGTAATCACATACTGTTTGCCGATCTCGTCGAGAAAAGAGTTTTTAGTCAACATCGTCAGGGTCGCAAAACCACCAACCACCATAGCCGTCACCGGCAGGACTAGATGGTAAAAATAGTCAAGTATTTTACCACCTAAAGAAAGCTCGGTAAAATTGTTGGAGGTCAATCCACGCAGCGGGAACCAATCAAGATAGGTACCACCGGCAAAGAGAACAATCAGGATAACGGCAAAAAGAAAAACCGGGATGGCGTTGCCGACAATCACCAGAGTGCTGCTCCAGACATCGAAACGACTGCCGTGACGTACCGCCTTAGCTATCCCCAAAGGAATCGAAACCAGATAGATAATCAAAGTACTCCAGAATCCCAAAGAGATAGAAACCGGCAATTTTTCAATCAGGAGATCGACAACCTTTTTGTCGCGATAGAAGCTTTCACCGAAATCAAAACAGATATAGTCTGAAACCATTTTAAAGTAACGCTTATAGAGGGGCTGGTCAAAACCATAAAGTTTCTCGATCTCGGTAACCAACTCGGGATCAAGCCCTTGAGCACCTCGATAACTGCTGTCGGAACCCGAGTTTCGGGAGGTTCTCTGTTTCAGTTCCGCGTTGTCACTACCGGCAATCCTTACCGTCGCACTCTCTCCGGTCGCCTCAAGGCGGGCGATCAGCTGCTCTACCGGTCCACCGGGAGCCGCCTGGATGATAAAAAAATTGATCGTCAAAATTCCCAGCAAAGTTGGAATAATGAGCAAAAATCGGCGTAAAATATAGGAAAGCATAGATTTACGTTACTTGATCCACCAGGTCATTAGGCCCAGACCATATTTGGGAACCAGTTCAGGCTGTTCGAACTTGCTCCAGTAAGCGATCCGAAAGGTGCTGATATGCCAATGCGGCAGAACATAGAAGCCCCACTGCAAAACCCGGTCGAGGGCCCGCACTCGGGTAACCAGGCTCTGCCGGTCGTCGGCATGAATAATCGCTTCAACTAAGGCATCAACCACCGGATCTTTGATCCCCGCCAGATTACGGCTACCGGGAATATCAGCAACACTGGAGTGCCAGTAGTAGCGTTGTTCATTGCCGGGCGATAGCGACTGGCCAAAACTCCAGACGACCATATCGAAATCGAATTCTCGCACCCGATTGAGATATTGGGCGGTATCAACCACCCGAACCTTGGTCTCAATACCGAGACGGGCAAGATTTTTCTTGAAGGGCAGAACAATCCTTTCAAAGGCCGGGGAGGTCAGAAGGATCTCAAAAAGAAAAGGCTTCCCGTTTTTATCGACGAGTTTCTTATGGTTAATCGTCCAACCGGCATTCTTTAAAAGAACCGCCGCCCGCCGCAGATTATTGCGGATGTTGCCACGCCCGTCGGTGGTCGGCAGATGGTAACTATCCTTAAAAACTTCAGCTGGCAGTTGATCTCCATAGGGTTTGAGAAGTTCTATCTCGGCCGGACTGGGCGGACCGACGGCCGCCATTTCGGAGTTGCTGAAATAACTGTTACTACGTTTGTATTGATTGTAGAAAAGCGTCTTATTGCTCCACTCAAAATCAAACGCATAAATCAGGGCTTCACGCACTCGGCGATCACTGAAAATGGCGCGCCGGGTGTTAAAAACAAAACCCTGCACACCCTGCGGAATCTCGTGGACAATCTCCTTTTTAATAATGCGTCCGTCCCTAAATTGCGGACCGTTATAGAGGGTGCCCCAATTTTTCGAGACATTTTCATGGCGAAAATCGTACTCCCCCGCCTTGAAGGCTTCGAGGGCCACGGTTGCATCACGGTAGTAGTCGTAGATTAAAGTGTCGAAGTTATAACGACCTTTATTAACCGGCAAACCGGCGGCCCAGTAATCACTAACCCTTTCATACGTAACTGATTTACCAGGAACAAAATTTTTGATCCGGTAGGGGCCGCTGCCCAGGGGCAGATCAAGACCAGCCTGGTTGAACTCTTTGCCCTGCCAGAAGTGCCGCGGCAAAACAACCAGCTGTCCAACGATCAGCGGCAGTTCGGCATTCTGGCCGTCTTTAAAAGTAAATTTAACCCGCTTTTGGTCAAGAGCCTCAACCCCGGTAACCTCGGCGTAGTACCTTTTATACATAGGTTGGCCCTGCTCTAAAAACAGGTTAAAGGTAAAAACCACATCTTCGGCAGTCACCGGATGGCCATCGTGAAAACGGGCCCCGGGATTAATGTGAAAGATAACAAAAGTCCGGTCGGCGGCCAGTTCAACCCTTTCGGCAAGCAGTCCATATTGACTGAAAGGTTCATCCTCGGCCGACGCCATCAGGGTATCGTAGATCATGCCGACGCCAGCGGCTGATATCCCTTTCAAAATGAATTCGTTAAAGGTGTCAAAGGTGCCAATCGCAGCCTGACGCAGGGTGCCGCCTTTGGGGGCCTCCGGATTGACATAATCGAAATGGCCAAATCGAGCCGGATATTTAAGTTCTCCATGAAGGGACAAACCATGACCCAGGGTCGTCTCAACCGCAAGTGAGGGAAAAGGAATACAGAGAAAGAAAAAGAGGACGAAAAAGAGCTTTCGCCGGAGACAAAACCAATTTAAAATCATTCAAAACCTCAAAACCGGCAAAAAAACTTTCTAAAAAATAGAGATTTTCCAAAAGGGAAATTAACACAGCCATCTTAAGCTGTCCAGAAGACATTACAGACTATTCTTGACTTTAAGTCGAATTTAACGATATTCTATAAAAAAGCGGGCCGCCATAGACAACTGGAGACGAGTCCGACTGTCCGACGTCCGACATAACCGAAACGCCTTGCCGGCGGTCAAGTTTTAAATAATTTTCCTGTAAAGTCGTCATCTTAAACAATCCGTAACTATTCAGGTGCAGTCATAACTTTGGCCGGTCTGGAGCTCTTACAGGACTATAAAATAGATCTGAATAGTTACAACAATACAAAAAATTGAACCGCCAATTATAATGAAAAAATGGCAAGTTTATATTCTCCGCTGTAGTGACAATACCCTCTACACCGGCATCACCAACAACCTCGAAAATCGTCTGCAAACCCACAATGAAAAACGCGGTGCCCGCTACACCCGCACGCGCCTACCGGTAACCTTGATCTACCATGAAGAAGCCTCATCCCGCAGTCTGGCAAGCCGCCGCGAAGCAGCCATTAAAAAGCTGTCACGCAGTAAAAAACTTAAACTCATCGCAGAACCCGAAACTACCGCTCAAAAGATTGATCACGATCCCCTCTTAAAGAAAAGAGGTTCGTTAGAAGTCTGACACGGCAACAACGTTTCACCCGGGTGTCAACCTAAAGAAAGGGAGTAGATTTCTCTACTCCCTTTCTTTAGGTTACAGGTTTTTTTGCTAAACCATCGACAGAAAAACCGGAAAATTATTTTTCAGGATAATAACTCCTCTTCTATCACTCCGCTACCGCTTTCACCATCAACTTTGTCAAGCGGTTGCAGAAGAGCTCGGGTGAGACCACTTTTGAGCCCTCAGTAAGCAGGGCCTGATCGTAGAGAAGCTCGGCAAACTCTTTCAGGTCGTCGCTTTCGCCCTGACTACGATGAAGTTCGCGCATACGGTTAAGGAGTTCATGATCGGGATTGATCTCTAAAATACGTTTACTCGGCGGCACCGGCTGATTGGCGGCTTTCAAGATACGCTCCATACTTGCACTGATATCATGTTCACCGGCAACCAGACAGACCGGACTGCCGGTCAAACGCTGGGAGATCCGAACCTCGGCGACCTTGTCATCGAGACTCTTCTTGACAAAGTTCAAAAGACCGGAAAACTCATCGGAAACCGTCTTAAGTTTCTCTTCATTACCCTTTTTCTCTTCATCACTCTGCAGATCAACATCACCCTTGGCTACCGATTTAAGATTTTTACCTTTATATTCAGAAAACCCCTGAATCACCCACTCGTCAACCGGATCGGTCATCAGCAGGACTTCAAAACCTTTATCTTTAAACATTTCGAGATGCGGAGAGGCGATCAGAGTCTGGCGGTCGTCACCAGTAATATAGTAAATATCCTTTTGTTCAAGCGGCATCCGACCTAAATAATCTTTCAAGGTAGTAAGCTCTTCACCAGCGGTTGAGGCATACAACAGAAGATCGGCGATCGCTTCGCGGTTTTCAAAATCGCTATGGAGGCCCTCCTTGAGAACCTGACCGAAAATCTCCCAAAATTTGAGATAGTTTTCACGCTCTTTGTCAAGCATGCCCGCCAAGCGCTCAAGAACCTTTTTGATAATATTTTTTTTAATCTTGCCGACAACCCGGTCGTGCTGTAACAGCTCACGAGAAACATTAAGCGATACATCAGCCGAATCAACCACCCCTTTAACAAAACGTAGATAGGGAGGCATCAGATCTTCACAATTATCCATAATGAATACATTACGGACATAAAGCTGCATGCCCGATTTATTCTCCGGTGTAAAGAGATCAAAAGGAGCCTGTCCGGGAATATACATCAGGACGTTATATTCAAGAATACCTTCGGCATTCAAATGAATCGTATCGAGAGGCTCATTCCAGTCATGGGATAGGTGTTTATAAAACTCCTTATACTCCTCATCGGTAACCTCGTTTTTACGTTTGTTCCAGATCGGTTTCATCGAGTTCAAAGTCTCTTCGGTCACCTTTTTAACCGGTTCTGCCCCTTCAATTGGTTTGCCCTCAGCATCGGTCGGGGGCTCCTGACGCTCGATATCCATCAGGATCGGATAGGTTACAAAATCCGAATATTTCTTGACCGTCGAACGTAATACCCACTCCTGAGTAAAATCCTGATCGTCGTCAGCAATTTCCCTCAGGTAAAGGGTTACCCGGGTACCGCGCCGAGTCTCATCGCACTCTTCAATCGAGTAGCTGCCATCACCTTTCGACTCCCAGCGGTAGGCGCTGTCGGCCTGCGGAGCCCGGGTCGTTAAAACAACCCGATCAGCAACCATAAAACTGGAGTAGAAACCGACCCCGAACTGACCAATCAGTTCCATAGTCGAATCATTCTTGTCCTTTTTCGAAAGGGCCTCAACAAAACCTTTGGTCCCGGACTTGGCGATCGTCCCCAGGTTTTCAATAACTTCATCACGGGTCATGCCGAGACCATTATCAATAATGGAGAGGGTACGCTCCTTGGCATCGGTTTCGATACTGATCTTCAATTGAGCATCATCGCCCAGAAGACTCTGATCGGTCTGACTCTTGAATTTAAGTTTATCCAAGGCATCGGAGGCATTGGAGACAAGTTCCCGTAAGAAAATCTCTTTATGAGAATAGAGGGAGTGAATAATCAGATCCAGCAACTGCTGAATCTCGGTTTCGAACTGCATGGTTTCTTTAGTCATTACTAATTTCCTTTTTCTACTTAAAAGTACGGTTTTAAAATATCTTAATTATTACCCTTCATGATCAGCTTTCAATTTCCGCTATAACATTTCTTGCCAAGATATTGATGACGCCATTACTTGTCAAGGGCCAAAAGAGTTTTAATATGACTATGCAGCCTTAAATGCCGACAAGTTGACATCTAAATATATCAAGAGTAAAGAAACACGCATTCACATTTATTGAGAAAAGGGCCTTCACCTTAATATGCTGCAATATCTACTGCTTTTTTTTGTCGGTCTGGTTGCCGGGAATAGAGTCGCATAATATAATTTTCCATTCACGATTTGCAAAAAGGGAGACAAGTTATGATCGCAGAAATTCTGGCCACTGGTGATGAGCTTCGGAGCGGCGCCCTGGTCGATACCAATTCGGCTTACATCTCGGAAAAGATTGAAGAACTTGGCATTAAAATAACCCGGCACAACTGTGTCGGAGATGATGAAGATGAACTCACCGCGATTTTACTGGAGCTTGCCGAGCGCGCCGATATCATTATCGTAACCGGAGGGCTGGGCCCTACCCTTGATGATCTGAGTCGGGAAGCTGCGGTCAGGGCTGCCGGAGTCTCTCTCATACTTGACCGCAAAGTTCTTGAAAAAATCGAAAGTTTCTTCGTCTCTAGACAAAAAAGCATGCCCGCTAACAATACCAGGCAAGCCATGTTTCCCCAAGGTGCCGTAATCCTTGAAAATCCCATCGGGACGGCCCCGGGCTTCTCTTTAAAAATCGGCCGGGGAACTTTTTTCTTTCTCCCCGGAGTTCCGGCTGAGATGCGCAAGATGCTTAATGAACAGGTTATCCCGAGAATCAAGCGGAAAGTCAAGGACCCCTACTACTATAAAACCAAAACCATCTCCACCTTCGGCTTGGGAGAATCAGCGCTAGAAGATAAATTGAGTGCTTTTCCCGAACTTTTCCCCGGCATTAAACTCGGTTTCCGGGCCAGTTTCCCGGAAGTTCAGATCAAACTATACCAGAAAAACAGTAATAAAAATGCTCTTATCAAAGAACAGGAAGAGGCCATCACTTGGATCAAAGAGAAACTGGGCCGCAAAATAGTTTCACTAACCGGTCAACCGCTGGCGACCGTTGTTGGTGATCTCTTGATTAAACAAAAAGCTACCCTGGCGGTTGCCGAAAGCTGTACCGGTGGTTTAATTGCCAACTGGCTGACCGATCGTCCGGGAAGTTCGGAATATTTTCTCCTCGCTGCCGTCACCTATGCAAATTCAGCCAAACAGAGGGTTCTGGGAGTGGCGCAAAAAACCCTTGAACAATGGGGTGCTGTCCACGAAGAAACCGCTATAGCCATGGCGGTCGGCGCTAAAAAACTCAGCGGATCAACTTACGCCATAGCGACGACCGGCATCGCCGGCCCCACCGGCGGTTCCCCGGAAAAACCGGCCGGTACTGTTTATATCGCTTTTGCCGGCCCGCAAGAAACGAAGGCCCGACATTACTTTTTCCCTTTCGGCAAACGCCGGCTCAACAAAAAAATTTTTGCCGCCCAGGCGCTCAACCTTCTGCGACTGGAACTCTTAAAAAACATTTAAATAATTATAATCGATTATTTTTACTGGACATAAATAAACCTTACTAATATAATACGGATTCAAGTTGAAAGTTGCAGATAATTTTAAAATCAATCATTAACAAGGACAAGGTTAAATGTTAAAAGGATTTCAGAGAAAATACCTGCGCAGTCTGGCCCACGCTTATAAACCGGTGGTCCTGATCGGCCAGAAAGGACTCAGCAAGAACCTGACAGAGGCACTTGAAGAAGCCCTCGAAAACCATGAACTGATCAAGGTAAAGTTTGTCGATTTTAAGGAGAAAGAGCAGAAAAAAGAGATGATCGAGCAGCTTGAAAAGAGTGCCATCTGTGAAATGGTCGGCATGACCGGTCATATTGCTATCTTTTTTCGTCAGAACCGGAACCCCGAAAAGCGTAAGATATCTATCCCGAAGGAGAAAAATTAAAAGATGAGTGCCGAAGCTAACAAAATCATCTATTCGATGATGCGCGTCAGTAAACAGTATGACAATAAACCGGTTCTCAAAGATATCAGTCTCTCCTATTTTTACGGAGCCAAAATCGGCGTCTTGGGCCTCAACGGTTCCGGCAAATCAACTCTCTTAAGAATCCTGGCTGGAGTCGAACAGGAGTTTAACGGGGAAACCACTATTGCCCCGGGACTTAATGTCGGCCTACTCGAACAGGAACCGCAACTCGACAACTCCCTAACGGTGCGCCAAATTGTTGAACAAGGGGTTCAAGAAACAGTTGATCTTCTAGCCGAATACAACAAAATCAATGAACAGTTCGCCGAACCGATGTCGGATGATGAGATGGAAAAACTGATTGCCCGACAAGGTCAGGTCCAAGAAAAACTCGACGCCGCTGATGCCTGGGATCTTGATGCTCGTCTTGATATGGCGATGGAAGCCCTGCGTTGTCCACCCGCAGATACGGAAATCAAAGTCCTCTCCGGCGGCGAACGACGCCGGGTTGCCCTCTGCCGACTTTTACTGAAGAAACCTGACATTCTCCTGCTCGATGAACCGACTAACCATCTCGATGCCGAAACCGTCGCCTGGCTTGAACAACACCTGCAACGCTATGAAGGTACCGTCATAGCCGTCACCCATGACCGCTATTTTCTTGACAATGTCGCCGGCTGGATTCTGGAACTCGACCGGGGCCACGGTATCCCCTGGAAAGGCAACTATTCATCCTGGCTCGAGCAGAAAGAGCAACGTCTCGCCCAGGAAGAAAAGGAGGAATCGGCCCGTCACAAAACCCTACAGCATGAATTAGAATGGATACGAATGACCCCCAAGGCCCGCCACAGCAAATCAAAAGCCCGCATCAAAGCCTATGAAGAACTGCTTGGTAACGAAGGCGAAAAACGGGGCCGTGATCTCGAAATCTATATTCCGGCAGGCCCACGCCTTGGCAAAGTGGTAATTGAAAGTAATAATCTCAGTAAAGCCTTTGGCGAGCAACTGCTCTTTGATAATCTCAATTTTGCCCTGCCGCCGGGCGGCATTGTCGGCGTCATCGGCCCCAACGGAGCCGGCAAAACCACTCTCTTTAAAATGATCACCGGTCAAGAAACGGCAGACAGCGGCTCGATCCGCTTAGGAGAGAGTGTCAAACTCGCCTTTGTCGATCAAAACCGCGACACCTTAAATCCGGAAGAAACTATCTGGCAAGCCATCTCGGAAGGTCAGGAAACTATTGCCCTCGGCAACCACGAAATAAATTCACGGGCTTACGTCGGCCGCTTTAACTTCTCGGGCTCCGATCAGCAGAAAAAAGTCAGCCTGATATCGGGCGGCCAGAGAAACCGCGTCCATCTCGCCCGCATGCTGAAATCGGGAGCCAATGTAATCCTACTCGATGAACCGACCAACGATCTCGATGTCAACACTTTAAGAGCCCTGGAAGAGGCCTTGGAAAATTTTGCCGGCTGTGCCGTCATCATCAGCCATGACCGCTGGTTTCTAGACCGCATCGCCACCCATATTTTAGCCTTTGAAGGAGATAGTCAAGTAGTCTGGTTTGACGGCAACTACTCCGAATACGAAACGGATCGCAAAGCCCGTCTCGGAGCCGCTGCCAATCAACCACAACGCATTAAGTACCGTCACTTGACCAGGAAATAACAAAATCATTTAAACCACTGGATACAACTCACAAGGAGATCACGTTGAAAATAGGTTTTACAGGTATAGAACTGCAAGAAGGCAAAGTTAAATTTAACGATGAAAACCTGATCGCCCTGGAAAAAAAAGATAAGCCTAAAAAGGTCACCCCTTTTTTTGCCGAATTCATCTGCAACGAACTGGTTCATGTTGAAGCCATTATCATCCCGGCCGACAACATCCTCGATCTTTTAATTTATGATATCGAAAAGATTGAAACCCGACTCTTGCGCACCGACAATGAAGAGGAGAAAAGTTTATTGCAAAGAGCTCAACAGAACCTTGAAGAGGAAATTCCCTTATGCGATGTCGGGTTCACCAAAGATGAAACGGCAATAATTCTCAGCGCTGACCCCTACAGTCTCAAACCGGTTATCCAGATCAGTGGTGATGAAAAAAAAGACGAACTTATTGCCAAAGTACTCAAGAAATCCGACTACATGTTTTTTTATACGACCGGCCCCTCCGAATCACATGCCTGGTTAATAAAGAAAGGCTCCGATATCATTACCTGTGCCGCCAAGATCCACTCCGATCTGGCCCGCGGCTTCATCAAAGGTGATGTTGTCAACTTTAACGATTACCTTGCTTGCCACAATTTCAACGAATGTAAAAGCAAAGGCATAGCCCGGGTGGTTGATCGAGATTACATTGTCGAACCTAATGAGATCATAGAGATCCGTTTTAACGTCTAACTCTCAGGCTTCCGACAAGCTAAGATTTAAACACAAGACAAGGTTAGTAAAAAAAAAAATTTATTCAGAAAAAACCGCTTGCATTATCTTTAAAAGTACGCTAATATACTTAGATTCAATCTAGCGTCGCTGATTAGCTGCTAGAAATTAACAAAGCCATTAAGAATGGCACACTATGCAAGAGGATGTTATGTCAGAGCAAGTCGAAGGTACGGTAAAATGGTTCAATGATGAAAAAGGTTTTGGATTTATTGAGCAAGAAGGTGGAAGTGACGTTTTTGTTCATTTCAGCGCTATCAATGGCTCAGGCCGGAAAACCCTCCATGAAGGACAGAAAGTCTCCATGGATGTAACTCAGGGTCAAAAGGGTCCCCAGGCCGAGAATGTTAACCCCGTTTAAGTAACAGCAATCGGCACGATCACTACTGATCGTGCCGATTTATTTTTGTCCCGCCGGAAAGTAAAAATCACCCCACACAAATTATCCCCACTAAAAATTTCAGCATTAAAACAGATCTGCACAAGCCGACAACCCTACAGGGTATCCCGAAAATTGCCTTTTTGCCCAATAGCTAAGTCAGGCCTAAATTTTAATCCTTAAAATATTCAATATATTCATACGTTTAAAAGCCGTAGCTCACCTTACTTTTGAACAAAAATTCTAATTTTTCAAGACCCTCTTGAATATTAACTTTTTTCCGTGGAATTCAATCTGCTTATGAAGAAATATATTGTTGGCCTCATTTCGGACACGCACGGGTTATTGCGCAGTAACGCTTTTAAGCACCTCAAAGGGTGCGATGTCATCATTCATGCCGGCGACATCTGCGATGACAGCATTATTTCTCAGCTTTCCACTATTGCTCCGGTCCATGCCGTCCGCGGTAATATGGACACAAACAAAAAATATCCAGTAAACCACCTACTAACAATTTGCGAACGCACTTTCTACATCCTCCACGATCTTGAGAGACTCGACCTTGATCCGCAGGCGGCCGGCGTGGATATTATTGTTTTTGGACACTCACATCGACCGGAAAGTTTTCAGCGTGGCGCTGTCCTCTACATCAATCCGGGCAGTGCCGGTCCTAAACGAGAGGGACTGCCGATATCATTAGCCAGGCTTCACCTTAAAAACAACCACTTAATTCCAGAGTTTATTGAACTCAGTGCCTGACCCTTCCCAATACCCTGGATACTGAAAAACCTTTCCATCAACACAAAACTACAAACATTGTTATTGACATTTTAACTGGCGACCATTATTTTAAAATATCGTTATTAAAAAATAAATGTCCTATATCATCTCACTAAACCTCTATGCAAATAAAACAGTCCCTCACAGCTTGTCCCTTCTGCTCTCCGGAAAAACTGATGGTTGTTGCTCACAGCCGGGATTTCTATGTCATTAACGACAACTCACCGGTAACTCCGGGTCACTGTCTGATCATTCCCTATAGACATATCGCCGACCCCCTCGAATTAAACCCTGAAGAAATCACCGAGGTCTGGCAACTGGTTCAACAGATGCAGAAAAAGCTACTGGTTGATGACCCTTCAATCTCCGGCTTTAATCTCGGCTTCAACAGCGGCCGTGATGCCGGCCAGACAATCTTCCACACCCATATCCATCTAATCCCTCGACGTTGTGGCGATGTCGTGAAACCGCGCGGCGGCATCCGGGGGGTTATTCCGGCCCGCCAAAACTACTGACAAATTCAATTAATCTCCATTATCACTGGACAGTGATCACTACCCATCTGTTCAGCCAGATAAACAAGTGTTCTAACCCGTGGCAAGAGCTCTTCGTCAACGAAGAAATAGTCAATCCGCCAGCCGATATTACGTTCTCGAGCCCGGGCCCGGAAACTCCACCAGGAGTAAACATCAACTCGCTCGGGATTGAGACGCCGCCAGACATCAACCCAGTCGTCGGTAACCCAGGCCGAGATACGAGACCTCTCATCCGGATGGAAACCAATCTTACCATCGTTCTCTTTGGGCCGGGCGATATCGATCTCTTGATGACAACAGTTTACATCACCGGCAAAAATCACCTTTTCACCAGCCTCCCGTAAAGTCTTGACATGACGATGGAAGATTTCATAAAATTCAAGTTTCCCCTGCCAAGCGAGCGAAGATTTTCCACCATTAGGAAAGTAGACCCCCAGGATTGTCAAACCATTGCTACGCAAAGTCACTACCCGTCCTTCGATATCGTCAAAATCGTCCATACCAACCGAGAAATCGACTTCAGGATTAACAACTTTTTTAGCCCAGATTGCAGTTCCAGCATAACCAGCTTTCCGGGCAGCATGGTAGAATTGATGATAATCAGCATGATTGGTAAGCCCGAAAGAGAGCTGGTCAGCCCGAGCTTTGGTCTCCTGCATAAGTAAGATATCAGGATCAACCATAGTCAGAAATTTCTCTAACTCACCCTTTTTTTCCAGAGCCCGGATACCGTTGACATTCCAGCTAGCTATCTTCATTAGCCACTCTACTTTCTTTCAGTTATGAGTAAAACGAAAAAACTGTTATCTACCATTCCCCAACACAATAAACACTAAGAGGAGTAATCTTTTGGGTTCCGCTCATACCGGGTCAAGGCGTTTGAGAGAAGCCATTACTTCAAGGTGGGTAGTACCGGCATACATGTCGTAAGCGCTGAGTAAGTCTAAAATAAACCCGTTATCGAAAGCTTTGAGACGGACAAGATCACGGGCCAGAGTCGCCGGGTTACAGCTCATATAGATAAGCTGTGAAGCCTTACTTTTAACTATTTTTTCGATAACCAAAGGCTGCAGTCCACTACGCGGAGGATCGACAACCAAGGTATCAAGAGAATCCGGCAAGGCTTTATGCTCAGCCCGGCCACTGACTAAACGTACATTTTCTAGACTGTTACGGGACGCATTGCGACGGCATCTAGCAGCCGCCGCAGGGTCACTCTCGTAAACCGTCAGATGCCGGGCGATAGTCGCCAGCGGCAGAGAAAAGGTACCACTGCCGCCATAGAGTTCAACCACCTCACAAGCGTCGACGCAGCGATTCAAAAGATCGCTGATCATCAACCGCGTTATAGCGGGATTTACCTGAGCAAACCCCGAAGCCGCCAGTTCGAGATCGCCGAAACCATAATTCTCCATAACTATTTCAGGGATTCCGGAAAGTGCCTGAAAATTGCGGCCGACATCTACGGCTGCCGCAAAGGCTCCACCGAAACTTGCCAGGCCGTAACAGGTCGTCGTTTTTTCTGGTAAACCCGGTGAAACCCCAAGCTTTCCCAGCAGGGTTTTCAAACCCGGCGCCAAAACCAGGCAACCTGGAACGTCTACCACTTGATGGCTGCGCCGGCGCAGAAAACCGAAATTTCCGGTCTCCTGATTGCGCCGAAAAAGAGCGCGATGCCGATAAGCAAATTCGTCCGGAGCGGCAACCAGGTCAACAACCGCCTGAATCCCGACTCCGGCCAAAACCTCAATCAACATATCTTTTTTAAGTTCAAGCTGATCACTATAGGAAAGATGGAGGAGATCACAACCACCGCACTCCATATAGTGAGGGCAAGGCACTTTACGACGCCCCGAACCAAGCTTTACAATATCCTCCAGACGTCCGATGATATAGCGTTTTTTCTCTTTTTCAATACTTACCAAGACCTCATCACCAATCGCCGTTTGCGGCACAAAAACCGCCTTGCCCTGATAAAAACCAAGTCCGTTTCCCGGCGGAGCATATTTTTCAATAGCAAGCGAAATTATTCTCAAAACCTATTCCTTCACCGACGCCCCGGAAACCACCAACCGGCGCTGAAACCACAACCAACATCAAGGACAACCAGAAAAAGCACACAAAAGAACTCTTTAAAAAACGATTTTTTATTTTCTCTTATCTATCTATTACTATGCGGGATTTGGATTTAAAGTGTAAATTCAAATCCCGTTTTTGCGGTCCGCCCCCTTAACATAAAATACTGGAAGAAACAATGACTCTAAGAACCTTAACTAACCCAACCGGAAGCAACAAAAACCTGTGTGCTTCGTTCCCTAACCCATAACATCCGAGCCAGCGAAAAATCACCACCGTCGATCTCCGGATCCGAACTTATGCAACTGATCGAGAGTGACCAGACACCGATGATCATTGACGTCTGTTCTTTGAGAGAGTATAAAAGCAAACCTATCACCGACGCCATCGATAACCCCTTTCGCAGCAACTTTACCAAGACAGAGGAGGTCAGGGCAGACCCTGAGCGGCTGATTGTCGTTTACTGTACCTAGGACCCCCGCGCCTCCGGGGCTCAACGCAAGATGCCTAAGGCCGACCTTGGAAACTTCATTCTCCTGACCGGCCATATCTCAAGATGGAAGAAACATAAAATGTCCCTGATAAAAATAAAATGAAGTAAAAGTAAAGCGCAATCATTTTCAGGAAAGAACTCAATGTCACAAAAAATAGTTGCAGACCTCCATAATCACAGTACGGCATCCGACGGCGAACTATCACCGTCGGAAGTAATTGCCCAGGCGGCCAAAAAAGGTCTGAAAGCGGTAGCCTTGACCGACCATGATACCCTGGCAGGTCTTGATGAAGCGTTAGAGGCGGCCTCTAAGTCAGACATTTTAGTTATTCCTGGAGTCGAGCTGACCCTTAGATTTTGCCGTCCCTCTTTTGTCGGTTCACTCCATCTACTTCTCTATTTCCAGCCCGCAAAGCTCAAGGATAAAAAGTTCCTTAAAACCATTGAAGAGCTCTTTACCGCCGGTCGGGGACCAGCTCTGGTTCGGGATCGAGTCGCGGCCATCAATCAATTTTTCGGCCCGGACTCCCCGGCACCCCTTCTCAAAAGACCTTTAACAGAAACTGAAATTAAAACTTGCGCCAACAATATCACGCGCCGTCACTTTGCCAAAGTCTTAAGCGAAAAACACCATCTGGAGCGGCACCAGATAGATGATATCATCGCCAACCGAAGCCCGGCTTACCGGCCCTCAGGCATCGACCCGAATCGACTTCCTCCTTTGCGAAAGAAGTTTCCCCTGCTCGCCTTTCTCGCACATCCGGCGGCTGGCTCTTTCCCGCCGCCATCACACTACCGAGAGGTTCTGCCGCCCTGGCCGGTAGTGGCCGAACTCCTGCCGGAATTTATGGCCCCTGAACCGATTGCAATTGATGGTCTGGAAATTGAGTATCCCGGACATCGGGAAACTGAAAAAAAGATCTTGCGCGAACTGGCCGCGACCAACAAACTGTTGATCAGTGGCGGTTCCGACGGTCACGATCTTAAGGAAAGACCCTATGGGGTAGCAGGCATAAACCGGGAGGATTTTTCCCGGTTTATAGCAAGCTATGAAACTTTAGCTTAAATTTCGCTCTCAAATAGATAATCATTACTTAGAAACCAAACATCCGACCCACCTGATAGACCCCGACAGCCAATATAAAAGCAATAGTGGTGCTATAGGCAATCGAAAAAAAGGCCCATTTCCAAGATCCCGCCTCGCGAGCAATGCAAACGACTGTAACAAAACAGGGAGCGTAAAAAGCCATAAAGAGCAAGGCGCTCAAGGCCACCAGCGGACTCCAGGCCGAATCACGGGCCAGACGCTGGCCCAGCGAGCCCACATTTTCAGGATCAGTTTCACCCATCGAATAAGCAATTCCTAAAGTCGAGACAACCACTTCTTTAGCCGCAAAACCACCCACTAAAGCAATATTAGTGCGCCACTCGAAACCGCTCAACCAGGTCACCTTCTCCATCGCTACACCAATCCGCCCGGCAATTGAGTTACGCAGAGCAACCGCCCCTTGACGACCATCAACCTCTTTAAGAAGTTTCTCTCCAGATTCACTGCCGGCATCATAAAGCTCGACAATCTGAGCTCTCTCATGAACAAAAACCGCCTCTTTATCGGGACTCAAGCCGGGATAGGTCATCATCGCCCAGAGCAGGATCGAGATCGCCAGGATCACAGTTCCGGCCTTTTTGATATACTGCCAGGTTCTCTCCCAAGTGTGAATCAGCAAACCTTTAAACGTGGGAAAACGGTAGGGCGGTAACTCCATGACAAAAGGGGTCGGAGCCCCGCGCAGGACCGTTATGCGCAGAAGTTTGGCGGCGACCAAGGCAACCACCCAGCTAAAAAGGGTAAAGCCAAACATATATAAAGCTTTATGATCGGCAAAAAAAGCGCCGATCAACAAGGCCATGATCGGCAACTTGGCACCACAATTCATAAAAGGGACAGTCAACAGGGTGGCCATCCGCTCTTTGGGTGAACGCAAGGTTCTGGTCGCCATGACTCCGGGTACGGCACAGCCGCCGGCGATGCCGCCGGAGACGATAAAAGCCATAACCGAGCTGCCGTGCAGACCGAAAATCCGAAAGATTCGATCCATCATAAAGGCAACCCGGGCCAGATATCCGGAATCTTCGAGAACCGCAATACAGAGAAACATCAACATAATCAGAGGGACAAAGCCTAGAACCCCACCAACCCCGTCGATGACTCCGGAGACCAGCATCGACTTTAAGGGCCCGTCGCCAAGCCCGGAATCGACCAGACCACCCAACCAGCCGAACACCGCCTCAACCCCGGAGATCGGCAAGGCACTGAGACTAAAAGTAATCTGATAGATCGAAAAAAGAATAGCCAGCATGATCAAAGGCCCGGCAAAACGATTAGTCAGCACTTTGTCGATACGATCTGAAGTATAGAGCCGATTCTCATCATAACGATGAGTGATAATCCCCCTTTTCAGAATACCCTTGATAAAACCATAGCGATGATCGGCGATCACCGCTTCCGGATAGGTCTCAAAGGTTTTCATCAAGTGTTCGGCCACTATCTCGACCTCATGCAGCAGGCGGGTGCCAAGTTCAGGTGAAGCCTCATTGACCTCTTTGATCAACACCTCATCATCTTCAACCATCTTGATCGCAATCCAGCGCGACGGATATTTACCTTTAAGCAGAGCATGATCACGAATCAGACCGGTCATGGTTAAAAGGGTATAGTCGATATCCTCACCATAAGAAATTCTGACCTTGGCCGGATCGGGCGGCGCCAAGCGACCTTCCGCCATAGCTTTAGCGGCGGCCATCAACTCATCAAGCCCTTGACCGGAACGAGCCACAATCGGCAGAACCGGCACTCCGAGAAAGGTTGAAAGTTTTTCGGAATCGATCTCCATCCCACGATCGCTGGCGACATCAATCATATTCAAGGCCACAACCAGAGGAACTTTAAGCTCCAGCAACTGGCAAGTCAGATAGAGATTGCGCTCAAGATTGGCGGCATCTATGATATTGATAACGATGGCCGATTTCTCGTTGGCAAGGAAATCACGGGCCACAACTTCCTCTTCGGAATAAGCGGTCAACGAATAGGTACCCGGCAGATCAACGATAACCGCATTAAAGTCGCCGCTTCGATATTCACCCTCTTTTCTCTCGACCGTGACTCCGGGATAGTTCCCAACATGCTGACGGGCCCCGGTCAGGGCGTTGAAGAGAGTGGTTTTTCCGGCATTAGGGTTCCCGGCTAAAGCCAGGGTTGTTATCTTGTCCATCAATTAATATTCCTCAATTTTTATCTTCGGCTTCAACTTTGACTTCAATATAGTCGGCCTCGTTATTACGCAGGGTCAAAGTGTTACCACGGATCCTTAACGCCACCGGATCATTCAGAGGGGCCCGCCCCTGCACGGTTATCTCAGTACCGTTCACCAACCCCATATCACGAATCCGGCGCCCGAGATCTCCGGCCACCTTGATTGCTGTAATCGTACCCCTCTGATTTTTGGCCATCCGGCGCAGAGATATTGTCTTCATCCGTTAATCCTCCAACTTTTTTCAGGTTCTCCGCTTTGCCACAATCTTGGGCTGAAAACGGACATTTTTGACAGGAAGTACAATCTCCCAATTTTTTACCCGAGCTTTTATGGGTAATATTTTTCATAGATTGCCAGCGCCGCCCTATATAATGGAGAAGCGCAAAAACCACCAGCCCCAAAATGAGCCAAACAATAATTTCCTGCCAGGCGAGCTGTAGAGATTGCAGCATGACATTCTCCTATCTCATCGATAATCACTGGCTTAACCTACACCATTCCAATAGACTATGCTACAATAGTTAGTCATACCTAACTATAAAGAGGAAAAAAAATCCTCTTGTGGGTTACTATAACCACAAAAGGAAGATGGATTAACTATCAGCTCATTTAAATATTTTTAAGCGGCGCTGACGAGTATATTTTCAGCTACCCCGTCACCCAAACTCACGGTTGAGCCGTTGAGCCGAACCAGACAACGAGACTGGTCAGCCGCACAAACAAGTTCAACTTCCTGACCCGGAAAGATTCCCAAGGATGCCATCCGGGCACAGATACCGCGCCCACCACCTATCCGACAAACTCTGAGACGCCGCCCGCAACCGGCCTGAGCCAGAGGTTGTTCACCGTCAAGCTGCATCCGCCGCCGGCAACCGGAACCATTACCGGCACCCTGACCGCCATTTCGCCGACATTGACAATTCCTGAATCCATCTCTGGGCATTTCCGACCCCAAATTAAAAAAAGATAATCACTTAAGTTATTGGTAGCTATCGAGGTTAGTCTTAGCAAACTTTTTCCATTAAGTCAACAAAATTGTCAACAAATTTTTTCTTGACCAACCCGACCCACCACACTTAATAATACTAAAAATGACCCAACACCCCTTCAAAAACCTTAAAATAACCAGCACTGTTTTAGATCAAAAAAAACTTGGGCCTTGCGTTTTCAAGCTTTATTATTATAGAGTCAACGGATATATCGAAAAGATAGCCAAGTGCAGGCCGTTTTACAAAGCAGCACAAATATCAACCATAACATATATCAAGGAAGAGATCATGGCAGGAAAAGATACTACCATCAGTGCAACACCATACGAAATCAAAAATATATTTACCAAGACCAGAACCATTGCGATTATCGGACTCTCCCCTAAACCGGAGGAAGACAGCAATAAGGTCGCAAGGTATTTGCAAAAGGCCGGTTATAAAATCATTCCGGTCTACCCAAAAGAAAATGAAATCCTCGGTGAAAAGGTCTATCGCAACCTTAACGAAATCGATGAACGAATCGATATGGTTGAGATCTTCAGAAAATCGGAATTTATCGCAAATATTGTTGATGATGTTTTAGCAAGAGATGATGTCAAGTGCCTTTGGACCCAGCTCGACTTGATCAACAATGAGGCTGCCCAAAAAGCTGTAACTGCCGGGATTACCGTAGTTCAGGATCTCTGCACCAAGATTGAACACCAGAGAATGTTTCCTTTTGGTTAACCACTTGGTCAGGCAAATTTTATTCAGAGAGGAAATTATGGATTATCAGGAAATTTCATTCACAAATAAAAGCCCGGTCGGCTATCTTACACTCAATAACGCCGGGAAAGTCAATGCTCTCTCAGTTCAGATGATCAAAGAGATAATTGCCCTGCTGACTGAGATCGCCGACGATGAAGCCCTCAAAGTAATTGTTTTAAAGGCCGCTGGTCACCATTTCTGCGCCGGACACTACTTGGCCGAGATGGTTGATGCCGGAGTCAAGGAGTATAAATTTATCTTTGACCAATGCACGAAAATGATGATGTTGATCCATGAAATCCCACAGATCGTCATCGCCCAGGTTCAAGGCATTGCGACGGCCGCCGGTTGCCAACTGGCAGCTTGGTGCGATCTGGTGGTGGCCGAAGAGGGGGCCCGATTCTCAACCCCCGGGGTCAAGATTGGCCTTTTTTGTACCACCCCGATGGTTGCTATCACCCGGGCCATCGGCCGCAAAACAGCGATGGAAATGTTGGTTACGGGTCGAGAATTTCCAGCCGCCGAAGCTAAGAAGATAGGTCTCATCAACAAGGTGGTACCCCTTGAAGAGCTTGACCGGACAACCGCAGAATTGGCCGAACAGATTGCTGAAGCCAGCGGCTTTGCTCTGGCCGTCGGCAAGCAGGGACTCTACGCCCAGGCCGACATGAGCGATGCCCAAGCCTTTCACTACGCCAAGCATACAATTGTCATGAACAATCTCTCCGAGGATGCGCAAAACGGCATCAAGGCTTTTCTGGAAAAACGGAAACCGGAATGGAAAAACCGCTAATCCCAAACCCGGACAAGCAGTAACTAAACCGGTTGTCCAAATAATTCAGCCATCAATCTGGGCCACAAAAAAACTTTGACCATCTTGAGTAAAATTTGACTGGTGAGTTACTGAGATTTCCGCCACCAAAGGTCACAGCGCTCAGCTAGTTCATTCAGGGAGTTTTCCACTTTCAAGCGGAGTTCCTCCAACTCTTCAGCAGAGGTTTCAGACGGGATCATAAAAGGCTCACCAAAAATAACAACCAACGGTGAGAAAGGAAAGGGAAACATGAAACGGTCCCAGGAAGCAAAGAGCTTATGGCGTTTGGCACTGTAGGCGAAAGGCAGGATTGGCACTCCCGTCGCCTGGGCAATCTTTAAGGTACCCATCTTCAGTTTCCGGGCCGGTCCCCGAGGACCGTCACCGAGCATACCGGCACAAATTGAAGATTTATTCTGCATCTGTTCAATCAGCTGGTTCATGGCCGTTGAACCGCCGCGGCTGGAACTGCCACGGACACTGTCAAAACCGAGACGCTGAACGGCACCGGCCGCCAAGTCACCATCTTTGCTGCGACTGATCATTATGGTTATCGGCCGCCGATGATGAAGAAAATAGAGATTGAAAAGCCGCTGGTGCCAGGTGACATAAACGCATCCCTGCCCGACCGCCGCCCTCTCGGCTTCAAATTCACCGTTAACAACCTTGATCGCGGAACAGGATTTAGCCCACCAGTAAATTAATCCGGCGGCAACTATCGGTACCAAGCGAATAGCTTTGCTTTTCAACCAGCGAGCGACAGGTAAATGGGACAGCTTCAAAACTACTGGGTATACTGCGTCAGGATCTGAATAAGATGATTGGCCACCGGTGGAACCTCACTAATACGAGAACCGGCAAACACCTCACTGGCCGTGAGACCACTGAGACCATAGAATTTGTCGGTCGCTTCGTAATCGATCTGGAGACCGGAGCCGGCCAGTGAGACCCCGGCAAAAAGCCCTCGAGAACGAGAGTAGGTATAGACTTCAGCCCCCAGTGTAATATCGGTTGCGGCCGACATACTACGACCCACCGGGCCGGCTGCCGCCGCTGCATCAGCCCCCAAAGTAAATTTACCTCGAGACAAGCGCTCAACACTCTGCCGACTCTTAAAGACCATAATCGCATCGATCGACTGAACCCCGGCCTGAAAGCCGAAACTGCCGCCCGCCAAAGTTACAAAAACCGGTTTTGACCAGCTCCCGTCATCCTGACGCGCCACCACAACCCCCCAGCCGTAACGCCCGCCGGCGATAAAGCCGGCCTTGATAATACCGGGAATAATGGCGATCGCCTGAGCATTACGCAAAAGAATGGGAGGGGCTGCATTATCCGGAATTTTGACAAACTGTCTGATGACATCGGCACAAACTTCAACCTTGGTAATCTCTTTTCCATTACCAGCCCAAGCCCCAACCGCTGGCAACAAAAGAGCCAAGCAGAAAAAAAACAGTATACTTTTACGATAATACATCATAACTTCTCCTTACCCAACATAACCGAAACCAAAAAAGTCCTTTCAATTAATTTCGAAAACGCAACAAACTACCTTATCTATAAAAATTAAGCCCGACGACAACTTTCGTTTCGCCCCCACACAGTCAGCACACGGCTTAAAAACAAGCCGCTTGCGAACCGTACGAGAGGGGCTTTTAGTAGCTTCGCCGATAATCAGCAACGTCCCAAAGTAATGTGCTTCTGCAATTCAGTCAAGAGATAAGTGATTGACCGCTTGTCGTCAAGTCGGAAATATGCTAGTCAATCGTTGACGTATGTGTAAAAAGTCCACGGATAAATGGCACAATAAATATGAAGCCATCAACCGGAGAAAAGGATGATTTCAAACAAAGAACATCAGGCGCTCTATCATGGCACCACCCATGACGATATAAAACGCCTGATAAACGGCCGCCATCACGATCCGCACTCAATTTTGGGACGGCATCCGGTGGGCTCCCGACTTCAGGTAATTCGGGCTTGGCACCCTCGGGCCCTTAAGGTTGAATTCATAGCCTCCAGCCCGAATGCTGCCGCAGAACCTATGATAAAAATTGATGCTGCCGGCATTTTTGCTCTCCTCGTAAACGATCCTTCTCCCCTTACTTATAAATTCTCTTTTCATTTTTCAGATGGTTCTTGCTGGACAACCCCGGACCCCTACGCTTTCTCTCCGGGTCTCGGCGAACTTGACCTGCATCTGATCAGTGAAGGCCGCCACCAACGACTCTACGATTATTTAGGAGCCCACCTGACCAATCGAGAGGGTATTGACGGAGTCAGTTTCGCCCTCTGGGCCCCCAATGCCGAACGCGTCAGTGTGGTTGGTGACTTTAACCAGTGGGACGGTCTGCGCACCCCCTTACGCTCTCTGGGAAGCTCCGGCATCTGGGAAATCTTTATTCCCGAACTCTCCCCGGGCACCATCTACAAATACGAGATCCGCACTCAAAATGGTGACCTGCGAATAAAAACCGACCCCCTGGCCTTCATGATGGAGTTACGCCCGAAAACTGCATCTAAAGTTTTCGACCAGCAGACATTTATCTGGAATGATGCTGAATGGGAGAAAAACCGAGCTTTGCGGCAGACCACGAAGGCGCCCCTGGTAATCTACGAGGTCCACCTCGGCTCCTGGAAAAGGTGCCCGGAAGATGACAATCGACCTTTAACCTACCGCGAAATAGCCCCGCAAATAGTGGATCATGTCAAAAAACTGGGTTTCACCCACATTGAGTTACTACCAATCAGCGAATACCCCTTTGACGGTTCTTGGGGCTATCAGGTCAGCGGTTATTACGCCCCGACCAGCCGTTACGGCAGCCCTGATGATTTTAAATTCTTTGTCGACTATTGCCATCAACACGAAATTGGCATCATCTTAGACTGGGTTCCGGCCCATTTCCCCAAAGATGATTTCAGCCTGCGCCTTTTTGACGGCAGCGCGCTCTATGAACATGCTGATCCCCGCAAAGGAGAACATCCCGATTGGGGAACCCTGATTTTTAATTTCGGGCGTCCCGAAGTTAACAATTTTCTCGCTGCTAACGCCTATTTCTGGTTTGAGCAATACCACATAGATGGCCTCAGGGTTGATGCCGTTGCCTCAATGCTTTATCTCGATTACAGCCGTAAAGCCGGCGAGTGGCTGCCCAACTATCTCGGCGGCCGGGAAAACCTTGAAGCGATCACTTTTTTAAGACAACTTAACAACAATATCGAAAAGCTCTATCCCGATCGTCTGATGATTGCCGAAGAGTCGACCAGCTGGCCGGGCGTCAGCCAGCCAGTGAAACTCGGTGGTTTAGGTTTCAGACATAAGTGGAATATGGGCTGGATGAACGATACCCTCGATTTTTTTGCCATCGATCCCCTCTATCGCAGTTACCACCATAACCAGATCACCTTTTCAATAATCTATGCCTTCAGCGAACACTTCCTGCTACCCTTCTCACACGACGAAGTCGTCCACGGCAAAGGTTCACTATTTACCAAAATGCCTGGCGATGAGTGGCAGAAATTTGCCAACCTGCGCCTTTTATTAAGCTATCAATTCACCCATCCAGGGAAAAAACTCCTCTTTATGGGTACTGAACTGGCCCCTGAAAAAGAGTGGAATTTTACCACAAGCCTGGACTGGCACCTGCTTAAAGAAGATCAAAGACGGCAAAAATTCTTCCATTTCTGCCGGGACCTCATCCAGCTCTACCACCAACTCCCGGCTCTCTGGCAAAAGGATAATGAAGATGATGGCTTTTCCTGGATAGATTGTCATGACCACAAAAATTCGATCCTCGTCTATCTGCGCCGTGGTGAAGAGAGAGAACCGGTCATCTGTATCCTCAACCTTACACCATTAACCCATCACAACTATCGTATCGGCCTGCCCTCTGCCGGCCACTACCGGGAACTGCTCAACTCCGATGCCGATCTCTACGGCGGCAGCAACCAAGGTAACCTCGGCGAGATTATCGGTGAAGCGCTGCCCTTCCACAACCTGCCAGCCTCTGCGGCACTTACAATTCCACCCCTGGGAGCCCTGCTCCTCAGGGCCGATAAATAAGTTTAATTTTAAGACTTGACATTGCCCTTTACCAAGTTTAAGTATATAATCATAATTATTGACAATACATATATCTATAAATCAATTTTAAAAAATTAGTCCTCCTTATGCAGGAAATTCGTTTTCATGGCCGTGGCGGTCAGGGTGCCGTTATTGCTTCCCGGATTCTAGCCCAAGCGCTCTTTCTTGAAGGCCGTTACGCCCAATCATTTCCCACTTTTGGTGCTGAACGACGAGGTGCCCCGGTAGCCGCCTTTGTGCGGGCTGATGACACCTTTATCAACATCCGTAGCCGCATCACCAACCCCGACTATGTGGTTGTTATGGCGGCCCGCCTTTTTGAATCCGTAGCGGTCACCGAGGGCCTCAAAAATGGCGGCCTTATGCTGATCAACAGCAACCATCCGGCTGATAATTTCAATCTCGACTCGACAACCCAATCCCAATCGCCACCACCATATCGCATTATCACTATAAATCTCAATCGAATCGCCCTGGAACACCAACTGGGTAACGAAATCATGCCCTTAATCAACGCCCCGGTATTGGGAGCTTTGGCCAAAATCAGCGGCCTAGTCAAACCGGAGAGCCTGATTCAGGCTCTCCCCAGCTTCATCCCCACCCGCCTTGCTGACAATGAGAAAGCATTGCGCCAAGCCTACGAAACCGTTACCAACCCATAATCTAATTATGACCAAACTAAAACACGTAAAAGCCATTCAAAACGGAGACTTCAGAGGACTGCCGATCTCGGCAACCTCGACTGCACTTAACCTGACCGGAAGCTGGAAATTTTTTCGCCCCCACATAGTTACCAAGGAATCACCCTGCCGCCAGGCTTGCCCCTTGAAGATTCCGATTGCCACCTATTTTGACAAGTTCGCCTCCGGCAAAACTTTAGAAGCTCTGGCTCTCTTGCGCAACAGCAACCCGATACCGGCGGTAACCGGCCGCGTCTGCCCCCATTTCTGCCAGAGCGCTTGCAATCGCCAAGAATTTGATGAGGCGATTTTAATCGGCGATCTGGAACGCTATCTCGGCGATCTGGGGTTAGAATATCCACATCCCGCAAACCCCGAAAAAAGACCTGAAAAAATCGCCATTATCGGGGCCGGACCGGCGGGTTTGGGAGCTGCGGTATTTCTCGCCCGCCAGGGCCTCAAGATAACCATCTTTGAAAAAGCACCCGCCGCCGGTGGTCTTTTACGTTACGGCATTCCTGCCTACCGTCTGCCACGCTCTATTCTTGATCGGGAAATAGATAATCTGCTCAACAGCTATAATATTGATTTACAGTGCAATCACAATATTGAACCTTCGGAACTACCTCAACTTAGAAAAGAATATCATAACATTATCTGGGCTCCGGGCCTGCAACGTTCCAACCTGCCCGCCCCGTGGCGCGGTATTCCACAGATAAAGGGCGCTCTGGAAGTTTTGGCGGCAATCAACCAGGGCGAGAATATTGATGGTCAGCGTTTCATTATTGTCGGCGGTGGCAATGCCGCCCTCGACACGGCCCGCTCTCTCTTACGACTGGGCAAAAAGGTCGAAATCATATACCGACGGACAATTGCCGAAATGCCGGCTTATGAAGAGGAAAAAAAACAAGCCCTTGACGAAGGGCTGATGATCAATGAAGAAAAAGTCGTTGAAAAGATAGAGACCGCCGCCAACACATTGCAAGTCAATATCCATCAGGCCCAAAACATCGACGGCCGAATTAAAACCGGATCTTTTCTAAAGACGTTGGAAACCGACTATCTGATCGCAGCCATCGGCCAGGAAAGCGATCTTGCCTTGAATAATCTTGATTCGGTCATCAAGGCGGGAGATTTTGACCATGGTGCAGCCTCGGTAGCGGAAGCTCTAGCCTCCGGGCGCCGGGCGGCCGAAACCATCTTTGAGCAATTAGAAATTGCTCCTTTAGTAAACGTCAGTAAAGATTTGAAAAACCTGGCCATTGTCGAGAATGACCAGCTTCATCTCGAATACTACAGCAAAAAACCGGCCGTCAAAGTCCCAAAACTAAATCACCAAATCAGAAAAGAAAATTTTTCTGAAATCCACCAAGGTTTAAGTGAAGAGCAGATGAAAAGTGAGATTGAACGCTGTTTTCATTGCGGTACCTGCACCGCCTGCGGCATCTGCTGGTTCTTCTGCCCTGACGTCGCGATTGTTATTGACCGAGAAGAGAGTGACCCTGATAAACGAGTACTCTTTGACTACGATCACTGTAAAGGTTGCGGTCAGTGTGCCGCAATCTGTCCGCGCGGAGTAATTGAGATGGAAGAGGATCACTAAATATGCAGAAGCAAGCCATCCTATTGGGCAGCGATGCGGTCGCGCATGGGGTCAGGCTGAGCCGCCCGGAAGTAATTTCAGCCTATCCGATCACGCCTCAGACCCATATAATCGAAACCCTCTCCGAAATGGTTGACAGCGGCGAGCTAAAAAGTCAGTATATCAAAGTCGAATCAGAGATGTCGGCAATTGCCGCGGTTTTAGGCTCGGTTTCGACCGGCAGCCGCTCCTTTACGGCCAGCAGTTCACAGGGGCTGGCAATGATGCATGAGATCCTTCACTGGTTTGCCGGAGCCCGCCTCCCCCTGGTTCTGGTTAATGCCAACCGCGCCTTAGGCGCTCCTTGGAATATCTGGAGTGACCAGAGTGACAGTTTTTCCCAACGCGATACTGGCTGGCTACAAATCTATTGCGAAACCTCTCAGGAAGCCCTCGATACAATCATCATGGCTTACAAAGCCAGCGAGCAGTTAATGTTGCCGATCATGGTGATGATCGACGGCTTTATCCTCTCTCACACGATGGAACGACTTCTGGTCCCCAACCAGCAAATAGTCGATGACTATCTGCCGGCCTACCGGGCACCCTACCAGCTCGACCCCGACAACCCCCTGACCTTTGGTGCCGCAGCCCATCCCGATCTCTTCTATGAGCTCAAAAAAACATTCTCCGAAACCATGACCGAAGCCCTGACGGTTCTCAACCAATGCCAAGCAGAGTTCACCCAAAAATTTGGGCGTTACTACCAACCAGTGATGCGTTGTCCGGAGGGCGATGGAAAAAGTGACACAGCGTTACTCTGCTGTGGAGCGATGACCGGAACCGCACGCGTGGCGGTTGCCGATTTGAACAAAAACGGCACACCGACAGACCTCTTTAAATTACGCCTTCTGCGGCCTTTTCCCAATCGGGAACTATACGATGCGTTAAAAGATAAAAAACGGGTCATCGTCTTGAACCGAGCCTGCTCTTACGGCGTCGGCGGCACCCTGAGCCAAGAAGTTCGTGCCGCCCTCTATAATTTGCCGCAACGACCGTTGGTCAATGATGTTATAATCAGTCTTGGTGGCAAAGAGGTCTTTCCCGAAACCATCGCCGAGGTGGTTGAAAACCGGGATCAATTGTCAAGTATTGATTGTAATTGGCTCAACAGCTGAGCCGAAAAATAAAGAGATTAACAATGAACAATATAAAAAAATCTCCGGCTGAAAACAGCTTTAGCAATGACACAGCTTGGCAGATTACTACAGCTGAATATATGGAGAGTGGCCATATGGCCTGCCCCGGCTGTGGTGCCTCTTTAAGCATGCGCCATGTCTTGAAAATCTTAGGCCCGCAAACTATAGTCGTGATGCCAGCCTGTTGCTGGGCGATTATTGCCGGGGGGCAGCCGACCACGGCTCTCTCAGTGCCCCTTCTCCACACCCCGTTTGCCGTGGCAGCAGCGGCCGCCACTGGGGTCAGACGAGCTTTGACGGCACAAGGTAAAAAGGGGATTGAAGTTCTCTGCTGGGCGGGTGATGGCGGGACTTTTGATATCGGCCTGCAAGGCATTTCCGGGGCGGCGGAACGACACGAAGATATGATCTATATCTGCTACGACAATGAAGCTTACATGAACACCGGCATCCAGCAATCATCGGCGACCCCGCATGGGGCCTGGACGACGACAACTCCAGGCGGCAAAGATTTTAAATATGCCAAGAAAGATATTATGGCGATTATCAAGGCCCATAATCCGAGTTACCTGGCCAGTGCCACAATCGCCTATCCGGAAGATTTCTATGCAAAACTCAAAAAAGCCAAAGAGGCCTCAGGTTTCCGCTTTCTCCACCTTCTGGC
>CAZUXG010000006.1:0-41556 GCA_964623985.1 uncultured Thermodesulfobacteriota bacterium | reverse complement strand
ATACTTGACAAGATTTTCGATCCTTACTTTACCACTAAACAGAAAGGCAGCGGCCTGGGGCTGGCTATAACTCATTCGATCATCGCCAAACATGATGGCTACATCACCGTAAATTCTGAATTGGGTCGAGAAGCGACTTTTACAATTTATCTTCCCGCATCTCAAAGTAGACCAGTTCTTGAGCAGAAAAATGTTATTGTTCCGCCGGCAACTTGCCAGGGCAAAATAATGATCATGGATGATGAAGAAATGATTAGATCTCTGGTTGAAAGAGTACTTTCAAAAAGCGGTTATGAAGTGGTGCTGGCTAAAGATGGAGAAGAAGCTGTTTTGCTTTATAAAGAGACGATGGATGCTGATGCAGCGATTGATCTTATTATTCTTGATCTGACTATTCCGGGTGGCATGGGCGGCAGAGACGCAGTAAAAGAGATTCATAAAATTAATCCGGAGGCCAAAGTTATTGTCGCCAGCGGTTACTCTAACGATCCGGTAATGTCTGATTTCAACAAATATGGTTTTTGTGATGCAGTGGCTAAACCTTTTCAACTACGCAAGCTGAAGGAGTGTGTCAGTAAGGCTTTATCCAGTTAAACGATTTTTAATTTTCCTGATTATTATCTTGGTTGTAGTCGGCAGCGCTTTACAGTGTATTGATATTGCCACCACAAACCTCTTGTAAATAGCCAGCCTCGTTACATTAGCGCCGGGAATTCGGGTTTAATGGAACAATCATAAAATAAAGGAAAATAAAAAAAAGGGTATGGAAATTCCATACCCTTTTTTGTGAGTTAAACTTATATCGTTGTCACATGATCATTTTGGCTGATTCACGAGCTAAGTTCCAGATATATGAAGGAAACATACCCATCTGCAGTACACCGAAAGCCGCGAGTGAAAGCGCCGCAATCATGGTCCCAGCCGGTGTGATAATACTAATTTCGCGTTCGGGTTCTTGGAAATACATTCGCACGACAACTCCAAGATAGTAATAAAGCGAGATAACACTATTGATAACCCCAAAGACCGCCAGCCAGATGTAACCAGATTTAATGGCTTCTGAGAAGATAAATAATTTGCCCATAAAACCGGCCGCCGGCGGGATCCCGGCCATTGAGAACAGAAAAACGGTCATCATCAAACCAAGAAACGGGTATTTGAAACCAACCCCGCAAAAATCGCTGAGTTTGCTGTACTCCTCACCTTTTTTACCCATCGCCGAAACAATAGCAAAGGCACCGATATTGGCAAAAGCATAACCGAGCAGGTAAAAGAGTACGGCCGAACGGGCCAAGTCGGTACCGACAACAAAAGCGATCAGAATGTATCCGGCATGGGCAATACTGGAATAAGCCAGCATCCTTTTAATATTAGTCTGGGATATCGCGACCAGATTACCGATCGTCATCGTCAAGAGGGCAGCAAGCCACATAATTGCCGTCCAGTCGACCTGTAATGCGCCAAATCCAACAAAGAAAACCCTGATTAAAGCGGCAAAAGCGGCAGCCTTAACCCCGGTTGCCATAAAACCGGTGATTACGGTCGGAGCTCCCTCGTAAACATCAGGTGTCCACATATGAAAGGGAAACATCGCGATTTTAAAGCCAAAACCGACAGTCATCAAGGCGATACCGCCCAAGACCATGGGATGGTGCAGGGTTTCGGGATGGGCCGTAAAAAAGATTCCGAGTTTAACGATATCAAGGGTTCCACTGGCACCATAAACCAGAGCAAAACCAAAAAGCAGGAATCCGGAGGCAAAAGCGCCCAGAAGGAAATACTTGAGTGCGGACTCAATCGACTTAAGGTTATCACGTTTAAAACCGGCAAGCACGTAAATCGAGATCGACATGGTTTCAAGAGCAACGAAAACCATAATCAAATTACCGGCATTGCCCATAAAGGACATTCCTAAAGCGGCAAACAGGAGTAGGCAATAATACTCCCCTGCCTTAATATCTGGACAGATGCGCTCATAATTCATTGAAGCAAGAATCGTCAAGAAGGTAACACAACAGACGATTAAAGTAATAAAGAAGCCAAAACCATCGGCCATCAACATCCCGGCATAGGCTGATTCAAAACTGCCGCGCGTCATAAAGAGAGCGATAAGGGCGAAGGCAACCCCTACCAACGACAAAGACCCAAGAGAGGTCTTACCCTCTTTTCCGGCAAAGACATCGACTAATAATACGGTCAATGCCGTCAAAGCCAGTAATAGCTGCGGCATAATCGCCTTAAGATTGAGTGCCGGGACAACAAATTCCAGCATTTCCATCACTCTCCTCCAAATTTATGTATAAAAGTAATTAAATAAATCTATTAACGGTAAATCTAGTCGTGAAAATCAATCGAGTAACGTACTCTTTAAATTACATTCTTCAAGAACCGCTGTCAATCTGGCAGTCCCGGACTCTTCTAAACCTTGCTCGTACATGGCAACCTGCTGTTGATAGGTCTTTAAGAAGTGTTCGCAGGAGGCATCCATTTTACGCAAGAAGTATCCCGGAAAGAAGCCCATGACGAAAACCAATATTGCCAGCGGCAACAAGGTAACTATCTCACGGGCATTAAGATCTTTCAGTACTTTGTTCTCTTCCTTATCAAGCGGTTGGAACATCACCCGCTGATACATCCAAAGCATATACAGAGCCCCCAATACCGCCCCTGATGTTGCAAGGACAGCGAAAATGGGAAAGGTTCTGAAGGCCCCGACCAAGATCATGAATTCACCGACGAACCCGTTGGTACCGGGTACCGCGATTGATGATAAGGTTGCAATCATGAAAAAGGTTGCATAGATCGGCATAACCTTAGCAATGCCGCCAAAATCCTTGATCATCCGGGTATGGCGGCGTTCATAGAGCATTCCCACAATAAGGAAGAGAGCGCCGGTACTGATCCCGTGATTGAGCATCTGATAGAGGCCACCTTCAACGCCTTGCATATTGAAGGCGAAGATGCCGAGCATGACATAACCCAAGTGACTGACACTTGAGTAGGCAACCAATTTTTTCATGTCCGGCTGAACCATGGCGACCAGGGCCCCATAGATAATACCAATGACCGCAAGAACCGCAATTACTGGGGTAAACTTATGACTGGCATAAGGAAACAAAGGAATCGCAAAACGCATGAAACCATAGGCTCCCATTTTCAAGAGGACACCAGCCAAGATAACACTACCAGCGGTCGGGGCTTGAACATGGGCATCCGGCAACCAGGTATGCAGGGGAAACATCGGCACCTTGATCGCAAAAGAGATAAAAAAAGCGATACAGAGCCAGAACTGGATCGAAACAGGGATATTTAATTTATAGAGTTCCAACAGATCAAAAGTATAGACCCCAGTGGTTTTATGGTTCAAATAGTAAAGGAAGAAGATCGAAAGAAGCATGAAGACTGAACCAGCTGCCGTATAGATAAAAAATTTAACGGCTGCATAGATTTTGTTATCACCACCCCAAACCCCGATCAAAAAGTACATCGGAACCAACATCAACTCCCAAAAGACATAGAAGAGGATAAGATCGAGAGAGACCAAGGCCCCGAGCATCGCGGTTTCAAGTAACAACAAACAAATCATGAACTCTTTGACACGTTTTTCAATATAGGTCCAAGAACAGAGCACACAAAGCGGCGTCAGGAAGGTAGTTAAGATAATGATCCAGATGCTGATGCCGTCAAGCCCGACAAAATAGCTTAAGCCGGCACTTTTAATCCAAGTGTAACGTTCAACAAACTGCATGTCAGCGGTGCCATTCTGAAAGCTGAAAAGGAGCGGCAACGAGATAAAGAACTCAATCATGGCAAAGACCATGGCTGTGCCTCGAAGCGTATCTTTCGCATCCTTATCGATAAACATCAGGATCAAGACCCCGAAGATCGGAAAGAAGGTCACAAGGCTGATAATCGGAAAACCAAGTTCATTCATCTATCGCTCTCCCTGCTGTTAGTGTAGTCTGGGAATTATATCTAAATCCAAATAAGTTAAAATGTCTTATATTCTGCTTAAAGAGCTTTTAAGAAGTAATATCCGAGCAGTACTACAGTACCGAAGATTATAGAAACGGCATAACTCTGGATATAACCGGTTTGTATGTATCGTACCGCCGACGAGCTCCAACCGACAATCCGGGCAACCCCATTGACTATGCCATCGATAACGCCGACATCGACCCCTCTCCAAAGGAAATAGCTGAAGCCCCGTAAAGGCGAAATAATAACCAAGTCATAGAGTTCATCGATATACCATTTATTGAGCAAGAGACGGTGAACAAAAGCATATTTTTCAGCAAGAGCAACCGGAATCTCACGATTTACTATATACATAAAGTAAGCCACTAAGATACCAAAACAGGCAGCTGCTACCGAGATCACCATCAACAAATACTCAACCCACAAGGGTGGATGATGAGCCCCGTGGTGCCCGGCGGCAGCGGCCATATGGCCGGCGACATGTACAGCCTGGTGAGCACCGTGAGCTACTGCGGTGGTCGCATCTTGCAGGAGTTTACCATCGCCGAGACCGACTACGGGATTAAGGAACTGATGAAACAAATTGCTGCCCCCCAAAGCATGCGGGACACCAAGATAACCGCCCAAAGCCGCCAAGACGGCAAGAATAATGAGCGGTACAGTCATAGTTTTTGGTGACTCATGAATATGTTCTGCAGCCTCCTCGGACCGACAATCATTAAAAAATGTCATAAAGAGCAGGCGAAACATGTAAAAAGCGGTCATTCCGGCGGCGATCACCCCGATCAACCAGAGCAGCCAGTGGCCCTGGGGACTACTGTAAGCTTTCCAGAGGATCTCATCCTTACTGAAAAACCCGGAAAAACCCGGAATTCCGGCAATCGCTATGGTACCAACGAGAAAGGTCCAAAAGGTAATCGGGGTTTTACTCTTTAAGCCACCCATATTGCGCATATCCTGGGCATCATCAGGGCAATGAATCTTATGGTAAGCGTAATGCATCGAGTGAATAACCGCACCAGAACCTAAGAACATCAAGGCTTTAAAGAAGGCGTGAGTCAAGACATGAAACATTCCCGCAGTAAAGGCCCCGACCCCCAACGCCAAGAACATGTAACCCAACTGGCTAACCGTAGAGTAGGCCAGAACCTTTTTAATATCATTTTGCACTAAACCGATAGAGGCGGCAAAAAGGGCTGTCAGGGCTCCGACAGTGGCCACCACCCCCATCGCTAAAGGAGACATCGAATAAAGAACATTGGAACGGGCTATCATATAGACACCCGACGTGACCATGGTTGCAGCATGGATCAAGGCACTGACCGGAGTCGGCCCGGCCATCGCATCAGGAAGCCAGACATAGAGCGGAATCTGGGCCGATTTAGCCGTACAACCGATAAAAAAGAGTAAGCAGATAGCGGTTGCCTGATTGGTAGAAAGATGATGAACATTACTAAAGACTTCACTAAACTGGAAGCTCCAGACGCCGTGTTCGCCGATCCCGGTAAATAGTAAAAACATCCCGATAAGAAAGGCAAAGTCACCAACCCGGTTGGTTATAAAAGCTTTTTTACCGGCAATCGCATTAGCTTCATCATCAAACCAAAAACCGATCAACAGATACGAGCAAAGTCCAACCCCTTCCCAGCCCAAAAACATCAAGAGATAGTTATTAGCCAAAACCAGGTTGATCATCGAAAACATGAAGAGATTCAGGTAGACAAAAAAGCGATAGTAACGGCCCGGATCACCATCCATATAGCCGATAGAATAAACGTGAATAAGAAAACCAACTCCGATAACGAACATCGCCATCATCATTGAAAGAGGATCTATCAGATAAGCAATATTGGACTGGAGAATGCCACTGTTAATCCATGGAAAACAGATTACCTGATAGAAGCGCTCGGTCGGCGGCAAACCCTGGAGCTGGAAGAATATAATACAGGTAACAATAAAGGAGAGAGCTATCATACCGCAAGCAATCCAGTGGATCAAACTCTTATTGATCGCTTCAATACGGCGTCCGAACAGACCGTTGATCAAAACTCCGATGGCCGGAAAAACCGGTACCAACCAGATATAATCGAACATACCTATATCTCCTTAAAATTCCAGATGATAATTATTACTTTAGAGCAAATCTTTTGAAAATTTACCTTGAGATGGTAAACTAAAATGTCCCGGTGCGAGGCCCGCATAACCTACCAATAAAGCCCCCCACTAACGCTCAGGGCGCAGTGCACATTTTACGAAACCATTACCATTTCAAGAGATTAAATTTATCGAGATCAATCGATCCATGTTTGCGATACATCAACACAAAAATAGCTAATCCTACGGCTGCTTCAGCCGCCGCTACGGCCATGATGAAAAGAACCATAAAAATGCCGTCAAGTGACTGGTTAGTCCGGCTGAAGGTAACAAAAGCGATACTGACTCCGGCCAGCATTATCTCGATACACATAAAGACGACTATAGCGTTACGACGGCAGATTGCACCAGCTGCACCAATAATAAAAAGAACTATCGAAAGTGCCAGATAGATACTTTGATTTTCAATCATTGCTCCCTCACCTCTACTTTACGCGTTTGGATAGGACTACCGCGCCAACAACGCCGGCAGTCAAGAGAATTGAAGCAACTTCAAAAGGGAGCAGGTAGTCAGCAAAAAGAAAATTTGCGATCACTGCTACCCGACCATGGGTTGCAACCAGTGTTTCAGTAATCGGCCCCTGCATGGCAGTCAGACTATGACCTAAGCCCACCAACATAAGCTCGAGAAAGAGCACAATCAACGCAGCAATGCCGACCACTTTAGAAATCCTGACGGTTACCCTGGCATCTCTCTCTTGGCGCAAATTAAGCATCATGATGGCATAGATAATAAACATCATGATAGCCCCGGCATAGACAATAACTTGCAACATGGCCAAAAACTCGGCATGCAGAAGAACATAAATAATTGCCACCATAAAAAAAGACAACACCATCCACAAGGCACTATGCAACGTAGAGCGGGCAAAGATAACCAGCAACGAGGCGATAACCGCCAGTCCGCCGCATATCAATAAAAATACCAGTTCCATCAATTCACTCCTGAACAAGTTACATTATTTGCCGTTGAAGATATATTTTTCCGGATTTTTCAATTTTTCAATATCGAAGATGAAATCTTCACGATGGTAATCAACAAAATCATAAACCTTTGTCAACTCAATCGCATCTTTGGGACACGCCTCCTGGCAGAAACCGCAAAAGATACAACGTAGCTCATTTATTACAAACTTTTTCGGATAACGAGTTCCACCAGCTTCTTCGTAGGGCACAATGGTGATTGCCTGAGGCGGACAGATCTTGGCACAGAGTCCGCAAGCAACACACTTGAGCTCTCCCTGCTCATCAACTTTCAAACGATGCAACCCCCGCCAGCGGTCACTGACCTCACGCCGCTCGGTCGGATACATGATCGTAATCGGCTTACTGAAGAAATTCTTCAAGGTATAGCCCAGGCCTTTTAAGATCGGCGCGATAAACTTTCCAGTCGGACGCCGGTCGCTGATATTCAATATATAATCTTTAACTGCCATATTATCCTCATCGAAACCCTGATGCCATTTGTAGACATTAGACCATTAAAGTAACGGTTCCTCTCTTTTACAGGTTGAATACCAACATCCACAGTCCGGTAAGCAGAATATTGAGCAAACCGAAGGGTAGCAGGATCTTCCATCCAAAACTCATCACCTGATCATAACGTAAACGTGGGAAAGTGGACCGTTCCCAGACACAAAAGAAAATAATCAAAAAAACTTTGATGAAGAACCAATGCGGACCGTCAACAATGGGGCCGTGCCAACCACCAAGAAACAACGTCGTTACCAAGGCGGCAAAGACAAACATGTGACAATATTCAGCCATGAAAAAGAGCGCAAACTTCATCGAACTGTACTCGACATTAAATCCACAGGCGAGTTCGGCCTCAGCTTCGGGCATGTCAAACGGGGTTCGGTTGAGCTCGGCCAATCCACAGATAATGAAAAGAATAAAGGCAAAGGGCTGCTTGATAATATTCCAAAGTCCGGTTTGCGAATTGACAATATCGATCAGACTCAATGAGCCGCTTACCATGACCACCGCGATTACAGCCAAGGCCAAAGAGAGCTCATAACTGATCATCTGGGCTGAACCACGCAATCCGCCGATCACACCATATTTATTTCCAGAGGACCAACCGCCAAGAATACACCCATAAGAACCAATCGTCGAGATCGCCAGCACTAAAAGAATACCGACATCAAGATCAGTCATATAGAGATTTATTTCACGACCCATAATCGTAATTTTATCGCCAAAAGGAACGATTACTATAAGGGTAACAGCTGCCCCGATGCTAATAATTGGAGCTAGTATAAAAATGGGCTTATCGGCATTATCAGGGATTAACTCTTCTTTAAAAAAACCCTTGACGCCATCCGCTATAGGCTGCAACAGACCATGGTAACCAACCCGGTACGGCCCGTGCCGCAACTGGACATGCCCCAAGACTTTTCGTTCTATCCAAGTCGAATAAGCCACAATCAACAGGGCTACGGTAAAAGCCACCAATGCTTTGACTATCAGTATGGTCATAAATTCCAGCATCCGTCATACCTCTTCAAACGGTGAACAGTGAAATTGCATATTCGATTAATCCGATCCCTCAGGCACCGGAATCAGCTTAGCTATTAAGCCTTTTCAACCTTGATGGCGCAGACCTTATACTCCGGTATTTTCGCCACCGGATCAAGAGCCGCATTGGTCAGACGATTAACCGCTATTTCGTGAAAGTGAAAGGGTACAAAAACCATCCCGGCAACAGGCCGTTCGCTCAACCAAGCTTTTACTTTAATGGAGCCCCGCCGAGATGTGATAGTCAGCAAATCATCATCCTCGACTTCCAAGCGGGCCGCATCTTGCGGATTTATCTCGGCCTTGATCTCAGGATGGACTTTGTTTAAGCCCTCACCTTTACGAGTCATGGTTCCGGTATGAAAATGTGAGTGAACTCTTCCAGTCGACAGGATAAAGGGATATTCAGCATCGGTATCTTCAGCCGGGGGCTGATGATCAATGACAAAGAAAAGCCCCTTGCCCCGCGAGAAGGTATTAATATGCAGAATCGGGGTCCCGGGATGATTGCTGGCGGGACACGGCCAGGCCAAGCCTTGTTCAGCAATCCGCTCATAGGTTATTCCACCATAACTGGGGGTCACCTGATTAATCTCCTGCATGATCGCTTCAGCACTTTCATAGTTCATCTCATAGCCCATGCGGGTCGAGAGATCAGCAATAATTTCACGATCCTCGCGGGCCTCGCCAGGGATTGTCAAGGCTTTACGAATACGCTGTACAACCCGTTCAGAGTTGACAAAAGTACCGTCTTTTTCAGCGAAAGAGACGCTGGGCAGCACCACGTCAGCCAGCATTGCTGTCTCGGTCAAAAAAAGATCCTGAACCACGAAGAAATCGAGAGCTTTAACACCGTGCTCTATATGGGTAAGGTCAGGATCACTGACCAACGGGTTCTCGCCCATGATGTACATGGCCTTGAGTGTACCTTCAGCGGCTGCCGGAAACATCTCGGTCAACACTAAGCCGGGTTTGGCATTAAGGACATCTGCCTCGAGACCCCATGCTTTGGCGAATTTTTCCCGTATTTCAGGGATCTCAACTTTCTGGTAGCCGGTATAGACATTAGGCAAACCGCCCATGTCGCAAGCTCCCTGGACATTGTTCTGACCGCGTAGAGGATTAACTCCACCACCCTCAACCCCCATATTACCGCAAAGCATGGCCAGATTACCAAGGGATTTGACATTATCGGTACCGCAACTATGCTGAGTGATGCCCATGGCGTAGAGAATTGATGCGGGCTGCGCCTGACCATAAAGTTTGGCCGCCGCATAGAGATCTTTTACGGACAATCCGGTTATTCCAGAAACATATTCTGGTGTGAATTTTTCCAGATTTTGGGCAAAGTCTTCATAACCTTCACAACGCTCATCGATATAGTCTTGAGCAGCCCAACCCTCTTTGACGATAATGTGCATCAAACCGTTGATCCAAGCGATATCAGTTCCCGGTTTGGGCTGCAGATAAAGCGTGGCGTAGTCAACGAGATCGATACGCCGCGGGTCAATAACAAGAATTTTAGTGTCGTGTTTTAAAACCGCTTCTTTGAGATAATTGGCAAAGATAGGATGATTTTCAGTTGTATTGGTTCCGGTCACCAAGACCGTCTCTGATTTCAAGACGTCTGCGATCGGGTTGGTCATCGCTCCACTTCCGAATGTGGCGGCCAGTCCGGCCACCGTAGAGGAGTGTCAGAGCCTGGCGCAGTGATCGACATTATTGGTTCCGATCGCAGCGCGCATAAATTTTTGAAAAAGATAATTTTCTTCGTTACTGCAGCGGGCCGAGGTCAGACCGCCTATGGCATCGCTACCATGTTCAGCCTTAATAGCTGAAAACTTATCGGCTACCAGACCTAAAGCTTCATCCCAACTCGCTTCCTGAAACTCGCCATTCTTTTTAATCAGCGGCGTCGTTAAGCGTTCCTCGCTATTGATGAACTCGTAACCAAAACGCCCTTTCACACAAAGACTGCCTTGATTAACCCCAACACCATCTTGAGCAGTCACGGCGATAACCCGGTTGTTTTGAACATTGAGCTCGAGCTGGCAACCACAACCACAATAGGTACAGGTCGTCGGCACCTTCTCGATAAGCCAGGGACGCCCTTTATAACGACCCAAATCCTCAGTCAGAGCTCCGGTCGGACAGACCTGGAGACATTCACCACAGGACTGACATTTCTCCGGGTCTATAGCAACCACCTGGGCTCCGTAACCATCACCTTCGATACTGATGGCGCCGATCCCTTTGATCTCCTGACAGGCGGTCACACAGCGTAAACACATAATACAGCGATCCGGCCAATAACGAATCAACGGGCTCGCATAAAGAGAATCACGCTCCACTTTAGCGGCCGAATATTCAACCTGGTCAATACCATACTCATAGACCAGATCCTGCAAAAGACATTCGCCAGCCTTGTCACAAACCGGACAATCTAAAGGATGATTTACGAGAATCAACTTCAGGGAATCCTGACGTATCCGGGTCAGCCTCTCTGAATTTGTTACAACCTCAATGCCATCTTCAGCCGGGGTTGTACACGCCGCCATGGGGTGTGTAAACCCTTCGATCTCGACCACACACATCCGACATGAACCAATCGGATTCATGCGTTCGTGATAACAGAGAGTCGGGATTCTGATATCGACACCCTTGGCCGCCTCAAGGATGGTCGTTCCCTGGGGGACGGTGACTTCCTTACCGTCAATCGTCAACGTGACCATACTATTTTTCCCTGCTTAATAAATTTACTGAATTTATCTTATGATTCAAATGATTCGAAAATATTAAAAACGACTCTAAAAACTGCTAAACCTTGATTGTCGCAACCCGGTAACAGCGCAGACAACGGTCGGCTTCAGCCATCGCTTCCCGTATCGAAAAACCCTGCTCAACTTCATCATTGGTGAATTTTCTGGTTTCGGGGTCGAGCATCTCAAGTTCTTTACGCTCCCGACCGCCAAGAAAACCAAGATCTTCAGCCTGATCGTAAACCTTGACCTTTTGAAAAAACTTGTCAAAATAGTCGTCCTCTGTATACTCCAGAGACTCGCCATTGATCATCTTATCGATAGTAAAAGCTGCTGTACGACCTCCCGCACATGCAGTTATCAAAGCTCCGGGACCGGTTTCGCAATCACCACCGGAAAAAATCTTGGGCTGATCAGTCTGCTTGGTCAACTCATCGACAACTAAAGTTTTCCAGCGCGTGATCTTGACATCCTCACGGCCTTCCAAAAGTGAGAGATCCATGGTCTGACCGATCGCCGGAACCACGATATCACACTCTAGAACAAACTCCGAACCTTCCACCGCAACCGGACGGCGACGGCCACTCTCATCGGGCTCGCCAAGCTCCATACGAACACATTCAAGCCCTACCACTTTACCATCTTCTGCCATGATTTTCACAGGATGGGTCAAGTAATGGAAATTAACCTTCTCTTCTTCAGCATCGTGAATCTCTACATCATCAGCCGGCATCTCGTTCTTAGTGCGCCGGTAGACCAGGTTAACATCAGGCTTATTAATCCTGAAAGAGCAACGCACACAGTCGATCGCCACGTTACCACCACCAACCACGACTACTTTTTTCCCGGCCGGATAGGGATCACGACCCTGGTTAATATCTAACAGATACTGCACCCCGGAAATATAACCGTCATAATTTTCTTCTTCACCTTCGACTCCCATAGTGGTGCCAAGCTGAGCTCCGATGGCGATATAAACAGCATCGTTATCGGCTTCCAGTTGTGAAAGTTTGACATCCGTACCGACGGCCGTCTCGTAATTGAACTTGGCGCCCATTCTTTCGATACGATCGACCTCTTCACGCAGGATGGATCGGGGCAGACGATAGTCCGGGATGCCCATAGCCGACATCCCGCCAGGCTCGTCAAAACGTTCGTAAACGGTAACTTCATGACCCATACGAGTCAGATGATAAGCACAGGTCGCACCACTGGGACCGGCACCAACAATTGCTACTTTACCGGTTTTTTCCGAAGGTTTGATTAGAAACTCAGGCTCTTTTCCCTTACTGAGTTCATAGTCGGCAACAAAACGCTTAAGAAACTTGATTGAGATCGGAGCATCAAGATTCATGCGCCGACAATGTTCCTCACAGGGGCGCACGCAGACCCGGCCAACAACCCCCGGCAGAGGTAATTTTTCACGGATCACATCCAGAGAGTCCTGGAATCGACCCTCTCTTATACACTCTACATAGGTGGGGATATCGAGATGAATCGGACAGGCATCTATACATGGGGCCGTCAGTTTGGAGTGGTAGGAACCGACCGGAACTGTTCTTTTCTCATTAATTACAGCTTCGAAATCGGCTGAAAAATGCTCTAAAGCATCCAGTATGGGCAAAGGTCCGGATTGACCGATGTTACACTTTGAAGATTCCCGGATCGACTCGGCCAAGCGGGCCAGGATCTCAAGATCCTGGAGCTTTCCTTGTCCAACGCAAATTCTTTCCAGAGTTTCCGCCATTACTCGGGTACCTATCCGACAAAGAAAACATTTACCACAGGATCTTTTCTGGATCTCCTGCATGTAGACCCGACTTAAATCGACAATATCGGTTTCATGATCACGAACTACCAATCCGTACCAGCCCATCAGGGCTTTAACCGCTTCATCCTGTCTGAAATATTCCGGTAGTTCAAGACTGTTGACCGGCTCAAAGTCCTGGCCTTCTTTGCCGCGGTTGTCAACCACCTCACCGCCCCAGGAACTAAATAAAATCTCAGCCATTAACCGACTCCCATTCAAAGTAACTCGAAATATATTCGCTTATAACTAAAAACTAACGATCAATCTCACCCAGCACAATATCGATACTCCCGATAACCGAGATAGCATCCGCAAGCATATGACCCTTCATCATTTTTTCCAGGGCGCTGACCAGGATGAAACAGGGTGAGCGCACCTTCATACGATAAGGATTCTCCGTACCATCACCAACCAGGTAAAAACCAAGCTCACCTTTTGAGCCCTCTACCGCATGATAGATCTCACCTTCAGGAATTTCCGGCCCCTGACACTGAATCTTGAAACGCCGGATCAATGCACTAATATCTTCCTGAACGGCACCGAGATCGGGGTTGGTAATCAAAGGATTATCTACATTAACCGGCCCTTCAGGCAGGTTTTCAAGGGCTTGTTCGATGATATTAAGGGATTGAGTAAACTCTTCCATGCGCACCAGATAGCGGTCATAAACATCACCGTTATCGCCTACGGGAACCTTGAAATCAAAATCATCGTAACCCCCATAAGGCAGCGCTTTACGCAGGTCATAAGGAACCCCGGAGCCTCTGAGCGAAGGACCGGTAAGCCCATAATTAACCGCGTCCTCTGCGGAAATCTTGCCGATTCCCATGGTTCTTTTGCGCCAGATTATATTATCCGTCAATAAGGTATTATAGCCTGTTATTGCCGTCGGAAACCATTTGATAAAGGCCCGTAAATCTTCTATAAATTTAGGGGTAATATCGCGGGCGATGCCCCCGATACGCAAGTAAGAGGGGGTCAAACGATAGCCGGAAGCCTCTTCAGTAATACCCATAATCATTTCACGATCACGGAAAGTGTAGAAAACCACCGTCATGGCTCCGATGTCGAGAGCATGACTGCCAATCCAGAGATGATGCCCCATGATCCGGGCTAGCTCACTCATAATGATGCGGATATACTGGGCTCTTTTGGGCACTTCGATATCAAGCAGTTTCTCAACGGCCGTACAATAACCCAAATTACAAAGTGTCGCCGCAGTATAGTCCAAACGGTCGGTCAGGGGAATGACCTGCTGGTAGTTCATATTTTCCGCGATCTTTTCGATCCCCCGGTGCAGGTTCCCAACATGGGGCGTGACCTTGACGATCGTTTCGCCATCAAGCTCCAGAACCAGACGCAAGACCCCGTGGGTCGCAGGATGATGCGGACCCATGTTGATGGTCAATAATTTTCCCTCAGCCATCGCTACCAACCTCAGTAAAAGTTATCTCTAACATTAGTATTCGTAAAACCGTAAACCTAGAGCACCTGAATCGTATCGGGATCCCATTTTTTATCGAAGTCCTTCCCTTTCAAGGGGAAATCCTTACGCAAGGGGTGTCCATCAAAATTATCCCACATCAAAATCCGCCGCAGATCGGGATGACCACTGAAACTAATCCCCATCAAGTCATAAACTTCCCGCTCCGGCCAATCTGCCGATTTCCAGATATCGGTTACAGTCGGCACCGGGGTGTCTTCAGAAACCATTACTTTAATCAGGAGACGGCGAAAGTCGTCCATTGAATGCAAAACATAGACAACCTCATAACGTGGCTCACGAGGCATTTTATCTATCGCCACCACATCCGACAAGAGGTCATAATGAAGGGTTTTATCATCATGCAGATAGAGCATGATATCATGCAACTTTTCAAGGCTGACAACAATTGTCAGGTCACCCCTGAAATCAACATCGCCAACTATTGCATCTGAAAATTCACCCCTCAACTGCTCCAGCACTTTAGCGTTATCCATAGTCATGATTTAAACTCTTCCTGATCTGCTAACACAAACTGACAATATCAGACTTGTTGCTTGAAGGCTCATTATAATCGGGCCGTGAAGTAAACTTGTCCTGCATGATCTTGTCCTGAAGCTTCATAATACTGGCCAACAGGGCCTCTGGCCGAGGAGGACATCCGGGAACATAGACATCCACAGGGATTATCTGATCGACGCCCTGAACCACCGAATAACTCTGAAAAATCCCGCCGCAAGAGGAACAGGCTCCCATGGCAATTACCCAACGAGGTTCAGCCATCTGCTCATAAATGCGCTTAACCATGACCGACATCTTCTTGGTCAGGGTCCCGGCAACTATCAACAAATCGGACTGGCGCGGCGACGGCCGAAAAACCTCGGAACCGAAGCGGGCGATATCGTAGCTACTCAAACTAGTAGCCATCATCTCCAAAGCGCATCAGGCCAAACCAAAAGTACAGGGCCAGATCGAATTCTTACGCCCCCAGTTAACCAGACCCTCAAGGTTGGTAACCAGGAATCCGTCGCCCTTTAAGGCACTCTCTATTCCCATTCCAAGGCTCCCTTTTTCCAAACATAAACATAGCACACAAAGAGGATCACCATAAAAATGGCCATCTCAACAAAACCAAACATGCCTAAGCTTTTATAATGAACTGCCCAGGGGTAAAGAAAGACACATTCCAGATCAAATACCAGAAAGAGCAGAGCGACGACATAAAACTTGATTGGCGTCTGCACATAAGCTGCACCGATCGTCGTCATACCACACTCATAGGTTTCTTTTTTTACCCGGGATTTTCGATTCGGCCCCAGAACACTGGAAAGCACAACGGCAACAACCCCAAACCCTACACCGATAATCATCATCAGCAGTACGGGAACATAATCTTGCAACATAATTTCTTCACCCCTGATTGCGCCAGACTTACTACCGATCATCACCTTAAGTGAACAATCGGATTAGTCCGAGATAATTATTATGTGAAGCATTTATTAAGCGCGGCTTATATACCGGCCCCCTTTACCTATGTCAAGAAAAAAAATGGACTAAAATATTATACAATCGACAGATCCATGCCTCATTTCGGACTTTCAGAAACGCTCCGAACCGGCCCACACAACACGCATCGCGAAACAACAAACCTCGTTCTACCACATCCGAGTCCAACGCCAACCCATATCCCTATTTCATTCCACATCCAACGACTCGATTTCCTTAGTTCAGAGATAAGCAAAATATACTATATTCATCATTTAATATTCATTATAAATATATCGATTATTTGATATTCCCTTGATTTTCAATCCCCGTCCATGATAAGAGTTGGTCTCTTTGAGATCACTAGTTGCAAAAACAACAACCTTGTTTATAATGGCGTTTAATTACTTTTTGCACAACAGAATAATATATAATTTACAATCATTAACACCAGCCCATAACCTGTAACTCAAACTCCCAAAATGCAAACCTAATGATAGCGACACACCCAGAACTCTTCCCAACCCCCACTGACAACCCAGTGATAATTTTAACCCGTCAATGATAGATCACCTTTTTAAGGAGTTTTTTTAATGATTCGCAGAATGTGGAATTTACTCATTGACTTCATCCGAGATTTCGGTCACGAAGCGGCCCGTGGAACCCGCGAACACTGGAAGGGCCTACTTATTTTCGGGGCTGTTTCTTTTTGCGTCTTCATCTTATTAATCGTTTTAATGCTTAAAGCCACGGCCAATTACAGATTCTGCGGTATGTGCCACAACATGGACACCTACATCGAGTCTTGGAAACAATCCTCTCATAAGGATGTCAGTTGCCTGGATTGCCATTTCGAACCCGGTGTCTGGGGTGAGCTGAAAGGCAAGTGGAAAGCCCAAGCCCATGTCGTCATGAAGATTACGGGCACGGCCCCGACCCGCCCCCATACTGCAATCAGTGATTTAAGCTGCCTGCGGGAAGGCTGCCACTCGACCCAGGAGCTCAAGGATAACTCAATCAAATTCAAAGGCGTTGATTTCAGCCATGACACCCACTTGAGCGAGCTCCGCCGCGGCAAGAAACTTAAATGCGTTAGCTGTCACTCCCAAATTGTTCAGGGAGAACATCTCACGGTTACCGAGACAACCTGTTTCAACTGCCACTTTTATGACAAAGAAAACCATCCGGAGATTGCTGATTGCCAAACCTGCCACACCCAGACCAAAGCCAAAATATTTATCGATGCCAATGAAAACCAGCCCTTCGTCCATAAAGACTACCTCGATCGGGGAGTAAATTGTGAACAGTGCCACTTCGACATTATCTATGGCGATGGCCACATCATGGACAACGTCTGCGTCCAATGCCACTCTGAACCCCACTTGCTCGAAGGCAGTTACAGCCACGAAAAAATGCACTTCAGCCACGTCACCACCCACAAGGTTGAATGTTTCCGCTGCCACGCCGGCATTGAACACTACATACCACGTGAAAAATCAACTAAATACCAGAAGCTCCAGAACCAGCTGAAAAGTAAAGCGGTCAACAGCGGCCTCCATTATGACAGCAATTGTACCAAGTGCCACACCTTCAACCAGCATACCATCATCCACCAGATGTTTGCCGGTGAAAGTGGTGTTGAACACAAGGCGATGCCGAGCCCGATGTATCAGGCCCACCTTGACTGCGCCGCTTGCCATCTAAAGATGTATGAAGTCAACGGCAAAACCCGCAAACTCATACGCCGCGGGTTTGATGAAATGATCGAATCATGTTCCGACTGCCATGGTCCCGAATATGACGATATGGCCAGACACTGGAAGGAAGTTCTTGACCTGGAACTAACCAAAACCGCCGAGACCTTAAGTAAAACCAACCAGCTTCTGAGCAATAAAAAATCACCGGAGGGGACACGACTCTATGAAATTGCTCAAAACAATTTCATTTTCGTCAAAAACAGTCACGGTATCCATAACATCGATTTCGCTCTGAGCCTTTTGGCTGACTGCCGGGAACGCTGTGAAAAAGCCAAAACCATGGTCAACCCGGCTTACAAAGCCGCCCGCATCACTTCGCCTTCAGGCTGTACCAATCTCTGTCACAAATGTGTCGAATGCATTCAAACCAAACCGGTACGCTTTGGTGAAGTAGACTTCCCGCATGATGTCCATGTCGTTGATGAAGGCCTCACCTGTCTTGAATGCCACAGCCCCAGAGAACAACATGGCCAAACAATTCTTAAAAACTGTAAAGATTGTCACCATGGTTCCGGCATGGGTGCCGTCGAGTGTGCGGACTGTCATAGCGCTTCCTTCAACCTTTACAAAGGCCAGAACGCCTGCGATGAAACGAGCTGCGATGTGCGTGGCACAGCCAACTCAATGACCGCAGATGTCGCTTGCAAAGATTGCCATACCCAGGTTGAAGAGGGCCAAGCAATGACCGATACAACTCTCAAACAAGCCTGTATCGAATGCCACGATGACGATCCGGCTTATGGTAAAATGGTCGATGAGTGGCGTCAGGAGGTTGAAGCATTGGGTATCAAAAACCTCCAAACCGAGCTTGCCCAGGTTCAGAAATCAGTCCTCTTGGCGATTCGGAATGGCGCTTACACCTACGATACCCAGGATTTGATTAACAATGCCGATAAAAACCTTAAGCTGCTTCTCAACGGCAACCCGATCCACAACCTTGAGTTCTCCAGAGATCTGGCGGCTAAAGTCAAGAATTTAACCGAGAAAGCCCGTAAACAGTTACAACAGCACAGCACCATCAAAACCCTGAGCGACAAGGCATACAGGTTTTGATGGACTGAAAAAGATCAAGGAAAGGTGATGGCGAAAGACAAAAAAAATCCACTATTAAGCGGAATTATGGCTGGCTACCTGATCCTCCTGGCCCACTTGCTGCTCATCATCATTCTAGCGACAGCGGTGGTTTTCATCCAGGCCCTGGCGGAGTATATAGAGTATGTTCTGGCTGGAGGACTGCTACTGATTATCGGGTCGGCGGTTTTTTTCTACCGAATATTAAAACGAAACGGCAAAGAGCTTATCAACACCCTGAAAAATCCGGCCTTTCAGGGTCAAAACATTGAAATCAGCCTACTCGGCGGACTCGCCTCAGTCTCAATTAACAGTCCGGAAAAGGGTCATCAGCTGATACTTGATAATCAGTCCCCCACCATCCAGGCTCTGCCCATTCCCCATTCACCCGCGCCCCAAAATGAACTTTTACGACTGGCCGATCTCTACGACCGCGACCTGATCAGCAAAGCTGAGTTCCAGCAACTCAAAGAGGCGTTTTTAACATCTCAAAGTAGCCCCCCTCTGAGCTAATCGACTGCTTATTTACAATCCACACACCCACAAACATTGTGAAAATAAGTCTTTCGATTGAATTCCGGGCTTCTCTCCTCGATATGACAATCCAGACATATCTTAACTCCAGACGGCTCTTTGACCGTCTTCACCTGACCTTTTGCCGCGCCATGCAGACGGCCGGGACCATGACATGATTCACACTGAACATTGGCATAATGACCAGCCAGACTAATATCAGAAAAACCCCCTGGATCTCTAAAACCTACAGTATGACATCTTATACAATCTTCGTCAAAATGCTTATCCTGCTCGACCAGTGAATGATAAGCCCGAGCATGGGCAGTCTTTAACCAACGCTGATAGTGGTCAGGATGACATTGAGCACAGGCTTTGGCAAAAACATAACTATTCTCCTGCTTACTTGCCGGTTTACCATTGCCACCCAGGGCCATCAATGGAGTCGCGCTAACCTGTTGTAAGCGACTCAATTCAGCCTCGACATTGGCCTTTTGCAAGCGACTCAATTCATTTTCTACTTCCTTCACCAGAGGACCTATCTCGGGATGATCGGGAATGGATTTTTTGAGCGGAAAAAAGTGATTTAAAAGAAAGAGCTTTTCACCAACCGTTTTGCCCTTCATGCGGGTCGCTAACGGCAACGCTTCAACCCCGGCCGAATCGAGAAAGCTGACATCGAGTTGCCCAATTCTTTTCCCACCTCGTTCGACATGAGCGATATAAGTCTCCTTAACCAGAAGCGGCAGGGATATCCGACTCTTCTTACTGATACCGACAATCAGATCGATCGGCATACCGCGCTGGGCTATACGCCGGCAAGAACTAATTTTCAGATTAGTCAGCAGAACCACATAATCGGCCCCCTCTTTTTTGAGACGAGCCGTGATCTCTTCAGCTTTATCCATGGAATTTACGATCTTGAATTTGTCATAACCGGGAATTTTTTTAAGTTTAAGTTTCTCATCACAAAGTCCCAGGATACCAACCTTAACCCCATTAACTGACTTGATTATCGATGGTGTAAAGATATATTTATCATGTTTATCGAGAATATTTCCGGAAAGAAAAGGAAAGTTGGCTGATTTCTCTTTTTTGAGCAGGTAATCTACCCCAAGGGAAAGATCATAAGCCCCGACATTTATCGCATCACAACCCATCTTATTGTAGGATGAAATAATCAGGTCAGCCCGTAATTTACCGGCAACAACCTTTTTAGGTCTCAAGGCTTGCCGCCGAAACAAAAGGTTGCCACCATTAAGAACCAGGTAAGGAGTGCCTTCCTTACGTAACTCTTCGAGAAAAGTTGCACGCTTGGCCAGACCGCCACGCGGTTTTTTATGTCAACCACAAGGGATTATAGCACCCCTTTCATCCGACGAGTAGACAATCGAAAAACCTTTTCCGGAGACCTCGGAAAAAGCCGTGGAGACCCCCCACCTGCCCCAGAAAACAAACCCAAAAACAATTAAACCAATGATTATTTTTTTCATCAAGCACTCTCACTATTTCAGGTTTCACTCGACACCCAAAACCAGTTATTTTATCGACAATACCCGACTATGCTGAAAAGAACAGTCCGACAAAAATAAAGATCAGCATAGTCAATCCAATGGCAATAAACAAGAGACCGATGCCACTCGAAAAGAGCATCGTTATGATATCGGGGGCTTCAGTTTTGTACTTCTCAAGCTCGCCTGATTTTTCAAGTCTTTCATAATGCAAAGGCTTCTCTTCAATAAACTTGTATTTCTGAAACTTGCCGGAGAAGATGACCGTATCCAGAGGAAATTTATACGGTATAAAATGCGTGTTGAAAAAGTGGACGGTGAAAATGAATCCGGCGGCCAGCATGGCTTCGTCGGAGTGAATAATAATCGCTATATTGAAAATCCATCCCGGCAGAAAGCGGGCCGTTACATCCGGCTCCCAGAGGATTAAGCCCGATAATCCAATTGCAAACATCCCCCAGAAGACCGCAATAAAGTCGAATTTCTCCCAGTATGTCCACCTGTCGAACTTAGGCATTGGTCCCATGCCGACAAACCATCTCCCCATCCCCATAAAATCTTCCCAATCCTTTAAGCGGGGACACAACGAATCCGGTCCGAAAAGCCTTTTCCAAAAGGTCTCTCCATTTTTCTTATCGAAGAGGAAACGGATACAAAGGGCGAAAGCGATCAAAAACAGTATAATCAATATACCGGCCATAAAGCGGTGGATGAATCCAGCGGTGCTGGCCCCGCCAAGAAATCCAACTACGGCCTGAGCCCATGGGGCACTCGAGAATTTCAGCGGAAGGCCACTCAAAACGAGGCCGAAAAATGACACGATCAAAATAAAATGCATGAACCTGTGGGACACCGGAAACCTGGTATAGTACTCACCGGGCTTATCAATTTTTGCAACATGGGGATCAATAATGTGCCCCTGAACCCGCAAACGCTGGTTCCTCCAGTAGGTTTTGCGCCACCAGAGTAGAGTGTGTACCCAGAAAAAAACAAAGACCACCACAAGAAGTGTGGTCATCGCCACAACTGTCCAGAAAAGAACGGGATTTTCTGTTCTATCATGAAAATCAGCGTGGGCTTTATAGGAGACAAAGTTAGCATTGGCTTTCGGATGGCACTTGCCACAGTTTTTCACCAAGTTATCGGGATGAATAGAAGATTTCGGATCTGATTGAGGAAGAATGTTATGATAAGTATGACAGTCTGAGCAACCAGCAACATGAGTTGCATAACCAAGTTTCTGGATTTTACCATGATAGGTATGCTCATAGGTGTTAACCACTGTCGTTGAAAGATTGTTGCGTTTCATCATCTCCTTGTCAGCGTGGCAACGGATACAAGTCACATTATAAAAAACCCTGGCTTCTTCGGGGTAGCGACCAAGATCGGTATGCAAACGACGCGTATTATGCAACCCGTGACAGTCAGAGCAAACTGCGGAATCACGGTTTCCCCTGAGCACCGCAGCATCGTGTCCGCTCGCAACATAGTCATCATTCTCGTGACATACCGTACACTTCTCAATGATCTTGGTTTTGTCCTGATTCCAGATCCCGGCAGTATGAATGTCTGAGTGACAGGCACTACAATCCATATCCTGGTGGAGTTTATGGTAGCTGGTTTCGTACTCTGCCGCGATTCTTTCATGACAGATACCGCAGTCAACCGGCATAGGCCTGTGAATACCTTCGGAATGTTTTTCGATATCGATTATATCCACATGGCAGGAAGTACAGGAGTTTGAGCCATGACTGGAATCAGCAAATTGCTCCGCAGAAAAAGAATCGTGACACTCCAGACACTGGTTTTCATCGTAAATTTTATCATGTTTCACATTAATGGTTACGGTTTTTGAAAATACCGTTGCCGGCCCGAAAACCAGTGCTGAAAACAAGCTAAACAAACATGCTGACCAGAAAACATTTTTCCGGGAAATCAGGGGCAGAACCTGGAAATCGAGTTGCATTTATCTTCTCCGTTTAACAAATAAAATTCAGTTTAAAACACCAATACTTCTTTATGAGAAGTATACCACAACAATTCCACAAATCAAATTGCGGTCAAACGGGGCAAGCTTTTCGTAAAGAGCAGAGCCAAATCCAGCCAGATTCTTACTTAGGCTATGACCTTTAACCCCCACTAGTAATCTGTGCTAACTACAACAAAAAACTTAAAGTTGCAATACCTTTTTCGGGGTAGTATTACATATACAAAATAAAGCTGTTGGATTACGAGGGAAGAAAGTGTAGTGGGGCACAAAAGAGAGGTAAAACGATCTTGGCGCTGGAAGGTATACCTTTCAAGTATAAATCAAGGGAAGTGGCTTAACAAAGGAAGTGGCTTAACGTCGAAACAAAATCTACGCTCCAGTCCCCTACTAATAGGGTGCCTAGTTATGGAGAATGTTCCAAAAAAATTATAGGCCTATAAAAATATTCCACCCCAAACCACTACTGGCCAGCAGCGGTTTGGGGTGGAATATTTTTATCTGAATTTATTTCATTTATGAGAGGTAATGCTTGCCTTACCTCTCATAGATACCAGATCAGTGGCTATCGGTTGAACTCCCGTGCCCTTCGACTTCCTCTTCCCAACCTGTCCACATTGTCACTATATGGGCCATCGGCGAATGTCCCAAGGTTGACAGATACATATGGGTAAAGAGAAATGCACACAGTGAGCTCCCCACCAGAAAGTGCAAACTAACCAAAATCTTCAGTCCGCCCATCTCGACAATGTATTGCCGCACGGGTTCGACGTTGGTTAACAATATCCCGGTAACACAGACCAGTGGCATCAAGCCAACCATGACTGCCAGATAAGCTGACTTTTGCATCGCATTAAATTTACTATCCGGGGTTGGATGATGCGGATTTTCTCCCCTACCTAAAAAGAAATTAAAGAAGTAATATATAACCTGTTTAATTACTCCCTTTTTAAGGTCATCCATAGTCGGGACATAAAGTTTGGCCAGAGTCCGGGTCACAAAGGTGTAATAGATAAACCAGATAAAAAGTGAAACCGTAACAACATAACCGGCTGTATTGTGCAGAAGGATCACCGACTTATAGCTTCCCAGCAGGGTAATATATTCAGGAAAACGGATCTGAGCTCCTGAAAGACATAGAGTTATGATACCTAAAGCATTTAGCCAATGCCAGATGCGAATGGTGGTTGTGTTCAGATAGACCATATTTTTCTTTTCCATAACTATTCCTCTTTTCCGAGTCTATTTTTGCGGGTCAAAAATCTCAAGAAACCATGGCCAACCGGCAGAGCCAATCCTCCACATATAATCAACAGGCCGATTATATTCAGTAAAAAACTCCTGGTTGAACCAATGATATAAAAATCGGGTGAGTTATTCAATATCGACAGGACAGCCCCATCTTCCACTTCAATTCTTTCAAAAGTGTCAATCTCGGTTGGCAGAGCAACCACACTTTTCTGCATCGATTCCGGACCTGAACAGTGACAAAAACAACAATCCCAACGATTATCAAGGGTTGTCAAGGTGTGCGAAGCACACTCAGAAGAGAGCCTCCCCTGTAAACGAAAAGACTTATATTTTGGATTCTGATTAAAGACCTTCATTTCAGCCTTAGAGATAAAATCATCGTCATCCAGATCGATCAGAGACTGAACAGTTTTACCCATGGCCAACTTTTCAAGTTCACCATATTCAACAAATTCAAAGTCGGCAATTTTTGCCACATTAGTATCTTTTACTATATACCAGACAACCATCTGACACTCGGAGTCAGTATGACATGAAATACAGGGGAGCATTGCAAGGTGCAGCTTAGTTTGCGGCAACCACTCATTATGAGCCTTGTAAATATCTTCGGCATCATGGCAGCCTGCACATTGATCATTCATGTCAGCACAACAGACATCAGCAAAGCCAAATGCCCGGTGAGGGTTGTGACAATCTCCACACTTTGCATGATCAGAATGAGTTCCTGCCTGATACTCTTCCATGATATCTTCGTGGCAATCCGCGCAGACCACTAGCGCGGGAATCAATCCGTCATCCGGGTGCTCATCGGAAATTCCTTCATGACAACCTGTACAACCTAACTCAGCATGGTCCGTTACACCGTACGAAACCTGATCTATAAATAAATTAGCCGCGACAGAATCTTCATCGCCGTGACAACCTAGACAATCATCATCGTCCATACTATACCCGGAAACCGGCACCGCAAAGAGCATAACGATGATACATAGCTGCAGAAAACGTGATTTTTTAGTGCTTGGCATATTTTTCTCCTTTAACTAGAGACTTATATTCTTATTCTCTTGTCCAACGATCATAGTCTGCGAAAACCAGTCAACGCAACCACCCCGAGCAAAGCCCCTATAAATAGATGCTCCATCTAACCAGGGAATAATGAAAACTACGCAACCTCCTAAACATGTCGTTATAAATAATCTGCTCGACTTACTTTAATTTTGCATCCCCTTGAGGATCTGAAGTACGATGATCAGGCCACAGATTCCCAAAAATACCCAGGTTAAAAAAAGGCTGTGATCTTCCCGGACAGCGGTTTCCGCCATAACAGAAGTAGCTGTACTTAAAAAAGTTATGGTCAATACGCTAATAAAAGTTTTTATTTTCATGCTTTGCTCCTCAAAATATTTTAGAGTTTCACTGCCTTACAACATCAATTTTCCACACAAAAAATACTCCTTTACTTGATTAGCCGAAGGGGCTCGGCATCGTAGAATATAAACAACTGTTACGCACCCTCGACCGTCGTACAAATCTCGTCGCGATCTTCCACGTCAAGCAGACTGAGAAAGTGATCGAAAATTTTCTCCGGCAAGGGCGTGCAACAGAGTAATCATTATCTTGTGCCCAATTACACTTTCTTTCCTCGTAATGCAACAGTTTTATTTTGTATATGTAATACTACCTCAAAAAGTCCAAAAATGGCATCCCGAACTTGGCCCAACCTCCGAAGCATGTTGAAATCATTAGATTTTCGGCTTTCGCCGGGATGATGCCCTTGTAAAATACAACTTGGCCAGCGGCCTAAATACAGTGACGAGATACCGGGATTCCAGCCCTCTATTCTCATATTTGACAAAACTTCAATTGTTGATTAAAAGTAAGCTACGGTTACAATCTTTGATTACCCCCATAAACAACAAACTATATGTATTTAAGGAACAGAATATGACCCAGATAATTTCCCAAAAACTTTTTGCTCGCGCCCGTAAAGTAATTCCCGGTGGGGTCAACAGTCCGGTTCGCGCCTATGGCTCAGTTAATCTTGACCCACCCTTCATTATTCGGGGGCGAGGAAGCAAGATTTATGACGTCGACGGCAACGAATACATCGATTACGTTGGTTCCTGGGGCCCGATGATTCTGGGTCACGCTCATCCGGCAATCGTCTACGCAGTCCGCGAAAGAGTTGCCCGAGGGTCTAGTTTCGGGGCCCCGACCATCCTTGAAATCGAGATGGCTGAAGAGCTCTGCGAAGCGTTGCCAAGTCTGGAGATGGTACGAATGGTCAATTCAGGCACCGAAGCCACCATGAGCGCTATCCGCCTGGCCCGGGGCTTTACCGGCCGGAAGAAAATAATAAAATTCGCTGGCGGTTACCACGGTCATGTCGATGCCCTTCTCATTGAGGCCGGATCCGGGGCCTTAACCCTTGGCGTTCCCGATAGTGCCGGAATCCCGGCCGAATTTACCAGCAATACCCTTTCAGCGGTTTACAACGATCTGGACTCAATCGACGAATTACTGATGACCTGCGGCAATGAAATTGCCGCAATCATAGTCGAACCGGTTGCCGGTAACATGGGAACCATTCCCCCGCAACCCGGTTTTCTGGAAGGTTTGCGGGAACGCTGCACAAAAACCGGCATTGTTCTCATTTTTGATGAGGTCATGACCGGTTTTCGGGTCGCTTACGGCGGCGCCCAGACCCTCTACAACATAAAGCCTGACCTCACCTGTCTCGGAAAGATTATCGGCGGCGGCCTGCCGGTTGGAGCCTTTGGCGGTCGCCGTGAGATTATGGAGCATTTAGCCCCCTTAGGGAAAGTCTATCAAGCCGGCACCCTCTCGGGCAACCCGCTGGCCATGGCGGCCGGGCTCGAAACTCTGCGAATCTTGAAAAAAGAGAATCCCTATCCCGAACTTGAGAAGAGTTCAGCCTATCTTGGCGATGGCATTAACACCCTCCTGACTGAACATGGCATCCCCCACTACTGCACCCGTGTCGGCTCGATGCTCTGCACCTATTTTACCGCCGCTTCGGTCTATAATTATGAGGCGGCCCAGACCTCGGACTGTAAACGTTTCGCAAGATTTTTTGCCAGCATGTTAAAACGCCATATCTATCTGGCGCCGTCACAATTTGAGGCTGGATTCGTATCGGCCGCACATAGCCAGGACGACCTCGATCTGACCCTTGAAGCGGTCAAGATGAGCCTTGCTGAGATTTGAACTTGACTTCACTTTAAAGGCCATGTTAATGGAGCGCACAATTTAGTTATGAGTGCTCTTTAACAATGAAGATGCGGCGCCGCCCCCTCTAAAGTGGCCGATAATCGCAAAAAAGAGTGAGGAAGACGGGTGCCAGTGAAACCTGAACCCAAATTCAAAGAGGTCTTTAACCAAGTCAGCCGCTATAGCACGGTAGGTCTTGAATTGGGGTTTTCGGTAGCCATCGGAGTGGTTGCCGGATACTACTTGGATCGCTGGTTGGAAACCTCACCATGGTTGACAATCTTTCTTCTGTTATGCGGGGTTGCAGCCGGCTTCAAACGCCTCTATCTGGCCTTGAAAAGTCTTGAACGGGAGCAGGAAAAAGAGGATGCCGAAGGACAATAGGCAACTGACAAGATGAAAGACCGAAAACTGTTGCGTATCAATATTTTCATCCTCGTCATAACCGTAGCCCTCACCCTAATCGCCCTATTGCTTGATATCAAGCAGATTGACTTTGTGGGAGTAGCCATCGGCGGGCTCCTGGCCTTTGTCTATTTCCTGCTGCTCACTATTTTTCTCGGCAAGGCTTTCTCGGGAATCACTAATCAGGCAATTGATCTCAAGGCGGCCGGAAAACTGGGCCTTAAGCTGTTACTCATCACCTTAGGGCCGGCAATTTTAACAATCGCCGTAATCCTGACCAAGCTCTGTCAGCCCATTGGTTTTCTGATCGGCTTTTCCGCCCTCTTCGGCGGCATTGCCTTTGAAACCATGGCGGGTTTGGTCTTCAGTAAGCCCAGAAACGAAATCAAGTCCGAAAACTAAGTTTTTTTCAGATTTCTCCAGTGTCTGAAAAACACCATGAATAAAAAATATTAACCACCATCATTTAATAGTAGAGGAAAGATCATGCATCACGATCCAACGATCACCTGGGTAGGTTTAATCCCCGGCCTCAACACCCTGCCCGAACATGTTGCCAATGCCATTCTTGTCGCACTGATCATCGTCATCATGGTTCTGGTTGGAACCCGAAAGATCCGCAACGGCAATCTGGAAGATCTGATCATCCCGAAAGCCGGATTCACTCTCCAGAATTTTTTAGAAACGCTAGTCGAAGCAATCCTTAAACTGATTACCGACAGCCTTGGCAGCCATGTCGCAAGAAATTTTCTCATGGTTATCGGAGGTGGTGTATTTTTTATCCTGTTTTCCAACCTTGCCGGCCTGGTTCCCGGGTTCAATCCGCCCACCGGCAACCTCAATACCACAGTTGCCTGCGCCCTGACAGTCTTCTGCATGACCCACTATTTCGGCTGGAAAGAGCATGGCGTCAAATACCTGAAACAGTTTGTCGGCCCTTTTCCCTGGCTCGCACCTTTGATGCTTCCGATTGAGATTATCGGCCATCTGGCGCGGCCCATGTCACTCTCCCTGCGGCTTTTCGGCAATATCATGGGAGACCATCTGGTGTTTGCCATCTTCGTCATGTTGGCCCCCATTCTGGTCCCGGTACCGATCGCTTTCCTGGGCTTGTTCGTGGCAATCGTTCAAACCTTTGTTTTCACTCTACTCTCGCTGGCCTATTTCCAGGGGGCGATCTCCCACGACCACTAAGCCCCGAAGAAACCCCATTCACCGTCAAACCTTGGTATCACAACAAATAGAGATACCAGGTTTTAATAAATAACCTGAAAAACAAGAAGGAGGTGACAACATGAAAAGAGTAGTCCAGATCGTTACCGCGATCGCAACCTTGTGTGTAGCCAGCGCCGCACTGGCGAGTGAAGCAGCCGAAACAGTAGCTGCAGCAGCCGCCGGCAGTTATGATGTAACCAACCTGGCTTATGGTGCCGGTTTCGCCATCGGCGTAGCCGCTTTCGGTGGAGCTATCAGTCAGGCCTTGGGACTTAAATCTGCCCTTGACAGCATTGGTCGTAATCCCAGTGCCGCCAGCAAAATTACCACTCCGATGATTATTGGTCTGGCCATGATCGAATCTCTGGTCATCTACGCCCTGGTTATCGCCCTGATGTTGGTTCTCAAAATTTAGTTTGGATCTCTTTGTCTGTTTCTTCAACAGACCCTAAAAGTTTAGTTAAGTAAAGTAGGCAGGCACCGGACGGTGCCTGCCTTAATTTGACATATCAATGCATACGGTGCTCTAAATACCGTACAGAAAATTACATATCCAGATACACTGCCGTTGAATTCCAACTCTGAACTCAGCGATTAGTTACGTATTGTAAAATACACGGTCGGCTAGCCGACGATTCGTGTTTCTTATAGACACAACTCACATCTTCCTTTTTCAAAGAGATCCACTACACCAGATCTAAAACCGATTAAAAAATCCCTCAAGAACAAATACCCAACTATCAGCTGTAGATTAAGGATCGCTAAAATTTATGAAAGCGCCTAAAAAATCCTTCCGCTTACCCCTTTTGTTACTGCTGATTGTCACATTCATTCTCGGAACTGGAATCAGTAAAAAGTCGTTGGCCAAACAGGTCGATCCTGAAAATATCTGCCTGGAATGTATTTCGGTCGACCAATGTCTTGAATGTCATGATGAAATAGATTCCGGAACCTTTGCTGCATCCGTCCATGGAGCCAACGCCTGCACCAGTTGCCACCGTGATATCTGGGATCTGGAGAAACATGCCGAATGCGAAGTCCCCATGCAGCCGGTCAACTGCGGCTTCTGCCATCGGAATGCCGCTAAACAGCATGCTCAATCGGTTCATGTTGATAACGATGTTTGCTGTACAGATTGTCACGCCAACATCCATGACTTGGCCTCCTTCATGAATGACAAAGGCAAATCAGTCCAGATGTGCAGCGGTTGTCACGATAACGCCGACTACATGCTGAGCATTCACGGCCAGAGCCTGATAGCCGGCAATCCCGATGCCCCCTCCTGCGCCGACTGTCATGGGTTACACAATATTATCGAACTTAAAGTCAAAGATAAAAATTCGGCAAGTGCCTTAAGGGCCCATAAATTCAGCACCTACAGCTGTAAACAGTGCCATGACAATAAAGAGATGATGGAACGTAACAACTTAAGTAGCCAGGCCTTTCAATCATACATCCAAGAGTTCCACGGCAAAGTTGAACACTTAGGTCGCACAAATGCGGTTGCCGGTTGTGCCGACTGTCATACCGCCCACAAACAGCTGCCTATCGATAATCCTGAATCATCCATCTCAACTGAAGGCCTGATTAAAACTTGTGGCCAATGTCATGATCAGGTAAGCGCAAATTTCGTCAAATACGCCCCTCATGCCACCCATCACGATCGCAAAAACTATCCGATTCTTTACTGGACCTTTATCGCAATGACTGCTCCATTAGGCTTCATTTTTGCCATTTTTTTGATCCACACCCTGTTGTGGTTAATGCGCAGCTACATTGAAAAAAACAAGCTTATCCGTCAGGGTATCTTCCGTGAATTCCACAACCCCAGGGTCTTCTATCGGCGTTTCACATTGCTGGAAAAGGCGCTTCACTTTATCATGATGATCAGCTTCCTGGGACTGACTTTCTCCGGCCTACCCTTAAAGTTTATCGATGCCCCCCTTGGCGCGATTGGCCTCTCGCAAATCCTGGGCGGTCCCCAGATGGCCAGTCCGATACATCGCTGGTGTGCGATTCTAACCTTCGTCTATTTAACCATCACAATTACTTGGAACATCTATTTTCTGTTCTTTAAACAGACCGGTAAAAATTTCTTCGGTAATCTTTTCGGACCCGATTCGCTCTTTCCCCGCATCAAGGACGGGCAAGATTTTGTAGATATGTGTAAATGGTTTTTCGGGACTGGAAAAGGACCACAATTCGACCGTTGGACATATTGGGAAAAATTTGACTTTCTCGCCCTCTTATGGAGTATGTTAGCCATCGGTTTTTCCGGACTGATGCTCTGGATACCTGAATTTTTCGCTCAATTCATGCCGGGCTGGACCTTTAACGTGGCCATCATCGTCCACTCTGATGTCGCCCTGCTGGCCGCGGCCTTCATCTTTACGCTCCACTTCTTCAACGCCCACATCCGACCGGAAAAATTCCCCATGGATCAAGTCATCTTCACCGGAGTTACCAGCGGTTACGAGATGGAAAAAGAGCGCCCGGCCCAGTTTAAACGCCTCAAGGAGAAAGGCCTGCTCGACAACTATAAAGCCCGACACCATGGCGTTCTTTCTGGAGCCATCGGTCAGATAATCGGTATTACCGGCGTCTCCGTCGGCATCCTTTGTCTGTTTTTGATCATCTGGGGTTTCCTCAGATAAACCATCAGAACTATCATTTCACAACAAAAAACCCTGTGGCGAAGTTCGCTACAGGGTTTTTTAAGTTAGCCCAGGAATTTCAGTGCCACATGCACCACAAGTTCCCGGTAGTTTATAAAACTTTAAACCTCAACCTCAACCCCAAATTAAAGAACGAAGTAAAAAAGGCTGCACCAGCTACTTGGAGGTATTACAGGCTGAACCAAAGGTTTCACGGTCGAGAAATTCGAAATACTCCTGAACCCGGAGTTTGAATTCGGGAAGCACCGGCTCGGCCAAAGGAGCTGACGGGATACGTTCAATCTTTAAAGGGTTGATGGGTTGTCCGTTTTTGAAGACCCGATAATCAAGATGCGGCCCCGTCGCCAGTCCGGTCGCTCCGACATAGCCGATAACCTGACCTTGAATAACTTTTTTACCGACCTTAATGCCGCGACCAAAACGACTGAGATGGATATAGGTCGTCTCATACTGATTGGCATGGCGGAGACGCACTTTGTTGCCATTATTTTTGTCGTAACTGCGCTGGGTTACAACCCCATTGGCCACCGCCTTTATCGGCGTCCCGACGGGTGCAGCATAGTCGATTGCCCGGTGCGGTCGCCAGACGTTCAAAACTGGATGCAGGCGGCGATTGCTGTACCCCGAAGAGATACGGCTGTAGGAAAGAGGGGCTTTAAGAAAAGCTTTTTTTAAACTTCGCCCCTCGGTATCATAATAGGCTTCAAGCTCTTTATCGGCAAAGTAGACCGCCCGATAACTCTCCCCCTGATTAAAAAATTCAGCCGCCAGCAAACGGCCGTAACCGGCGGCAACCCCGTCTCGATAACGTTTTTCAATAAGCACCCGAAATGCATCTCCCGGCCGCAGATCGCGCATAAAATCGATATCCCAGACAAAGATATCGGCCAGGCGAAAAGCCAGCTCCGGCCCCTCTCTCAACCGGGAAACGGTTAAGAAAAGCGAGCTCTCAATCGTCCCGCTGATCGCACTTCGCTCTACCTGGTAGGCAATCGCCTCTTTGCTGATCGCAAACTCATCATCTTCATAACTGATGAGCAGTTGATCATCACCGTCAATTTCATACGTAAAACATTTAAAACTACCATCTTCCAGGAATAGGCAGTAATGCCGGCCGGCACAGAAATCTCGAACCGGAAAGGTTTTTTCACACTCTTTTGCCAAACGGTAGATATCCCGGTCACTGAAATAATTACCAAGTAAAGAAGTTAAGGTATCGCCCCTCTTTACGGTACCGGGAAGCTCTTCTTTGCTGACCGGCTCATCTTCAACTGCCAAGCTCTTCTCTAGGCCCCCAAGGGACGTTTGTGAAAAGGAAGTTGCCGCATCGGGTATTGATGCGGAAGGCTGATCTACAGGAAAATAGTGACCAAAAAGTAAACTGGCACCAGCCATCATGCAAAAAATCAACAGAAACCTCAAGCGCCTCTGTTTTTTCTGAGACCAACGTCTCAACCAATTATTTTTGGGCAATATCATTGGGAAACCTAATCCGGCCAGAGCCAGTTGTTTTTTAGCCTCAAGACCGATGATAGTCTGGTGCAAAAGAACATGGTTAAGAACGCTGCCGAGGAATTTCATCGTCCCGTAAAACAAATTTTTGTTCGATCATTTTTACCTCTATTTTATTTACGGCAAGGCTCGGTTAATTACTTTCTTTAGTAAAGCGGGGCCCTAAAATTGCGGGCGAGTTTGATCTCGCTAATATATTTCTGTACACCATCGGCCAGACCTTCGGCGATTTTCTGTCGATAGGCCTTCGTAACCAAACGCTGGGCTTCCATTTTATTTGAAATAAAAGAGACCTCAACCAAGATACTGGGCATCTGGGCCCCAATCAAGACATAAAATGGCGCCTGTTTGACACCTAAATTTTTAACATCACTATATGACTTTCTTAAGCTTTTCACCAATGCTTCCTGCACGCAACAAGCCAGACGACTCGACTCCTTGATTTTGGAGTTCTGCATGAGGTCGTTGAGAATCGACTGTAATTGGCCGATATTTTTAGTCGAGGTCGCATTTTCCAAAGCCGCCAGTTCCATCGCTTCTTTGTCGGTTGAAAGATTAAGAAAATAGGTCTCAACTCCATGTACACGACGGTTACGACTGGCATTAGCATGAATCGAGATGAAAAGATCCGCCTTTGTCGTGTTGGCAATCACGGTTCTTTCCTCTAGAGGAATAAATCGATCCCGATCTCTTGTGGTGACCACCCGACATTTGAGGCGCTTCTGCAAAACCACCTTCAACCTTTGCGTAATATCAAAAACAACATCCTTCTCTTTGCTCCCCCCAGCTGAAAGTGCACCTGGATCTTTACCACCATGGCCGGCATCAATAACAATAGTTCCGACTCCTAGCCCTAACTGCTGCGCCAAACTCGGGGTCCCCGGTTTCCCAACATTATTTAACGGGTCCGGCTTGGGCCTCTTCTTTCTGGCCTTTTTATAGTCTCCCCCGATCACATCAATAACAATTCTGGGTGGATGACTTAAAGCAAAGATTTTGTAGTGATCAATGTCGGCAACATGAACGACAGCTCGCACCGTACGCGTGTTGAATTGGGAAACCTTAACCCGTTGCAGGATACCATCATTAATCAGCACCTCCTTGGTGATTTCCGGAATCACGGCATCCGCCAGATTCAGATAGATCGATTTGGTTTTTTTACTGTTATGCCTGTCTTTAAGGATACCCTTGGTGAATTCCGTCTCCCGATCAAGATCAATGACAACCCGGGTATAGGTTGGCGATGACCAATGACGCAAATCGAGGATTCGGGAAAGCTCTTTCCGTTTGATTTTTTTTGCTTTTTTGACTTGATCGACCGGTTCACGACTGCCGCCTTGCCGGTATTGAGCCTTGCTTATTTTTGGTTTTTTTCTCAGAATCTGGTTTTTCTTGACGATCTTTGGGGTTCTAGGAGAGCTCAAATCATGAAGACTGACCCGAGTTCTTTCCCGCATATCGGATTCAGGAAAATCCCGCAGCAAGAGCTGCCATTGTTCCCGGGCTTTTTTCTTATCATTTAATTTGAGAGCTATCGCTCCAAGATTGTAGAGAGCATCATCAGCCAAACGACTCTGACCATAGCCCTTAAGCAGCATTTTATAGCGTCTTGCCGCCTGCTGTAGATCGGATGACCAATCGGAGTAGTTATAAAGCGATGTGTAAAGGCCGGCAGCCAGATAAAGCGCGTCATCCGCCCTTTTACTACGTGGATAGTTTCGGGCCAGACCATCAAAATCCTTAATCAAAGCTTCCCAACGACGGCGTTGGCCCCAACCATTAGGATTTGCCATGAAACGATTATAGAGTGCCTTTACCTCATTGTAGCGCTTCTCAACCGGCAGCTCGCCACCAGCACCATAAATAACCCCGGCACCGCCAAGTACCGACATTAAAACAATGATAAAAACAATCAGCAGTTTTTTTGAGCCGCTGCGGTAAACAAGCAAAGGATTAAAGTCCATTAACACTATTTATATTGAGAATCTAAGAAAGCTGATTTACTATAGCAAACCCTCTCTAGCACAAAACCTAGGCCTCTTTCAACCACTCTTGAACAAAATGCATAAAAAAAGGGCAGTTAAAACTGCCCTTTTAGATCCATTATTTTTTTACCAGAATCGCCTTCTACAAAAGTGCTGCCACGGCCTGATCAGCCAGATTCATCAAACCCTGCGGCATGATACCAACAATAATAATTGCAAGAATCAAAAAAGCGCCAAAGACTTTGACTCCAAAACCCAGCTGCAGAGCCTGAACTTCCCCTTCTTCTCCCTGACAATAAACCGCCCGCGCCATCTTCAGGTAGTAAAATGCCGAAATTGCGGCATTGACCATAGCGATCACTACCAGACCGTAAAAACCTTTTTCCAAGGCCGCCGTAAAGATAATAAACTTACCGGTAAAACCGACCGTCGGTGGAATACCAGCCATCCCGAAAGCCCCGGCAGCCAGAGTAAAGGCCAGTACCGGTGAGCGCCGATGAAGACCTTTGAGATCCGCGAACGTGATATTTTCACCCCGCGGAGCGATATGATAGATAACCATAAAACAGGCCAGATTCATCAAAACGTAACCGGCTATATAGTAGATCACCGCAGCCATACCCAATTGATTTCCACTCAAAAGACCAATCATCATATAGCCGGCATGAGCAATACTCGAATAGGCCAACAAGCGTTTAATATCGTCCTGCACCAAAGCGGCCAGATTACCAAAGGTCATGGAAAGAACTGCGAGAACTGCGAGGACCCAGGTAAACTCTGAAATCCCGGTACCGGTCATACTAATCAGACGGATGAGCAACGCGGCCGCACCTATTTTCGGCAAAGTTGCAATAAATGTAGTAGTCTCATTGGATGCCCCCTGATAGATATCCGGGGTCCAAGCATGCATCGGAAACATCGCCAGTTTATAGAAAAAGCTGCACAGCATCAAGACCATGCCGATTACTGCCATCGGTTGACTACTCATCATCTTTGGCAACTGGGTACTGATTTCATTCAGATAGGTCGTATGGGTCAGACCAAAGATATAACTTAAACCAAAAAGCGAGATCCCGGTTGCCGCAGCCCCAAACAACACATATTTGATGCCCGCCTCAACCTCACTGCGACGCCCTTCACTTCGGCGAAAAGAGATCACGACATAAAGAGCATAGGATGAGATTTCGAGACAGACGAGAATAGTTAAGAGCTCGACTGCACTGCTCATCATAACCAAGCCTAAGGTGCTTAAAGAGAGAAAAAGATAGAACTCATTCTGCATCTCCTCTTCAATACCACTCAAACCACGGCACATAAAGAAGACCAGAAAAAGGCCGCTGCAGAGAAGAAATTTTATTAACTGAGAGAGGCCGTCAACCTGATATGCCCCGACAAAAATGGTACCTCTGACACCAAAACTGAGGACTGTCGCGACCAGAGCCAGAAAGGCACCGACCAGAACCATACGGGTTAAGGCCGCACCCTGTATCTTTTTCAGTGATGCAATAAAAAGAACCAGCACCATGACAATCAGAACAAGTTCAGGAAGAATGAGCATTACTTGCATTTTATTTACCTGCAATTAAATATCAACAACGATATTGATAATAGATACAACCGTTATTTTGGCACTAAACAACCTTTTAAAAGGTCATCGCCTGTTTAAACCAGCTACCGAGCTCCAGCATGGAATGGTGAGCGGCGTGAGGATCAACCGGTAGCGCCGCACCGCCAGCGGAAATCTGCCCAAGCAGATGAGCCACACTGGCATCCATAATCTTCAATAGTGGGGTCGGATAGAGGCCGATCCAGAAAACGAAAAACGTGAGAGCCACAACCATCGAAATTTCACGGAAATCAAGATCGGTCAGGGCATGACCGTGATCTTCACCCTCATTTTCGTCATGATGATGGGCATGACCATCGGAATTATGCCAGACCATGCGCTGGAGTAGCCTCAACATATAGGCAGCGGCCAGAATTGCCCCGGGAATCGCCAAAAAACCGACCAGAGTACTCTTCTTGAAAGCCCCGAGCAGTACCAGAAACTCCCCGACAAAGCTGTTGGTTCCGGGAAAAGCCAGGGATGAAAGACAGAAAATCCCAAGAAATGTGACATAGATGGGAACTATCATCCCCAGAGCCGAGTTGTCGGCAATCTCCCGACTATGGGTTCTCTCATAGATCATACCGACCATGATAAAGAGTCCACCGGTCGTAATCCCGTGATTAATCATCTGCAGAATGGCACCTTTTAAGCCCTGGTCATTAAGCAGAAAAATCCCCAAGGTTACAAAACCCATGTGGCCGACGCTGGAGTAGGCGATCAATTTTTTGATATCGGTCTGCCCCAAAGCCAAGTAACCGCCGAAGATAATCGAAATCAACGATAAAGCGATCAGGTAGGGCATACAGTAAAGGGTTGCGGCCGGAGCCATCGGCAAACAAAAGCGCAGGAAACCGTAGCCCCCCATTTTCAACAGGATACTTGCCAAAATAACACTACCCGCAGTCGGCGCTTCCACATGAGCGGCCGGCAACCAGGTATGAAGCGGATACATCGGAATCTTGATCGCAAAAGCGAGAGCACAAGCCAGGAAAATCCACATCTGATAAACGAAAGAGTACTCCTGATCCATCAGGGCCGGGATAAAGAAGGTTCCGGTTTTAATATAGAGGGCAACGATCGCGACCAACAGAAAAATACTGCCACACAGGGTATAGAGGAAAAACTTGACCGAGGCGTAATCCTTACGCGCCCCGCCCCAAACCGCAATCAGGAGAAACATGGGAATCAACATAGCTTCCCAGAAGATATAGAAGAGCACCGTGTTAAGGCTGATAAAGACCCCGATCATAGCAGTCTCCATAACCAGAACAACAAAGATAAACTCCCCTAAACGCTTAGCAATATAACGCCAGGAGCAAAGGATACAAAAGGGCATGATAAAGGTGGTTAGTAACACCAGAAGCACACTGATACCATCAACCCCAACCACATAGTTGAGTTTGAGTAAAGAAAACCAGGGTCTTAATTCAGCAAACTGATATTTAGCCGTATGCAAGTCGAAACAGGTATAGAGCGGAAGCGAGATAATAAAGGTCACCAAGGTCACCAGCAAACCGAAGACCTTAAGGTGCTGTTCATCCTTTATCAAGATGCTGATCAAACCTCCAACCAGCGGAACAAGCATAATCAATGAAAGAACCGGATAGCTCAGGGTGTTGAGGAGCAGATATTTTTCCATGTGCATAATCAAAGTCTCTAGACTAGAAAAATTAAATATCTAGGTAAAAACGATTGCCCCCCAGATTCGGAGTTTGTCGTCAAAATTTTAAAACTTTTATAAAAATACCACAACCAGCAGAACAATCATCAGGGCTGCGACAGCGCCACCGATATACTGCTGAATCTTACCGGTCTGCAGGGTTCGCATCTTGTCACCGCCTTGGACAACCCCTTTGGCGGAATTATCGACGGCCCAGTCTATCCCCTCCCAATCAAACCAGGAAAGAGCTTTGGCCACGGCCTTGGTAAAACGGAGACCCACAGTACGATAGACCTCACCAACCCAGTCATTGGCAATGCTGATCGGTTTACAGGCAACCCACATGAAAACCAGCGCCCCTTTACGGTAAAACCAATCAACATCGAGACTGCTCTTGGGCTCTGGATGCAGATATTTAACCATCAAGTAGAAACCCAAACCAGTAAATCCTAAAATCTGCAGGGTTTCAGAGATATGGTAGGCAGTATAGGGATGGTAATACACCGGGAAGGGCAGCATCCGATAGAGATATTCTGGATAGATCCCCAAAAATATACACATAAAGGAAGCGATGACCATGGCCAGGTTCATATTCCAGGGAGCCTCTTTGGCTTTAACCCCGGAATCCTTACCGAACCAGATAAAGTAAGGCAGTTTGATACCGACCGAAAGAAAAGTTCCGACTGCTGCGAGACTCAACATGACCAGTAAAAAGGTACGATGGTCGACACCGGCCGCAGCGATAATCATCGATTTACTGATAAATCCGCTGGTTAGTGGAAAGCCGGAGATCGCCACCCCGCCGATCACCGTAAAGACCATGGCCCACGGCATTCTCTTATAAAGGCCGCCGAGCTCGTTGAGTTTTGATTTACCGGTCATCTCAAGGACCGCACCAACCCCCATAAAGAGCAAGGCTTTGTAAAGGATATGAGCATAGGCGTGAGCACAAGCACCGTTGACAGCCATGGCCGTACCGATACCAATACCGCAAACCATGTACCCGACCTGACTGACGATATGGTAAGCTAATATCCGACGTGCATCATTTTCAATGACCGCGTAGCCAACCCCGTAAAGGGCCATGATGGCTCCCATAATAGCCAGCATTTCGAAACCGGGAAAAGCCCGGGCCAGAACATAGACCGCCGTTTTGGTGGTAAAGGCGCACATAAAAACCGCCCCGGTCACAGTCGCTTCGGGATAGGCATCCGGAAGCCAGGCGTGAATCGGCGGGACTGCAGCATTGAGCATGAAACCGACCATAATCAGATAGTCGGCCGTCGTCGCTCCTTCGACCGCAATCTGGGCAAAACTTAAATCATGACAATTCTGGTAGCGGAGAAAGATGCCGGCCAAGAGAATCAGGCCCCCGGCGGTATGCACCAGCAGGTAACGATACCCGGCTTCGATCGAACGTTTTCTTTTGCGATACCAGATCAAAAAGGTTGAAGCAAAGGCCATCAACTCCCAGAAGATAAAGATAGTCAGATAATCCCCGGCCAGAGTCGTCCCCAGAGAACCGGCAACATAAAGAAATGCTGCGATATGGTGGCCGGTCTCCTTGACATGCAGACAATAGATAGCCCCAATTAAGGCCATTATAGTAAAGACATGGAGAAAAACATAAGTAAGTTTATCAACCCTGCCAAAGATAAGCTCAAAACCCATGAAGTTGCAAATACCAAAACTCTCAGGTAGATTATGAATCTGCCAAAAAGCCAACAAGGGTACCGCGATCAGAATAACCTTCTGCATTTTAAAGCGGGTGAAAATCGGCAGTAACAGCGCTCCTAGAATAAAATAGGAGGCCGGATGAAGAAAAATCGTACTACTCATCATTATCTGAGTCCTCACTATCGTAGAAATCTTCACGCTGGGCCAGCCACACGTGCGAGAGCCCCTTGCAAAAAACGATCATCCCCAGGCAACCAAAAATCGTAAAGAGAGCCCAGAAACCGATAATCGAATCACCCCAGAAATGGGGATGGGGTCTTTCAATCAGGAAATCAAAGAATAAAGTCCCCAGTAAATAAGTAAAGAAAACCCACTTTAAAACTTTCGCATGAGCCTGCAGATAACTTAATAATTGAGCCATCATGCTCCCACCATTACGTTAATAATCTTAAGAAAGAGATCAGGGTAGATACCGAGAATAATTGAAATGATACTGGTTATCAGGAGCGGGACCACCATGAACATGATCAAGGGCTTATTCTCCAACGAACCACTTAAACCTTGATCGGCCGGTGCCACTTTGCCGAAGAAGGCTTTGAGAAATATCGGTACAAAATATCCCGCATTAAGTAAACTACTGGCCAACAATACCACCAACAGGCCAATACTACCTATATCCATAGCCCCTAGAGCGAGAAACCACTTGGTCACAAAACCAGCGGAGCCCGGCACCCCAATCATACTTAAGGAAGCCAGACCAAAAGCGATCATGGTAATCGGCATCCGGTAACCAAGCCCCCCAAACTCCTTGATATCCTTTTTACCACAAGCAACAAAAATCGCTCCAGCACAGAAAAACAGCGTTATCTTGGAAAAAGCATGGTTGGCAATATGGATAAGGCCACCGGTTATACTGTTCGGCGTCAGCATGGCGACACCGAGGATAATATAGGAGAGCTGACTGACCGTAGAATAGGCGAGCCGAGCCTTGAGATTACTTTTACTCAAGGCGATAATTGAGGCCGTAATGATTGTAAAAGAGACAAAATAAGCCGTAAACATCCCCAGATTAAGATCCTGAAGCATCTGCACGCCAAAGACCGAAAGCATCACCCGACAGATCGAAAAGACCCCGACCTTAACAACGACAACGGCATGCAACAAGGCACTGACCGGGGTTGGCGCAACCATGGCTGCTGGCAACCAGCTATGGAACGGCATGATCGCGGCCTTGGCAAAACCGAACACGCAGAGCAGATAAGAGACCACCACCAACAGTTTATTGGCTCCTTCGGGAAAAATCCCGTTAAC